>NZ_QTLP01000002.1:0-331829 GCF_003635405.1 Parabacteroides sp. AF39-10AC | reverse complement strand
GACGTGATGGGCTGCATCAACAACGGCAATATGCCGCTCAAACAGCTCGCCCCACTTCTCTATAAGATATTCGGGGTTGATTCTAAAGACTGCTACCGCTTCTACACTGATATCAAACGCCGGAAGAACGAAAGCCGCACCTATTTCATTGACAGGATGCAGGAAAAACTGAACGAGAGAATGTTGCGTGATGAGGAGTTGGAGCGGATGAGAAAATAAAAAAATATCCATTACATATGAGAAGACAGGAATACTCGTATCCTGTCTTTTTATTTTCATTTAATTATATATTAATTAGCACAATATATGTGAGTTTTTCATTCCTATAAGGACAAATTTCAGAAACGTATGTCTGGTAAATTATTGAGTCATCATAGTATGAACATATATCATTACTAAAAACAATGAAACAACTTCCATAAGATTGTGGTTGTAAAAATCGCCATTTAATAGCCCGTTTTTTTTGTAAAATTCGCCAATTAAAAAAATATGATTATCTTTGCATTATATTTTATAAGGTATGGAAACAGTAAATAGAATACTTCAAGAGAAGATTACAGCACGAATCGCGCCCAATAAAGCAGTACTGATTTTTGGTGCTCGCCGTGTTGGTAAAACGGTAATGATGCGTAAAATTGTGGACAACTATTCAGGTAGGACGATGATGCTCAACGGCGAAGACTACGACACATTAGCACTATTGGAGAATCGCTCAATAGCCAATTATCGGCATTTATTGGATGGTATTGATTTGCTGGCTATTGATGAGGCACAGAACATACCACAAATCGGTAGTATTCTGAAGTTGATAGTTGATGAAATACCGGGAATAAGTGTCTTGGCAAGTGGTTCTTCGTCATTCGATTTGCTGAATAAGACTGGTGAACCGTTGGTCGGCCGCAGTACGCAATTTCTCCTTACACCATTCTCGCAACGGGAAATCGCACAGACGGAAACGGCACTTGAAACCCGCCAGAACCTCGAAGCGCGCTTGATTTACGGTTCCTATCCCGAAGTAGTAATGATGGAGAACTATGAACGTAAAACAGACTACCTACGTGATATTGTCGGTGCATACCTGCTTAAAGATATCTTAGCAATTGACGGCTTAAAAAATTCGAGCAAGATGCGCGATCTACTGCGATTGATAGCTTTTCAGTTGGGCAGCGAAGTTTCTTACGAAGAGTTAGGTAAACAACTCGGCATGAGCAAGACGACCGTTGAAAAATACCTCGACCTATTGGAAAAGGTCTTCGTTATCTATCGTCTGGGGGCTTATTCGCGTAACCTACGCAAGGAGGTTACAAAAGCTGGCAAGTGGTACTTCTACGACAACGGCATTCGCAATGCCATTATCGGGGCTTTCTCACCGCTGGCCATTCGGCAGGATGTCGGTGCGCTGTGGGAGAACTACATCATCGGAGAGCGGCGCAAAGCGAACTTCAATGAGGGACTGCACAGGGAGTTCTATTTCTGGCGCACCTACGACAAACAGGAAATCGACCTGATTGAGGAGAGTGCCGACAGTCTTACCGCCTTGGAGTTCAAGTGGGGAAATAAAATGCCGGCCGCACCGAAAGCCTTCCAAGAAGCCTATCCCTATGCCGAGTTTCATGTGGTAAATCGGGAGAATTATTTGGAGTTCGTATAATCAATAAATTACGTATATGGAAACAAAACTACAATCCAAACAGCAATATCCGCGGTTTATCCAAAATAAACCGTGTGGTATTGACAAATTCGATGGAGGTTCGCAAGAAAGGTTGGCAAAAACTATTGCTCGCCATTTTTGTCAGAATGATTCATTGGATGAGGAATGTACTTTACCTCGAATTATCGGCATCGAAGGTATTTGGGGATCTGGAAAATCCAACGTGGTTAAAATGTTGGAACGTGAATTATCAGACGACTATTACTTTTTTGAGTATGACGCATGGGGACATCAAGAGGACTTGCAACGCCGCTCTATATTGGAATTGCTTACAAGCAAACTTATTGATGATGGTATCCTATCTGGAAATGCAACAATAAAAGTCAAAGGTGGAGGTACGAAAACCGTATCATGGTCTGAAAAGCTGAAATATTTATTAGCCCGTAAAACGGAGACCGTAACCGAAAAATATCCCCTTATCAGTAATGGTATGGTTGCGGCATTTTTGGTTGCAGTTTTAACTCCGATATTTACATTTATTGCGTATGCAGTAAAACCTACACCCACAACATGGTGGTTTTCTTTATTGTCTATTATCATAGCTGCACTGCCAGTTCTTATTGCATTGTGCGTTTGGAAATGGGCATATAGCAAAGATCATAAATATGGATGGAGTTATATGTTAGCTATTTATCAAGATAAAGTCGAAAAGGACGTTTGCTATGAGACTTTGAGCGAAGACGAACCAACGGTTTACGAGTTCAAAACATGGATGCAAGACATTTCTGATTTTATCAAGGAAAAAGGACAACGTAAATTAGTCCTTGTTTTTGACAACATGGATCGTCTCCCCGCTGAAAAAGTAAAAGAATTATGGTCTTCTATCCATACGTTCTTCGCCGATAGCGGTTTTGAAAATGTTTGGGCTGTTATTCCTTTCGATGAAACACATTTAGCTTGTGCATTCGGAGATGAGACCGACGAACAAACGAAACAACTGACCAAGTATTTTATCAATAAAACTTTCCCTATTGTTTATCGTGTTGCTCCTCCTGTTATTACCGACTATCGAAGTATATTCAACAAACTGTTTGTTGAAGCATTTGGAGAAACAGAAAATGAAGCGAAAGAAACTATAAATCGGATATTCAGATTGGTAAATCCTAATGCCAATGTTAGGGAAATTATATCATATATCAATGAGATGGTCGCTCTTAAACAAGAGTGGTGTAACGAAATTTTGATGATAAACATAGCATTGTTCTGTTTGAAGAAGACGGATATTCTGGCAAATCCAGTAGAACAAATATTGTCCGGCGACTATCTGAATGGCATTCAAACAATAATTAACAATGATCTGCAAACACAACGCGAAATTGCAGCTTTGGTATATGGTGTCGATGTTGAAGATGCTCGACAAATTCCATTGAAAAAATATATTGAAGGCTGCATCAACGGAGAAGAAGACCACGACATAAATCAATATGCAGAGACTAATAAACAATTTGACACTGTATTAGAAGAAGTTATACAATGTATGGACAATGCGCTTATCGATAAGATTATACATTGTTTGCATAAATTAACTCGAAAGAGCGATGTTATTCTGCGTGTATGGCAAAGAATAGCACAATTGAAATTAAAAGAATCCATAGAGAAGCAGGTGTTCCCTGTCGAATACCAAGAACTGCTGTTGCATTTAGACACGGAAAGCCAAAACCATGTGATTGCTCAATTATATAAGAAGATAGTTCGGTTCAATGACTTCAATGGCGGCGACTATTTCAAAACGTTAGATGCAATAGACAGGTTTATTGCGCAAAATAAGTTGGCGTGCGATTTTACGTCATTGATTGAAGCAAAAACAGTCAAGCCAAATACATTTATCGATTATATTCAAGCTGCAAATGCAACAGATGCTGCCTATCGGGATAACGCGACAACTAAAGCATATAAATATTATCAAGTAGCAACAAATTCGGAGGCGCTCGATAATTATTTGGCAAACTTACTACCCGATAATTTCGACCATGCAGATATTGTAAAAACGTTAAAAGATAATTCTACCTATACGTTTCCAACGCTTTTGCAAGCGATCACGAATTGCATTGATGAACAGAATGTAAATAAAGATAATATAGGGGCTATATTTACAACCTATCGTTTATTGGCATCTGACGAAGAAAGACCTTTACCTGTAACGTTAGATTCAACCTACATAAATCAGTTGCATTCTGAATTAGAAACTGATGGCCGAAACATTAAAGAGTCTGGATATTACGATTTAGTCGCCATGCAATTGGCACATGGTCATTCCGTTTCCTTAATAGAGGGTGGAGATATAAAATATGTTGCAGAACTCATGGACTATTATGTGGATCATGGAGACTTATTAGTAAATAGTGTGGGATGGAATATACCGCTATTAAATGAAACACTACAATACATGGTAAATCATAAACTTGGCTATAAATTATTGCTCTCAGACATATTGCCCCAATTTGAAGATATTAAGAACAGAATAGGTGTAACGGATGAGGTATTTATCGAGCATTTAGCAGAGTGGAATACCGATTTGGATAAGTATATCACTAAGAACAATATTAAAGATGTAATTCCTGACGCATCTTTTTACGATTTGACCACTAAAATAAGCAATGTCCTGACCGATCATATCAATAAAATAGCGTTCGAAGCGTTGTCTGAAATAAGTGTTGATACATTATACGCCCAAAGAACAGCACATACATCATATTATTGGTTTGTCGCAATAAAACATTTACTGGCTAAAATCAAATCCTTGCCAGATAACTTGACTGAATTTGGCAAAAAGATTCTGATGGATATTGCTTCTGGAACTCAAAGTTTGAATCCTTTCCCTAATTGTTTCAAGAATATAGTTGAAAGATTGGATAAACGAAAAATTAAATCGACAGTTACCGATATAAGAAATGATTTCTGCATCGGTAAAAAGACTATCAATGCAATAAAGTTTCAATTTTTCGAAACATGGCTTAGATCGCATGGTAATTTGAAAAGTCAAGCTGGAGACGTTATTGATAAAATAGTGAAACCTGTAATTTCCGATGGGGCATGCCGTTCATTGATTCTGCAAAACAAAGATTTTTATATGGATTTAATAAATACAGCAGGGGATGATGCTTATGAATTGAAAAAGAGTCTCCGAAACCTCATACAAAAAGATTCAGATCCGCAATTGGTTAAATTTGTCAATTCGATAGATTCAGTACCTGAGGTTGAAACCGCGTAAGTATTTGTCTAACAAGTCCGAATTTTACGATTTTACCCGTCAGAACTGAAGTGCCCCCCAAAAAAATTGTATCCAACTTTTGGGGGTCACTTCAAACTTCGATAGGGATAATTTTCAATTTTGGGGACTTGTTAGACAGTCTCATTATCTGGTAGCAGTTTACACAGCACCGGATCGTTTTTGATACGCTCCAGTTCCTCCTGCACAATCTGCTTCACCTCTTCCTTGATGCGCCGGTAGTTCGCCTGCACCGTTTCCTTCATGCGGTCGTTGCCGTCCTCGTCCGTGAAGTTTGTAATGACGGGAATTTTCTTGTAGGCACTTTCTTCCCGTTTCACCTTTTCGGCATCCACCACAATCTCGCAATGAAAAATCTTCTGCTCGATACGCTCGTTGAAGTTGTCGGATACAGAACCGACAAACATTCCCTGCGTAAGCCCGGAAATCTTACTCGGTGGAATGAGCGCGTCCATCTGCGTGTTGATGGAGGTGGAAACATCCTGCCGGTTGATGGAGATGGACTGCCGTTTCTGCAACACCTTACCGAACCGCTCGGAGAGCGTCTTGGCTGTTTCCCCCACCACCTGACCGGAGAAAATATTGCCGACAGTGTTCATCACCACTTTCGCCTCTTTGTCCCCGTAGTCACGCACTAACTGGCTGAAATCCTGAAAGCCCAGACACACGGCAACCTTGTTGCTTCGGGCGGTAGCTATAAGATTGTCCAACCCTTTGAAGTATATTGTGGGCAACTCGTCGATGATGACCGATGACTTCAGCATCCCCTTCTTGTTGATGAGCTTCACGATACGGGAATTATACAGACCGAGTGCCGCACCGTAGATATTCTGACGGTCGGGATTGTTACCCACGCAGAGGATTTTCGGCTCTTCGGGATTGTTGATGTCCAGCGTAAACTCGCTGTCTGACATCACCCAGTAGAGCTGCGGTGAAATCATCCTCGAAAGCGGGATTTTTGCCGACGCTATCTGACCCATGAGCTGCTCCGCAGCCCCTCCAAGCCACGCATCCATGAACGGCGAAAGGTAGTTCTCCAGCTCCGGATAAGAGGTCAGTATCGGAAATATATCCTCGTAACGGCGGTTCAGAAACTCGATAGCATGGGGAAACGTGCAAAACTTCCCGTTCTGATAGATTTTGAGATACCAGATAATACTGGCAAACAGAATGATAGGTGACTCCACGAAGAAGTCGCCCTGCTTTTGCACCCACGTTTTATTGAGGTTGAGCATTATTGTGTAGGCACTCTCATAGGCATCCGTAATATCTTCCATAAAATCCGGGTGAATGGGATTGCACCGATGAGAGCGTCGCGGGTCGTCGAAGTTGATCACATAGAACTTCGGCTTTACCTTGTAGCCGTCCGGGTGGTTCAGCAAATGGTTGTAGGCAATAGTAGATAGGTCGGGATACTTGAAATCGTAGATGTATTGACTAAAGCCCTTTTCAATCTGTTGCTTGATAAAATTGTTTACCACGGCATAGGACTTGCCGCTGCCCGGCGTACCCAACACGATGGACGCACGGAAGGGATTAACTACATTGATCCAACCGTTGTTCCAGCGTTTCCTGTAATAGAAACGTGTCGGCAGATTGACCGAATACTCGCTTTCGATAAGCCTCGTTTCCTGCATGAAACTCTCGTTCTCGTTGTTGAAAACATCCTCCATCAAATTGTGTTTCAACAGGCGGCTCATCCACAGACCACCCATCAACAGGCAGACATAGCCCGTTCCAATGGTAAGGACATACAGTCCCGTCACCGCTTCAAGCGGCAGCGGCAGGGGCAGCAACCACCAGTTCAGGAAAAACAGCACGAACCCGACGGCAAATGCTGTCCAGATTCTCCCCCAAGTGATTTTCTCACCCTTGACACCCTTCGTACCCAGACAGGACAAGGCAAGCAAAAGGACGGAAAACAGCTTCGTGTAGAGAATGGAATGGAACAGCCCCGCCGTGCGGTCGAAGTTCAGAAGGATTTTGTCCACCACGCCGATGTTCACGCCCCACAGCCGGATGGCTTCGTAGCAGAACCAGTACACGTTCATGACCACTAAAATGATACTCACGGCACGCAGAAAATCCATGATTTTCGCCAATGCCCTCAAATCGTCTTCTTGTTGTGACATACATTGATTTTTTAATTGTTGATACTCTGATTACATACCCAAGCCCTTGCGTTTTTTCTTCTTTTTGCGCTTCATCGCCCGGATGAAAGCCTCTTCCTCGGCATCTACCGCCGGACCTTCGGGAGTGAGCAAGCCCATACCGCCCGATATATCTTCACTGTCGTAGGCGGTCTGCCCGTGTGCCTTGTCCGCAGCATCCACAGGGATGGATAGCGGTATCGGCGGTTGTCCGGCGTATGGCAGGGTGAAGTGTTCCTGCAAGGCATTCGCCGAAAGCTCCTTACCCATGCGCGAACCGTTCAGCACGCATCCCGTGCGGTGGTCGATGAAGGTAGCCCCATAGATGCGCCCTTCCTCTGTGTAGCGCAGTACGGTGTCGATGCCCTTCTCTTTGAGTTGGGATACAAATTTGTCCTTGTCATAAGTGCCTTGCAGCACGGAAAGGACGGTGCGTTTCGTCATGTCTGCCAGTTTCCTATCCTTGATTTCCGATTTGGAACGGACAAACTTCTTCTGTACGGCTTCATAGCCTGCGGACTTCCCGAAAAGCGAGGATTTGAACGGGTTGCCCACCTTGTTACCCTTGTCGTCCGTGACGGAATAGACCAGCCCGTGATACTCCCGTCCGCGCACGTTGCCCCTCGCTTCCTCCACCGTCATATTATATAAGGAAAGGAGCGCACGGTATTCGCCCATCGTCTGGAAACGGTACTGCCCATTCAGAGCCTTCACGGTGTTGCCTACCTGCTTCTTCACATCACCTGCCGATGCGGCCACCTTGCGCAACGGATTATCCAATCTCTGATTTTTACGTTCTGCCGGATGCAATCCGTACTTCTGTTCCAGTTCCCTGCGGATACGGTCGCTGCGGCGGTAGAGAAAATCCCGGTTGAGCCTTTTCCCGTTCTCGTCCACGTTGACCGTCACGATGTGCAGGTGGTGGCGGTCGATGTCCTCGTGCTTGAATACAAGATAAGGCTGGTTTCCGAAACCGAGTTTTTCCAGATACTCGCGGGCGATATTCTGCAACTCAATATCGGTCAGCACATCCTCCGGGTGCGGGTTGAGAGAGATATGCACCACCGGCTTCTCGATCTTCATCTGCGGTGGCAGGAAGGTGAGAAAACCCTCCATCGCCTTGCCTATGTCCACCGTTCCCGAACCGTCATTGTAGATGCGGTTGGTGGTGAGAAGCCGCCCCTGCGCCTCGTTAATCTTCTCCCCGTTGTAGGCAATCGCGCCGTACAACGAACTTCCTACACTGATTTTTGCGACCATTTTGCCTCCATTTCCCTTGAAAGTTCCACAATCCGGCGGCTCAGTTTCACGAGTTCGACGGTGTGTTGCTCTAATTTGTAGAGCAACGCCATCGCCTTTTTCTCTGAAAAATGCAGCCTCAGTTCCTTCACGACTTGGTTGTAATTCGTACCCACGGCACGGAATTGTGCATGAAAATCCGACAGTTTGGTGTAATAGTCCACCAACGTCTTGTCCACCTTCAGCACCTTGAACGGTTGCCCGAAGAAGTGCGCTTTGAGGAAAACAGACCGTGCATAGACACCCGATTTTCCGAACATGGCGAGGAAACGGTTGTGTTCCTCCTCGTTGAAACGGACGGTGTACCGGTACACCGCCGGATCAAGTTTGGGATTTCTCCCTGATTTGCTTTTCCTTTTCTCTTTCATATTACTTTGGATTTAGCGGATTGACGGCATAAGCCGCCGCTTCGGATTACAGCACCGCAGTTCTGAAAGGCTTCCCGACTTCGGAGGGAAAGCCCGCCCCCTGCAAGGGCAAGTGCTTTTCGTGGCTGCTCAAAATATTTTGAGCGGCTGAAAAGACATCTTGCTATGTTCAGGTGAACATAAAAATCCGTCAGGGGACGGATTGGGAAAATACCTTTCAGGACTCCGGGCCGCGCGTCATCGGCGAACCCTGCTGTCCGGGTGCAAAGTTACGCCCTTAAAGCGGTATCGGACAGATGCTTGACCCGGTCAATGACTGCCAACCGGCGCAACGTGCCGCCACTTGCCGGAGAAGTGATACAGGTTCCAAAATATACTTGTTTATTTGCAGCATGATTCAAGAAACGAACGATTTGAAGATATGATAAACGGAACATTCAAATACCCGGAAATCCGCTTCTTCGGATACTTGCCGAAACGGATACCCGAACCGTCGGAAACCCGGTTCTCCGACAATTCGGTGACGTATGGATTCAATGACTTCATGACGCAATGTCGTCAATCACCATTTGTCCGACGCACCGCTTCACCACAGAACCGGATACGCGACGACCCGCCTGCGTGTGTAGTCACGGAAGCGGATGGTGCGACAGCCAAATCCGTATGGAAACAGAAAAACAAATCATCAACAATTAAAATAAATGGAACTATGAGTAAGGAAATCTTCGTTGCATTCGCAACACAGAAAGGTGGCATCGGCAAATCCACTGTCACGGCACTTGCCGCCAGCTACCTGCACAACGTGAAAGGCTACAATGTCGCCGTCGTGGACTGCGACGACCCGCAGCACAGCATCCACGGGCTGCGCGAACACGAAATGGGGCTTATCGACAGCAGCACCTACTTCAAGGCTCTCGCTTGCGACCATTTCCGCCGGATCAAAAAGAACGCCTACACCATCGTCAAAAGCAATGCGGTGAACGCCCTCGACGATGCCGAGAGGATGATTGCCACTGAGGACGTGAAACCCGACGTGGTGTTCTTCGACATGCCCGGCACACTCCGAAGCAACGGCGTGATAAAGACGCTCTCGCAGATGGACTACATTTTCACTCCGCTGAGTGCCGACCGCTTTGTCGTGGAGAGTACCCTGAAATTCGTCACGATGTTCCGCGACAGGCTGATGACTACCGGACAGGCGAAAACAAAGGGGCTGCATCTGTTCTGGACGATGGTGGACGGCAGGGAGAGGAACGACTTGTACGGCATCTACGAGGAAGTGATAGCCGAAATGGGCTTTCCGGTACTTTCCACCCGCTTGCCCGACAGCAAGAAGTTCCGCCGTGACCTTTCGGAAGAGCGCAAGAGCGTTTTCCGCTCCACCATCTTCCCGATGGACACGGCACTGCTGAAAGGGAGTGGCATCCGGGAGTTTTCCGAAGAGATAAGCGACATCATCAGACCGCAGTGAGCATGGGCAGCAGGAAAGTGAACACGGAAGGCATCGACGAGGAACTGCTGTTAGCCTCCATCGGGCGGCGCACACAGGACGGGACACTGCGCCCCGCACAGGAAGTACCCGCAGCTGCACCGACCGAAGAGGACACCGCCGCACCGGAACCATCTCCTGTGCAACCCGTAACACGGGAAAAAGCGCAGAGGGAAAGTGGACGCCGGAAAAGGCAGGACGAGGACTACAACGAGCTATTCCTGCGCCGCAACGAGATAAAGACCCGCCAATGTGTCTATATCAGCCGTGACGTCCACGGCAAGATCCTCAGAATCGTGAACGACATCGCCGGAGGGGAAATCTCAGTAGGCGGATATGTGGATACCGTGCTGCGCCAGCATCTGGAACAGCACAAGGAGAGAATCAACGAACTGTACAAGAAACAACGTGAAGATCTGATTTGAAAATGGAAAAAGAAATGACACCGAATGAAAAAAGACCACAGCAAGACTGCGGAGGTATGTTTACCCAAGTGCAGGCGAGTGTGGAAATACTGTCGCCTGTCCCGGTAAGCGGCAAATGCAGTGAGAAGGACTATGAACGCCTGTTCATCCGCGACCCGGAAGTAAAGGCACGTGAGGGGAAGATGGCGTATGTGCGCCCGGAGTACCACGAGCGTATCATGCGTATCACCCGTGTAATCGGGCATGACCGGCTTACGCTGTCCGCTTACATCGACCATGTGCTGACGCACCACTTCAACCAGTGCGAAGATGCGATAAAGAGCCTTTATGCCCGAAATTACAATTCAGTATTCTAACCAAAAACGGAAGGATATGAATTACACAATCAGCATGACAGACATTCTGCTGGCGGTATCGGTCGGCTGCAACCTCTGGTTCCTGTTCCTGCTCCTTTACGAGCGCATCATGGACACGCGGATTGTCCGCTTCTTCAAGGGCATTGTCGGATTATGGCGGTCACTGGACGGGAATGAGGCTAAACGCATAGCGGCACACGAGGAAGTCCCTGCGGAAAAGGCGGACATCATCGGCAAGAGCCGTTTCAGGATGGCATCCACCCGGACAACCGCTGCCATACCGACGCAAGAAGCCGCCACTATTGAAAAAGGCATTGAGCTGTCGGAGGAAGAGGCTACTTTTGACGACGGAAAAACGGGAAACGCATCCCGCCCGGCACAAGTCCCGGAGGAAAAACTCGATGAGACCTTCACGAGCATACCGCCGGAGGAACTGGGATACGGGGACGACGAACCGGAAGAGGACGCCTCGGACACGCCACGGGCTTCGGGCAGCAGCTTTGACGAGATTGACGACGCCTGCAAGACCGCCAAAAACCCGGACGCGACACAGGCGGAACGTGAAAAGGCGGCTAAGGTGTTCACCGACATGGAGGGCACGGAGTTGTACGAGAAAATGATGGAAGGCTCTTCGGAGATAGGCATCCGCATCAAGGGGCTTATCGAGATTCGGCTGAAGAAATCTGAAAAGGAGTTCGTCGTGCCGGACAACATCGAGGAGTTCGACATTCGCAACTATGTATGACAACAATAAAAGAAATGAACATGAAAGAATGACATCAACCCACGCGGCGAGGAAACGCAAGGCGCATCCCCATCCGCAACGGACACGCCCACGTCCGTGGAAACAAACGGGCATCCACTAAAACCAAAGTAAAGAAACAAAGTATCA
The DNA here is from genome assembly GCF_003635405.1 of Parabacteroides sp. AF39-10AC. Lineage (NCBI taxonomy): Bacteria > Pseudomonadati > Bacteroidota > Bacteroidia > Bacteroidales > Tannerellaceae > Parabacteroides > Parabacteroides sp. AF39-10AC. The sequence goes on along the minus strand of NZ_QTLP01000002.1, from coordinate 319,910 downwards.
ACCGCCCGACAAAGGACCATCCACCCTTTTGACGGCAAAAAACAAGAACAGTTTATGAACAAGAACATCTTGAAAAACAGAAAAGCAATCCTCTCCGCGGCACTTGTCATCGCCGCAACCGCCTCCGCTTTCGCGCAGGGAAACGGCATCGCGGGCATCAACGAAGCCACCTCTATGGTGAGTTCTTATTTCGACCCCGGAACTAAACTGATATACGCCATCGGTGCAGTCGTCGGGCTTATCGGGGGCGTAAAAGTGTACGGCAAGTTTTCATCGGGCGACCCCGACACCAGCAAGACAGCCGCCTCGTGGTTCGGCGCGTGCATCTTCCTGATTGTTGCCGCCACCATCCTGCGCTCATTCTTCCTTTAATAAATAATGTATGGCTGAATACCCAATCAACAAGGGTATCGGCCGTCCGGTAGAGTTCAAGGGCTTGAAGGCACAGTACCTCTTCATCTTCTGCGGAGGTCTGCTGGCTCTCTTCGTCCTGTTCGTCATCCTCTACATGGTCGGTATCGACCAGTGGATATGTATCGGCTTCGGCGCGGCATCGTCCTCCCTCCTTGTATGGCAGACCTTCGCGCTGAACGCCCGGTACGGTGAACACGGGCTGATGAAATTAGGAGCGGCACGGAGCCATCCCCGATACCTTATCAACCGGCGGCGGATAACCCGTCTGTTCAAACGACAACGAAAGGAAGAAAGACAATGAGGAATACATCGAAAATGACAACACTGGAAAACAGGTTCCCACTTTTAGCGGTGGAGCATGGCTGCATCATCTCAAAGGACGCCGACATCACGGTGGCTTTCGAGGTGGAACTACCGGAACTTTACACCGTGACGGGTGCGGAGTACGAGGCGATACACAGTTGCTGGTGCAAGGCTATCAAGGTGCTGCCGGACTACTCCGTCGTCCACAAACAGGACTGGTTCATCAAGGAACGCTACAAACCGGAGCTTCAGAAGGACGACATGAGCTTTTTAAGCCGCTCTTTCGAGCGTCACTTCAACGAGCGTCCGTACCTGAAACACACCTGCTACCTCTACCTGACCAAGACAACAAAGGAGCGTAACCGGATGCAGAGCAATTTCAGCACGCTGTGCCGGGGACATATCATCCCGAAGGAGCTGGACAGGGAAACCACGACCAAGTTCTTGGAAGCCTGCGAACAGTTCGAGCGCATCATGAACGACAGCGGGCTTGTCAGGCTGCGCCGCCTCTCCACCGATGAGATTGTGGGTACTGAGGGAAAGACGGGACTTATTGAACGCTACTTCTCGCTCATGCCGGAAGGTGACACCACCTTGCAGGACATCGAGCTTTCGGCAAGGGAGATGCGCATCGGCGACAACCGCCTGTGTCTGCACACCCTCTCCGACGCGGAAGACCTGCCGGGCAAGGTGGCTACCGACACCCGTTACGAGAAGCTCTCCACCGACCGGAGTGACTGCCGACTGTCATTCGCCTCCCCGGTGGGGCTTCTGCTCTCCTGCAACCATATCTACAACCAGTATGTGCTGATAGACAACAGTGAGGAAACCTTGCAGAAGTTCGAGAAGTCCGCCCGTAACATGCAGTCGCTATCTCGCTATTCAAGGAGCAACAGCATCAACCGCGAGTGGATAGACCAATACCTGAACGAAGCCCATTCCTACGGACTGACCTCGGTACGGGCACACTTCAACGTCATGGCGTGGAGCGACGATGCGGAGGAACTGAAGCATATCAAGAACGACGTGGGCAGCCAGTTGGCAAGCATGGAATGCGTGCCGCGCCACAACACCATCGACTGCCCGACACTCTACTGGGCGGCGATACCCGGCAATGCGGCGGACTTCCCGGCGGAAGAGAGTTTCCACACCTTCATCGAACAGGCGGTGTGCCTGTTCACAGAGGAAACCAACTACCGCAGCTCGCTCTCGCCCTTCGGCATCAAGATGGTGGACAGGCTCACGGGAAAACCGCTGCACCTTGACATCTCCGACCTGCCCATGAAGCGAGGTATCACGACCAACCGCAACAAGTTCGTGCTGGGTCCTTCGGGCAGCGGCAAGTCTTTCTTCATGAACCACCTCGTGCGCCAATATTATGAGCAAGGCGCACATGTGGTATTGGTGGACACGGGAAACTCCTATCAGGGCTTGTGCGGCATGATCCGACGCAAGACAGGCGGAGCGGACGGTGTGTATTTCACCTACACGGAAGATAAGCCCATCAGCTTCAACCCGTTCTACACCGACGATTACATCTTCGACGTGGAGAAGAAGGACAGCATCAAGACCCTGTTGCTGACGCTCTGGAAGTCGGAGGACGACAAGGTGACAAAGACGGAGAGCGGCGAGCTGGGCAGTGCCGTGAGTGCCTATATTGAGCGCATCCAATCCGACCGTAGCATCGTGCCGTCGTTCAACACCTTCTACGAGTATATGCGTGACGACTACCGCAAGGAACTGGCACAGCGTGACATCAAGGTGGAGAAGTCCGACTTCAACATCGACAACATGCTCACCACCATGCGGCAGTATTACCGGGGCGGGCGTTACGATTTCCTGCTCAACTCCACGGAGAACATCGACCTGCTCGGCAAGCGGTTCATCGTCTTCGAGATAGATTCGATTAAAGAAAACCGCGAACTGTTCCCCGTCGTGACCATCATCATCATGGAAGCCTTCATCAACAAGATGCGGCGGCTGAAAGGCGTGCGGAAACAGCTTATCGTGGAAGAGGCTTGGAAGGCCCTCTCATCGGCGAACATGGCTGAATATCTGCGCTATATGTATAAGACGGTCAGAAAATATTACGGCGAGGCAATCGTGGTGACGCAGGAGGTGGACGACATTATCAGTTCTCCGGTGGTCAAAGAGAGCATTATCAACAACTCGGATTGTAAAATCCTGCTTGACCAAAGGAAATATATGAACAAGTTCGACCAGATACAGGCGTTGCTCGGACTGACGGAAAAGGAGAAGTCGCAGATACTCTCCATCAACATGGCGAACAACCCTTCACGGCTCTACAAGGAGGTGTGGATAGGCTTGGGCGGCACGCAGTCGGCGGTCTATGCCACGGAGGTCAGCGCGGAAGAGTATCTGGCGTACACCACCGAGGAAACGGAAAAAGTGGAGGTTTACCGTCTGGCGGAGAAGCTGGGCGACGACATCGAAGCCGCCATCCGGCAGCTTGCCGAAAGGCGGAGAAACAAGGAATAACTAAAAAACAGAATGTATCAACCAAAAAAGAAAAACGCGTATGAATTTACCAAAAGTGAAAATGCTGCAAGTCAGCAAGTGCCTTATCGGATTGGCGGTCATGATGCTGCAATCCTGCGACGTGGCCGACAACCGCCGCGACATGCTGTGCGGGAACTGGGAGAGCGTGGAGGGAAAACCTGACGTGCTTATCTACAAGGAGGGCGAAGCCTACAAAGTGACGGTGTTCCGTCGTAGCGGTCTGCGCCGCAAGCTCAAGCCGGAAACCTATCTCTTGCAGGAGGAGAACGGCAACCTGTTCATGAACACCGGCTTCCGCATCGACGTGTCCTACAACGAGGCCACGGATGTGCTGACTTTCTCGCCAAACGGGGACTATGTGCGGGTGAAGCCGCAGCCGGGACATCCGACCGAAGAATAACAACCACTAAAATCCAAAGTAACATGAGAACAAGAATAACAATGATTATCTGCCTGTGCCTGCTTTTCGCGGGCAGGGCAAGCGCACAGTGGGTCGTAAGCGATCCGGGCAATCTAGCGCAGGGCATCATCAATGCCTCCAAAAACATCATCCATACCTCCAAGACCGCCACGAACATGGTGAGCAACTTTCAGGAGACGGTGAAAATCTATCAGCAGGGCAAGAAGTATTACGATGCCCTCAAATCGGTGAACAATCTGGTCAAGGACGCCCGCAAGGTGCAGCAGACCATCCTGATGGTGGGCGACATCACAGACATCTATGTGAACAGTTTCCAACGGATGCTCCGTGACGGGAATTTCAGACCCGAAGAGCTTTCCGCAATCGCTTTCGGCTACACGAAACTGCTGGAGGAAAGCAACGAAGTGTTGACGGAACTCAGGAACGTGGTGAACATCACCACGCTCTCCATGACCGACAAGGAGCGCATGGACGTGGTGGAACGCTGCCACTCGAAGATGAAGCGTTACCGCAACCTCGTGAGCTACTACACGAACAAGAACATCTCCGTGAGTTACCTGCGTGCGAAAAAGAAGAACGACCTCGACCGCATCATGGGGCTGTACGGGAACATGAACGAAAGATACTGGTAGCCTATGAAGTTCGACAACCTTCATCAGATTTTACGTTCACTTTATGAGCAGATGATGCCGCTGTGTGGGGACATGGCTGGTGTGGCGAAAGGCATCGCCGGGCTGGGTGCGCTGTTCTACGTCGCCTACCGGGTATGGCAGTCGCTGGCGAGAGCTGAACCGATAGACGTATTCCCGATGCTCCGTCCTTTTGCCATCGGTCTGTGCATCATGTTCTTCCCGACTGTGGTGCTGGGCACGATAAACAGCATCCTCTCACCCGTCGTACAGGGCACGGCAAAGATGCTGGAGGCGGAAACGCTGGACATGAACCGATACCGGGAGCAGAAGGACAAACTGGAATACGAGGCGATGGTACGCAACCCCGAAACCGCCTACCTCGTGTCCAACGAGGAATTTGACAAGCAACTGGAGGAACTCGGCTGGTCGCCCTCCGACATGGTGACGATGGCGGGAATGTATATCGACCGGGGAATGTACAACATGAAGAAGAGCATCCGCGACTTCTTCCGCGAGATACTCGAACTGCTGTTCCAAGCCGCCGCCCTCGTGATAGACACCGTCCGCACCTTCTTTCTCGTGGTGCTGGCGATTCTCGGTCCGATAGCCTTCGCCCTGTCGGTATGGGACGGTTTCCAAAACACGCTCACGCAGTGGATATGCCGCTATATACAGGTCTATCTGTGGCTACCGGTATCGGACATGTTCAGCACCATACTGGCGAAGATACAGGTTCTGATGCTGCAAAACGACATCGAGCGGATGCAGGCAGACCCGAACTTCTCGCTGGATTCGAGCGACGGGGTGTATATCGTATTCCTCTGCATCGGCATCATCGGCTACTTTACCATTCCCACCGTTGCGGGCTGGATTATCCAAGCCGGAGGCATGGGCGGTTACGGTCGCAACGTGAACCAGATGGCGGGACGAGCCGGAAGCATGGCGGGCAGCGTGGCGGGTGCAGCCGCAGGAAACGCAGTCGGACGTGTCGGCAAATTGCTGAAATAATCAATGTGCAATCATAAATTGGAAAATATAAATGGAATTCAAATCACTTAGAAACATCGAATCGTCGTTCAGGCAGATACGCCTGTTCGGTATCGTCTTCCTCTCGCTGTGCGCCGTGGTGACGGTGTGGAGCGTGTGGAACTCCTACCGTTTCGCAGAGAAGCAACGGGAGAAAATCTATGTGCTGGACAACGGCAAGAGCCTGATGCTCGCCTTGTCTCAGGATTTGTCGCAGAACCGCCCGGCGGAGGCACGGGAACATGTGCGCCGTTTCCACGAGATGTTCTTCACGCTATCACCTGAAAAAAGCGCGATTGAACACAACGTGAAACGTGCCTTGCTGCTGGCGGACAAGAGCGTGTACCACTATTATTCGGACTTCGCGGAGAAGGGGTACTACAACCGCATCATCGCCGGGAACATCAACCAAGTGCTGAAGGTGGACAGCGTGGTGTGCGACTTCAACGCCTATCCCTACCGTGCCGTGACCTACGCCACACAGAAAATCATCCGGCAGAGCAACGTCACCGAGCGCAGCCTCGTGACCACCTGCCGCCTGCTGAACGCATCGCGGTCGGATGACAACCCGAACGGTTTTACCATCGAGGGTTTCACCATCATTGAGAACAAGGATTTACAGACTATCAAACGGTAACAGGACATGAAAAGTATCAGAAAATCAATGTGGGGCATGTATTGGAAACTCCACGACAAACGGAAACGCTTGGCGGCAAGTCTCAAAGGGTATCTGGACGGCTTGCCGCCGGAAACACGCCGCCGCATCGTGCTGGGGATGTTCGCCGCCTTCGCGGTGCTTGCCCTTTACACCTTCGGCAGAGCCGTCTATGACATCGGCAGGAACGACGGCTCACATATGGAAACGGGACACGCCGGACGGGTGGAACTGCCGACCCCGGCGGAAACAGGCAATCACTTAACACCTTATTTATATGGAACAGACAAAGAATGAACCGACGAAAGAGAACAAAGCTGCTCCCGAAACGGGGAAACCGAAAAAGGAGCGCGAACCGCTGACAGAGGCGCAACGGCTGAAACGGCAGAAGATGATCGTGCTGCCCGCTATGGTGTTGGTGTTCATCGGGGCGATGTGGCTGATATTCGCCCCGTCCTCCGGCAAGGAGCAACCGCCGGGAACGGACGGATACAACACCGAGATGCCCGACGCTGACAAGGCGAACCGGCAGATTATCGGCGACAAGCTGAAAGCCTACGAGCATGGGGAGATGGAAGAGCGTCAGGAGAGCCGCAACCGTGCCATCGGGCAGCTGGGCGACATGTTCGACCGCGAGATAGCGGGAACGGAGAACGGAGTGGACTTCGACCTCGCCAATCCGGGCGGCAAGGAAGAAAGGGCAAAGCCAGCCACGCCGCAGACCATCCAGTCCTCCGCAGCCGCCTACCGTGACCTGAACGCCACGCTCGGAAACTTCTACGACCAGCCGAAAAACGACAATGCGGAGATGGACGAATTGTTGGAGCGCATCGCATCGCTGGAGTCGGAACTGGAAAGCGAGAGGGGCAAGGCTTCCTCTATGGACGAGCAGGTGGCTCTTATGGAGAAGTCCTACGAGCTGGCGGCAAAGTACATGGGCGGTCAGAACGGAGGACAGCCATCGGCGGAACAGAGGGCAGAGCCAACTACCGTGCAGAAAGGGAAGAAGAACAAGGCAATGCCTATCAGACAGGTGGAGCATCAAGTAGTTTCTTCACTCTCACAGCCTATGAGTAACGCGGAGTTTGTCGCCGCCTTATCGCAGGAACGCAACCGGGGTTTCAACACGGCTGTCGGCACGGCGGAGGTATTGGACAGGAACACCATACCGGCGTGCGTGCATGGGGCGCAGAGCGTGACGGACGGGCAGACGGTAAGGCTGCGCCTGCTGGAGCCTATGGCGGTGGCAGGCAGGACAATACCCCGGGGTGCGGTGGTGGTCGGCACGGGCAAGATACAGGGTGAGCGGCTCGACATCGAGATTACCTCGCTGGAATACGACGGCACGATTATCCCCGTGGAGCTTGCGGTCTATGACACGGACGGACAGCCCGGCATCTTCATCCCGAACTCGATGGAGATGAACGCCGTCCGGGAGGTCGCCGCCAACATGGGCGGCTCGCTGGGAAGCAGCATCAACATCTCCACCAATGCCGGGGCGCAGCTCGCCTCCGACTTGGGCAAGGGGCTGATACAAGGCACGAGCCAGTACATCGCCAAAAAGATGCGAACCGTCAAGGTGCATCTGAAAGCCGGGTACAGGGTCATGCTTTACCAAGAAAAATATTGAAAACAATAAAAATTACCACTAAAATCCAAAAGTAATGAGAAAAGTAATCATCATGTTTGCCCTCGCTATGGGCATCATAACTGCCAACGCGCAGGAGAATGTAACCGTTGAAACGACCAACGGAAGTGAACAACCGACCTTGACGAAGGAGGTCTATCCGCAGAAGGAGGCGGACGGCGACCTATATCACGGGCTGTCACGCAAGCTGACCTTCGACCGCATGATACCGCCGCACGGTCTGGAAGTGACCTACGACAAGACCGTCCACGTCATTTTTCCGGCGGAGGTGCGCTATGTCGATTTAGGCTCGCCCGACCTGATTGCCGGGAAAGCCGACGGAGCGGAGAACATCATCCGTGTGAAGGCTACCGTAAGGAATTTTCCCAACGAAACGAATATGTCCGTCATCACGGAGGACGGCAGTTTCTACACCTTCAACGTGAAGTACGCCGCCGAACCGCTGTTGCTCAACGTGGAGATGTGCGACTTCATCCATGACGGCAGCACGGTGAACCGCCCGAACAACGCGCAGGAAATCTATCTGAAAGAGCTGGGCAGCGAAAGCCCGATGCTGGTGCGCCTTATCATGAAGTCCATCCACAAACAGAACAAGCGCGAGGTGAAGCATATCGGCTGCAAGCGTTTCGGCATCCAATACCTGTTGAAAGGCATCTACACGCACAACGGCTTGCTTTATTTCCACACGGAGATAAAGAACCAGAGCAACGTGCCTTTCGATGTGGACTACATCACTTGGAAAATCGTGGACAAGAAGGTTGCGAAGCGTACTGCCGTGCAGGAGCAGATTATTCTGCCGCTCCGCGCGCAGAACTACGCCACCCTCGTGCCGGGCAAAAAGAGCGAGCGCACGGTCTTCACGATGGCGAAGTTCACCATCCCCGATGACAAGTGCCTCGTGGTGGAATTGAACGAGAAGAACGGCGGCCGTCACCAGTCCTTCGTGATTGAGAACGAGGATTTGGTACGCGCGGGTACCATCAACGAACTTCAAGTACGCTGACCATGAGAAAGTACATCGCAATAATCATCGCGTCGCTTGCCCTTTTTACAGGGCAGGCGCACGCCCAGCGGTGTCTGCCGAAGATGCAGGGCATCGAGGTGAGGGCGGACATGGCGGACGGCTTCAATCTCGGCGGCAAGGACGGCGGGTACAGCTTCGGGGCGGCTCTCTCCACCTACACGAAGAAGGGGAACAAGTGGGTGTTCGGTGGCGAATACCTGTTGAAGAACAATCCCTACAAGGACACCAAGATACCCGTGGCGCAGTTCACGGCGGAGGGCGGCTATTACTTCAAGATACTGTCGGACGCCCGAAAGATTGTTTTCGTCTATGCCGGGGCTTCGGCTCTCGCCGGATATGAGGCGGTAAATTGGGGGAAGAAGGTGCTGCATGACGGCTCCACGCTGCACGACCGGGACGCCTTCATCTACGGCGGTGCGCTGACGCTCGATGTGGAGTGTTACGTGGCAGACCGTATCGCCCTGCTTGCCAACCTGCGGGAGCGTTGCCTTTGGGGTGGCGACACACGGAAGTTCCACACGCAGTTCGGGGTCGGTATCAAGTTCATCATCAACTGACACGGGCATGGAAAGGACGGAAATAGATGCTGTCAGAAGGATGCCGCTTGCGGATTTTCTCGCACGGCTGGGGCATGAGCCTGTCAGAAGGAGCGGTAACGAGCTGTGGTATCTTGCCCCGTACAGGGGCGAGCGCACATCCTCTTTCCGTGTGAACGTGGCGAAACAGCTCTGGTACGACTTCGGTTTGGGCAAGGGCGGCGACATCTTCACGCTTGCCGGGGAGTTTCTGCAAAGCGATGACTTCATGAAGCAAGCGAAGTTCATAGCGGAAGCCGCCAATATGACGGTTGCCGGATGGGAAAAGCCCGTCTATCTCTCGAAGCCGACCGAATCCGTTTTTGAGGATGTGGAGGTCGCTCCGCTGCTCCGCTCACTGCTGACGGAGTATTTAGAGGAACGGGGCATCCCTTACGCCATCGCATCCCGTCACTGCTGCCGCTTGAACTACGGTGTGCGTGGGAAACGGTATTTTGCCGTTGGCTTTCCGAACATGGCAGGTGGCTATGAAGTCAGAAGCCGATATTTCAAGGGTTGCATACCTCCGAAGTCTGTATCACTGGTAAAGGCGAATGACATCCCGGCTGACGAGTGCCTCGTGTTCGAGGGCTTCATGGACTTTCTCTCTGCCGTGACGCTTGGTGTAACCGGTAACGCTGACTGTCTTGTGCTGAACTCAGTCGCCAACGTGGAGAAGGCGGCGGGATTGCTGGACGGATACGGGCGCATCGGCTGCTTCCTCGACCGTGACGAAGCCGGACGGCGGACGCTTGCCGCACTTACCATGCGATACGGGGAACGTGTCACCGACCGTTCCTCCCTCTATGACGGTTGCAAGGACTTGAACGAGTACCTGCAACTGACAACGAAAAAACAGAAAAACAACCATCTAAAAATCGAAGAACAATGAACATACTGAACAACAGAAACAAGAGAACATCAATATTCAAGGCAGTGGCGTTATGCCTGATAGCCGCCATGTCATTCACCCTCGTGTCATGTGACGATGACATGGACATCCAGCAGTCCTATCCCTTCACGGTGGAGGTCATGCCCGTGCCGAACAAGGTAGTAAAGGGGCAGACAGTGGAAATCCGCTGTGAACTGAAAAAGGAGGGCGACTTTTCGGGTACGCTCTATACCATCCGCTATTTCCAGTTCGAGGGGGAAGGCTCGCTCAAAATGGATAACGGCATCACCTTCCTGCCTAACGACCGCTACCTGCTGGAGAACGAAAAATTCCGCCTGTACTACACGGCGGCGGGTGATGAGGCGCATAATTTCATCGTGGTGGTGGAGGATAACTTTAGCAACTCCTACGAACTGGAATTTGACTTCAACAACAGGAATGTAAAGGACGACGATCTTACCATCGTTCCCATCGGCAACTTCAGCCCCTTGTTGAAATGATGCGTGTATTCATGACAATGCTCTGTTCACTTCTGACGGTCTGTTCTGTGTCCGCGCAGATCAGCCGCCAAGAGGGAACGGACGGGCAGGCGGCAATCTACCGACTGCCGCTTATGGAACGTGCTTTTTTATGCTGCCGCTACTTTGAAGGCTGGCACTCAGAAAAACACTACCCATACGTCGGTTGGGGTCACAAACTTTTGCCAAACGAGAAGTATTCGGCACGAACCATGACAAAACGGGATGCGGATGAACTTTTGCGGAAAGACCTGCGCAAATTTGTCGCCATGTTCCGTAAATTCGGGGTTGATTCGATTTTGCTTGGCACGTTAGCTTACAATGTGGGACCGGCGAAGCTGTTAGGCAGCAAAACAATCCCCAAAAGCACCTTAATCAAGAAGCTGGAAGCTGGTGACAGGAACATCTACCGTGAGTATATAGCCTTCTGCAACTACAAAGGAAAACGCCACGCCATGCTGCTCAAACGGAGAAAGGCGGAGTTTGCGCTGTTGTATATCCCATAAAAGGACTGACAAAACTGGCAAAAGACGTGCCATATTTAACTTGGCACGTCTTTTGCTCTATCACTTGATAGATTATCGTAGGATTTTCTCGTTAATTGACATCGTTGAGCCATTTTTGCCTATCGGTTTCCAAATAACACTTCAAGTTGTAAGTGTTGTGAGAGCAATACAAAACATAGTTATTAACCATAAAAAGTATAGCGAAATTATGAAGAAAGTATTTAGGAAAATTCAGAAAGGAACAACAAAAATGATTGAACGTATCAAATCGTTGGGGGAAATGGAGACGAAGCAGAAATGTGTAGTTCAACGGTTCGAGATTATCATTCCCCTCCACCAAAAAATAACGACCCAATATATAGCCTCCGCAAGTTTTACTTGCGGATTTTTTAGTTATCGCAGATTGGACAAAGGTTTCTTTGCTACTTTCTTTGTCCGCCATCATGCTCACTGAAAGAAAGTAGGGCGGCTCTCGCCGCCCCGCCACTCAAAAGCGTGTGTAAAGTCCCGTCACCATCGTGAACATTTCCTCCAGCATATCAAAATAGATACCCTCGTGTACGGCAATGTCCTTTGTCTTGCACTCAAAGGTCTTTTTGCTGAACGTCCTGCGGTAGAAGCGCATATTGTAGAGGTCTGCCCCTTCGTCATAGATGATGTCAAGGCGGTTGGCACTTGTTTTGTTCCTTGCAAGGCTCATCCGTAAGCCGTTGCCCATATCTATGAAATCACGGCTACCTGTCATGGCGGTGAAGCGTTTTCCGCCTATCTGCTGTAATATCGTCTTGGCTATCATATCTTTTGTTTTTAGGGTTTTAAGTATTGGCGGTGCGGACACCGCCATCCCGTTCAAAATTCTCGCATTTCGGAAATGGGGGTCTGCCGTTGTAGCCACTCTTTCACACATTCCATATTGTACTCGCTCGTGATGACTGCCGTATGGCTGTCGGTGGCGGTGAAACGTGTGCTTTCGTAATCATCTATCCACCCCTTGAGGGTGTCCGTTCCCCACGCTCCGGTATCGTCAAAGATACCGTCCAATGCCGTGATAGGTTCGCTGAACTTGACTATCAGCGTTTGATAGGTCGTGTTCATAGTCTGTCCTCCTTTCCCTTCTTTGCGTTCAGCCACTTGTCCCGTGCGGCTCGGCACTCGTCCAACGTGGGTTTGACACAAGAGAACAATTCTCTGTCTATGGGGTGGCGGTAGTCGTACTGCACAAGTGTCCGCCTGCGTCTTCCGATACCCGATTGGAAACGCTCGTATTTCTCCGTACCTGCTTCCGCGCAGGTGCTTACTCCGTTGATGGTCATTCGTGTTGTCATAATGTTGCTTTTTAGATGGTTAAAAATGTACTGACAGAACTCTGTTCTTCATCACCATTTCGGGGTTGCTTGTGTAGCGTTGGTGCAGGTAGAAATGGTGTGAGCCGAAGCCGTAAAGGAAAAACTTGTCAAGTTCGTGCTTCTCGGCAAACTCCTTTACGCTCTTTCTCAATTCCCCCTCACTCGTTGTGAGAGTGAGGAGGTTCACAAATTCAAGGAACATCGTGGGGATTGCATCATCCCACACACAAATCATACTTTCAATTCTTACTTCCATATCAATGTTGTTTTAGGGGTTATGCTATGCCGCTTTCATCCGCTCACGGATAAGGTTGGCGTTCTTGTTCACAAGGTCTATGATGCGCTCGTGATATTCGGTGTCCTGGTTGTGCTTGCCGTGGCACTGCACCACTTCGAGGGTTCGCAAGTCCACCTCTACGGTTTCAATAATCTCATCGCCAATCCTTGCCGATAGTATGAGGGTGTCGGCTTTCTTGTAGTATCCACTGCCAAACACGCAGATGCCCTGCGTCTTGCCCTCGTTGTAATACTCGTCTATGCTTTCAAGCACCTTGACGATTATTTCCTCGTCCGTGATTACCAAGCCGAAGAATTTGGATTTGTTGGCGATGAAATCCTCCGCATCTTTCTTTCGTTGGAGTTGTCGCTGTTGCTCACGCTCACGCCTTTCAATCTCCCAACGGCGTTGCTCTGCGGCTCTTTCCTTCTCGTGTATGGCTTCAATTTTTCGGGTTGCGTTGTCGTGTGCCGCCATGAAATCTTCGGGACAGATGTTCTTCGGGTTACGGAGGTCTTGACCGAGTTTTTTGAGCATACGCAGATAGTCGCACCACATTGAGAGGTTGTCTATCTGATACTTGTGACGCTTGGCAATCAGATATGATGCCCAACATTCATCGGCAGTACGGGTATTGAAAAGAAAGTGTTTCATGACCTCAATCTCACCGCCTTTCATAAGGGTTTCAATTCTTGGGTCTGAAAGCAAGGCTTTGAAAAGACGCACGGGGGAGATGCCGTGGAAATCGCCCTTGAAGCCGTTACGTCTGAGTTGGGGCAATATCCTCATCTTTGGATATGCACAGCTTCTTGCCACCACATCATCGTATAGGCTGTTGTGCGGTCTTACCTCCATATCGCTGCCTAATGCCCACACATCGCAATAGCAGAAAAGGAAGCCACGGAGCAACGCCATGTCCGTAACCTTGCCGTCGGGTGAAATCCAACGCTGCACGACCTCGTGGCAGTAGAAACGCATCGGTTCGCCTTTCCTGCTCTCGCATCTGACCTGCGCCACGCGGATTACCTGATACCCTTTGCAGGTGGTTATCACGCTGAAATTCTGCGTTTCCTTGTAGATGCGTCTGCGTGTGTCCTGCACTTTGAGTTCGGCATGGCATTTGGGGCAGGTGCAGCCTTCAAGGGTGTCGCATAGTCCGCTGTCGCTGTGCCACTCGTGACCGCAGTCGGAACAGGTGATGTTCCCTTTCTTGGTGCGGTAGCCGATATGCTCAACGCAGTGGCGGTATGCCCAATCTATTTGTGTCGCTGATATGGGGCGAAGGTTGGCGGAAAGTCTTGCCACCTCTTTCTGTATCTTGGTCTTCGGTTTCATAAGCCTAAATCAAATAATGAGGGTTGGGGTTGGTTTTCTTTTCTCGCTGACGGTCTGTGGCGGTTCTGCAACTTGCGGAGTTCCTCCTCTTGGTATTTGCGGACAGCGTTCTGACGTGCCTCCGCCTTTTCCTCTGCCGTGAGTTTCACAACGTGGTTCACAACCACTTGGCAGTCCATCGGTTTGCCCACCTCTATCTCGTTTTCCTCATAGTAGTGGATGGCTTGCCCGAATATCTCTCCGTCCGTGAAACCGTTGCAACCGCTTTTCTGCACATAGTTCAGAATGTGGGTCACGCACTCGTCCATGTTCTTGGCAGGGTTGCGGTACTTCTTTGCAAATAGCGCATCTTCCTCCGCACGCTGTTCCAAGTACATATATATCGTTCTCTTGAAATGGTCTGTTCCTTTCATATCGCTGTCATTTTTAGATTATCTGTTTCAGTATCTCTCTCCAATAGGTCGGCTCTACCTCGCTGAGAAGGAAGTCCATGAAATCCCTCCGTGCGTCCTTGTTCAGTTCGTGGTACAATCTTCGGAAAGTTTCAAAATTGCCGTTGATGTACGTTTCCACCATATACACGAAGATGTTGTCCACCTCGTAATATCTGCACTGCTGCGCTGCCGTCTTGCTGTTTCTTTTTGCCATGTCGGTAAGGGTTAAAGGGTGAATAACCAAAGGATGAAGCCAAAGAAGGCAATGGTGGAAAGGATAGCCACGATTACACCTATCGCCACTCGGAACACTCCGTTTACAATCTCTCTGATGATGCCCCAAAGGATGCCGAACACCCCGAAGGCGGTGCGCATCATCAAGCCGCATATCGCCAACCCGATGTGTTGCGCCATTTGTCTGAAATTTGCCGTTGCCGTCATATCTTCGCTGTTTTTGATTTTTTTGTTTTTAATGCGGATTCAAGAGCTGAGGGAGTTGAGTTTCAAACTATCTTATCTGCCTCTCGTTTATCCGACATTTTTTTTATGCGTCTTTCTGTCGCATCGGTCGTTTTCGTTTCGGGTGCTTGAAAAGGTAGGGATTAGGGAATGCAAGGTTTTTCGGTCAAAATACTACCCGCAGGGCTGGAGATTTTTACCGAAAACAGGAGGCTTGACCTTGCTTTCCCGTCCAATCCCGGAATTACCTTTGCGCCCAGAACGAAAATGACTGACTGATGCGGCTTACTGAAAGGCGCAAAATGGAGGTAAACGAAAACAGAGGCAGATTGTGTAGAAAAAAACTTCAGGGGAAAATCCGTAAAAAAAAGAATCACCAAAAGGAAAAAGACATCACCGGAAGCGTGAAAAGGGCAAACCACAACAAAGGAAGTATGATTGTTTCCGATCCGACGGAACTTGTTCAGCCGGGTGGCAACAATCATTCTTCCCGGTTTGTCCGGCTGTGTGTGGGCGCCTGTTTCATTCATGGGGCAGGCTGACACACTCTGCATTCACTTTCCGCTTCCGGCAAAAGAGACAGCGAAAAAAGAAAAATCATTTGAAAACCCGTAAAAGCACCTCTTGGCATAGGCGCAAAAGAAAGGGGCATTGCTTCATCTGTCTAAACATCGTTTAGGCGTGAGGCAATGCCCTTTTCTCCAGCTATGCGGTAGTCGGCACACGTTTGTTCCAAACTCGTTTTGGGCAATGGTGTGCCGACGGACAATACCGCTTTTACGGAAAATTCTTATGAATGAGGGGATAAAAAACGGGAGTTTATATCAAAATCTCGAATTAAATAGCTACTTTTGCATACGAAGAGTTCTTTGAAGGTTACGCAACGCGCAGAAGGATAATGCAGTAGATAACTAACTAAATCGTAACCTATTACTATCAAGAGCAATTAACCTACGCTCATTTCCAATAAATTACACTCTTTTCGTAACTTCATGGAGCAAAACTACGATTTTAGAAGCATTTTTTCAAACAGGAACACTTAAAATAGGTTACTTTAGTGGTTATTCATTTAAAAGCCCTATTTTTGCCGTAACAGATTAAAACACGAAAGAATGATGAAGAAGTATCTATTTTTGTTACTAATAGGGGCCGCTAGCCTGACGGCCTGCGGAGACGATGACGGTCCCGTTGTTCCGGAATTGAATAAGCTAACGAAAGTTTCTTGTTATAAAGACGGAGCTTCAAGCCCGCTTTTTACCGCTGATATCAATTATATGAATGACGGGAAAATATCGAGTATATCTTTCCATGGAGATAAAGAGTTTCGTCTTTTCTCTTCTGACAACAAATATTTGATGATAGATATCTCTACCGGGGACGAACTAGGAGAATATATATTAAGTGGAAATGTGATCACGGCAAAGAACGTCTTGAGGAAAAATTCGTATGCGAGTAATGAGGTCTATGTGAGTGATGAATATAAGTATGGTTATTCCGGATCTAATCTGGTGTTGACCTCATGGGTAGCTCGTTGGCCGAAAGAAGACGGTCAAGGGTATGAGAGTGAGGGTTACAGGGAATATGATAAGTTTTATTGGGAAAACGGGAATGTGGTAACTTTTTCTCGGAATCAGGATCGGATGGAGTATGAGTATAGTACGGTGGAGAGGCCTGAAAATTATCCTCTACGTGTGATCGGCTCTTTTGCTCCGGTTGATTTTGAAGCTGTGACTCCCTTGAACCTATTATATGGTGTTCAGAACCGGAATCTTCCGATCCGTGCCTACACCTATACGATCCCTAACCAGAGCGAGGTGAAAGCTGAGTACAAATACACCTATACCACCGTGGGAGATTATATAACGTGTATGACTATCGATGAGAATGACGGAGGAACCGCAAGCTCTTATAAGTATACTTTCGAGTATAATTTCGCCGTGAAGTAAGGAGACATGCCTTGTTTGGTTTAATTAACATACACATATGCAGCATTTCCGCCCTAAAACGCATTTCTAATTTTATAGAATTAAAAGGTTGATTAGTTTAATTGATAAACTTAGAAAGGAAGTATTATGAACGGATTCTTTAATTTTAGGAAATTAGTTGTAGGTGTAATGGCGGCTACTTGTTTTATGGGGTTTCAATCTTGCTTGGACGATGATGATGATTATCCTTACAGTAAAGTGTTGCCGAATGCGTTGGTGACGGTTAAGCCGGTCGATGATGGTTCATATTTTCTTCAATTGGATGATAGCACGACCTTGTTGCCTGTCAATATGACCTCTTCTCCCTTCGGGCAGAAGGAGGTGAGAGCGTTGGTGAATTTTGACGAGACGAACGAGTCTAGCGGAATTTACAGCAAGGCCGTAAATATTAATTGGATCGACAGTATCCTTACAAAACCAATCGCTCCGGATTTGGGGGTGACTAGCAACGATTCGATCTATGGCTCCGACCCTGTGGAGATCGTGAACGATTGGGTTACCATCGCCGAGGACGGATATCTGACACTCCGTTTCAGGACGATCTGGGGAGACCGCAATAAGGCTCATTTTGTAAACCTACTGACAGGCAAGGACCCGGAGAATCCTTATGAGGTAGAGTTCCGCCATAACGCTTATGGCGATGTATATGGCGCATATGCGGATGGACTGGTCGCTTTTAAATTGGATAGCCTCCCGGATACGAATGGTAAGACGGTTAAGTTGAAATTAAAATGGAAGTCATTCGATGGCGATAAGTCTGTGGAATTCAATTATTGTTCCCGCAAGTCTACTCCGGCAAAAGCATCTATAGCTGCCGAGAGAAGCGCCTTAAATTTGAAATAGGTCGGTTTGATCGTTTAAATAGATGGGGATTTGGCAGGGAGTGAATCTCCCTTGCTTTTTGAAAGTTCTTTCCTAGTGATAGGGAAGGACTTTTTTTATGGATAGAAACAAAAAAGGACTCTAAGAAGAGTCCTTTTTATTCGTGGGCAGTGATGGATTCGAACCACCGAAGGCGAAAGCCAGCTGAGTTACAGTCAGCCCCATTTGGCCACTCTGGTAACTGCCCATTCCAATATGTTTTCTTGAGCCTCTTGTCGGATTCGAACCAACGACCCCGAGATTACAAATCACGTGCTCTGGCCAACTGAGCTAAAGAGGCATCTGTTATTCGTTTGCGGGTGCAAAGGTAGTAATAATATCTTACGATGCAATAGCTGGAGGTATTTTTTTTCAAAAGGGAACGAAAAAAGCCGTCCGGGAAAACTCCCGGGCGGCTCTTCTCTACACGTAACTTACATCAAATTAAATCAATATCTCTTACCAACGGTTTCCCAGTCGATAATCCCCCACAATGCGTTCAAATGATCCGCACGGCGGTTCTGGTAATCCAGATAGTAAGAATGCTCCCATACATCGAATCCCATGATCGGAGTCAATCCCTTAACGACCGGGTTACTACCGTTGGGTTCTTTGGTAATTGAAAGTTTGCCGTCTTTATCTTTAGCCAACCATACCCATCCTGAGCCGAACAAGCCTGTACCGGCAGCCACGAACTCTTTCTGGAAGTTCTCGAACGATCCCCACGTAGACTTGATAGCCTCGGCTAGCTTACCCGTAGGCTCGCCACCTCCGTTCGGGGAGAATTGGGTAAAATATAGATTGTGATTCAATACTTGGCCGGCATTGTTGAAAATGGCTCCGTCAGACTCACGAACGATCTGCTCCAGCGGAGCGTTCTCGAATTTCGTGCCCTCAATCAGCTTATTAAGGGTATTTACATAGTTCAATAAATGTTTTCCGTAATGGAAATCAATTGTTTGTTTGCTGATAACTGGTTCTAAACCGTCGTTTGCGTACGGTAACTGGATTAACTCGAATTTCATAACTTCTTCTTTTTTATCTGTTATTTGACTATTTGTGATCATTAATAATAAACTTAAACATAATGTAAGCATTGTCTTCTAGTTTTTTATGTTGATTTACTATATAAACAGAGCCGAGGGGATGAAAGTTCTAGGTTCGGTGATGATTTTTTGGGAAAAATATGTTTGCGGCTAAAGTTTTATAGGGAAAACTATGCGTTATATATCGCGAAAGTTTCTATTTTTGTGCGCTCTTAAGCTTTTATTAATTAGTAAAACATATTTGTAGATGGTAAAGAAAGTTGGGAATTTAATTCCAAACACCTTTTTTATTACAAAAGGAAGTGGCGAATCAGACTTGGAGAAACACGCTGGTTCTTACCACATGGCTCTTTATGACGCCGGTATCTCTGATTTTAATATCATGACGTATTCGTCAGTGATACCCGCTACGGCACATCTGGCAACCATGGATGAACTAGACCTTCCTCCATTTGGTTCGGAAATGAAAACGATCATGGCTGTATCCCATGGATATCAGGATGAGTTCGTGTCTGCTGGTGTGGTTTACGCATGGATGTATAAGGATGAGAACTTCGACGAGAAGGTTGGTGGCCTTGTGTGTGAGGTCAGCGGACGTTACCGCATCGAGGAGCTTGAGTCTCGTCTGATCCGTGTTATTAACGATCTTCATCAGAAGACGTATGGGAAGTATTATCTTGGAGAGCTTAACTTTATCACCGAGGGAATTACGATCGAGAAACGCTATGGAACGGCGTTGGCCGCCCTTTGCTTCGTGGATTTCCTTCAACCGGAGATCGAGGAATAAGTCGTGTTGAGTATTTTTTGTGATATTTATAGAGCCGGTTCCTTTCAAGAGCCGGCTTTTTTGTTAACTTTGAGCAACAAAAAACATATAAATATTGTTTTCGTGATATGAAAAAGATAATTAATCCGTGGGAAGGGCTGGACGGTTATATGTGTTTCGGTTGCGCTCCGAACAATCCGCTGGGGCTGCATATGGAGTTTTTTGAGGATGGTGACGATATCGTGGCGTTCTGGAAGCCTCAAGGTACTTACCAAGGATGGCTGCGTACGTTGCACGGAGGTATACAGACTACGCTGATGGATGAGTTGGCCGGCTGGGTGGTCTTGAGGAAGTTGCAGACCTCCGGGGTGACTTCACGCCTCGACGCCAAGTTTATGAAGAGTATCTCTACGGACGAGCCCCAACTGACGATACGGGGACGGATGACAGACCGGAAACGGAACGCCATCTTCATAGAGACCGAGATCTATAACTCGGCGAATGAGTTGTGTACCCGTGCCGAGATGGTTTATTTCATCACCCCGCAAGAACGTGCGATGGAGGAGTTTGGTTTTTGCGGGTGTAAGACTGAGGATGAACATTAGTATAAATAAAAAGAAAAGTTAGGTTATTATGAAGTATGTTGGGGCTCACGTGAGTGCGGTCGGTGGGGTTGAGAATGCCCCCGTTAATGCCCATGAGATCGGTGCGAAGGCTTTTGCCCTTTTCACCCGGAATCAGAGGCAATGGAAGTCGCAGCCGTTGAAGGCGGACAGTATCCATTTATTTAAGGAGCGGTGTGAAGCGTACGGTTACGATCCGGGATGTATCTTGCCGCACGATAGCTATTTGATCAATCTGGGGAACCCGGACGCCGAGGGATTGCAGAAATCCCGTGACGCTTTTCTGGACGAGATGACACGCTGCGAGCAACTGGGACTGAAAATGTTGAATTTCCATCCCGGAAGCCATTTGGGGAAGATGGAGGTGGATACCTGCCTGTCTCGCATCGCCGAGTCGATCAATATCACGTTGGCTCAGACGAGTGGCGTATGTGCCGTGATAGAGAATACGGCGGGGCAAGGCTCGAACTTGGGATATACCTTCGAGCAGATCGCCTATATTATAAACGAGGTAGAGGATAAGAGTCGGGTGGGAGTATGCCTCGATACGGCGCACACGCTTGCCGCCGGTTACGATATAAAGACACCGGAGGGATTTGCCGAGACATTCCGTCATTTCGACGAGGTGGTCGGTTTTTCTTATTTAAGGGGTATGCACTTGAACGATTCTAAAAAGGAGCTGGGATCACGTGTGGACCGGCACGAGAGTATCGGTAAAGGCTTGATGGGCCTTGATACCTTCCGCATGATCATGGCGGACCCCCGTTTCGACAATATGCCCTTAATCCTAGAGACCCCGGACGAGGCGCTTTGGCCGGAGGAGATACAGCTTCTATATAAACAATTAAAATCTTGATTATATGTTCATTTTAATGCCTGTCATTTTTGTCTTAGGAATCCTCGCTATTGCCTTGGAGGATAAGATCAAAATAAATAAAGCGGCCATAGCGTTGTTCATGGCTATCTCTATGTGGATGATATTGATGTTCGATGCCTACAATATTTTCGTCGAACGCTCTAGTACGATCTTTCAAGAGTTCTTGACCCAGAACCCGGAGATGGCCAGCTTGCCCCCGCATGAGCAATTTATTAATTTTATATCGAACCGTGCGATTGTTTATCATTTAGGAAACGTCTCCGAGACGCTTTTCTTCGTGATGTGTTCCATGTTGATCGTGGATATCGTGGATAAGCATGGTGGTTTTAGGGCCGTGACCGGGTATATCCGTACGCCGAATAAACGTAAGCTGTTGTGGTATATAAGTTTCGCTACTTTTTTCTTCTCCGCCTTGTTGGATAACTTGGCAGCCGCTATCGTGATCATGGCGGTGTTGCGTAAGCTGGTACCGGATCGTACGGATCGTTTGAAATATGCCTGTATGGTGATTATAGCGGCGAACGCCGGTGGCTCATGGTCGCCGATTGGTGATGTGACGACCATCTTGCTTTGGGTCGGAAAGAATATCTCGGCGATGCACCAGATCTCTCACGTATTTATCCCCGCTTTGGTTAATATGTTGGTGCCGTTGACGATCGCCCATTTCTGGTTGTTCAAGAAAGGATCTACCTTGCGTGTGTTGAGCGAGGAGGAGCAAGGCGACGAGTACATACCAGAGATACCGAACCGCTCACGTCGGATGATCTTTGTGATCGGCGTGCTTTCCTTGGCGTTGGTGCCTGTCTTCCAGATGGTGACGAACTTGCCGCCGTTCTTGGGCGTCTTGCTTGGATTGGTGATCCTTTGGTTCTATACGGATTTGATGTATAGCAAGCTGCACATGCATGAGTCCCAGAAACTCCGTATTTCCCAATTGTTGCCGAATATCGATTTGGCTACGATCTTCTTTTTCTTGGGGATCTTGATGGCCGTGGGAGCGCTGGAGACCTCCGGGCAGTTGGGTATCATGTCCGCTTTCTTGGATAAGCATGTGCATGAACCGTATCTGATCAGCTTCGTGATCGGTGCCTTGTCCTCCTGCGTGGATAACGTAGCCTTGGTAGCTGCTACGATGGGTATGTACCCGATCGTGGAGCAGGTGGCCGACTTATCGCCTTACGCCCAGTTCTTCGTATCGGACGGTGGTTTCTGGACCTTCTTGGCTTATTGCGCCGTGACGGGTGGTAGCATCTTGATCATCGGATCGGCTACGGGCGTTACGGTAATGGGATTGGAGAAGATCGATTTCATGTATTATACGAAACGGTTCTCTATCTTGGCGTTGATCGGCTATTGTTGTGGCGCCGGTGTATATATGCTTTTATTTGCTTAAAACTTTATTTATATGAAGAAGAGTTGGATTTTATTAACCGCTTGCGCCGCCCTGTTATCCGGGGTGGAGGCTATCGCCTGTACCGGTTTGCTGGTGGGCAAGAAGGCTTCGACAGACGGTTCGGTAATGATTAGTTATGCGGCGGACTCGCATTCCCTGTATGGGGAGATGTATCGTTGGCCCGCCGCTACATGGCCGAAGGGCGCCATGTTGGAAGTGAAGGAATGGGATACGGGGAAACCGCTGGGCAAGATCGCCCAAGTGGAGAAGACCTATTCCGTAGTGGGTAACATGAACGAGCATCAGGTGGCTATCACGGAGAGTACGTTCGGCGGACGCCATGAATTGGTGGATACGACGGGTATCATGGATTACGGTAGCTTGATCTACATCGCTTTGCAACGTTCCAAGTCGGCCCGTGAGGCGATCAAGGTCATGACGGACTTAGTAAAGGAATATGGCTATTACAGCAGTGGCGAGACGTTCTCTATCGCCGATAAGAACGAGGCTTGGGTGATGGAGATGATCGGTAAGGGACCGGGTAACAAAGGTGCCGTTTGGGTAGCGATCCGCATCCCGGACGATTGTATCTCGGCGCATGCCAACCAGTCCCGTATCCAGCAGATACCGTTTGACGATAAGGAGAATTGCATATACTCGCCGGATGTGGTTTCTTTCGCCCGTGAGAAAGGATATTTCAAGGGAAAGGACGCTGATTTCAGTTTCGCCAAGGCTTATTGCCCGTATGATTTCAGTGCCTTGCGTGGATGCGAGGCTCGTGTATGGTCTTTCTTCCGTAAATATGATACCACGATGGATCAGTATACGGATTTTATCAAGGGTGATCCTTCCAAGGAGCCGATGCCTCTGTATGTGAAGCCGAATCGTAAGCTTTCCGTTCAAGACGTACAGAATGGCATGCGCGACCATTACGAGGGAACGGATCTGGATATGACGAAAGATGCCGGTGCCGGCTCGTATAAGGTTCCTTACCGCTGGCGGCCGATGACGTTCGAGGTAGACGGACAGGAATATACGAATGAACGTGCCATAGCGACGCAACAAACGGGCTTCGTGATTGTTCCACAAATGCGTAACTGGTTGCCGGACGCTATCGGTGGTATCTTGTGGTTTGCCGTGGACGACGCTGATATGGCAGTCTTCACTCCTGTATATGGGTCGGTAACGGATGTTCCGGAGTGCTATCGGGTGGGAAACGGCGATTTGCTGAACTTCTCTTGGACTTCCGCTTTCTGGATTCATAACTGGGTGGCTAATATGGCTTACCACAAATATAGCTTCATGATTCAGGATATCCGTAAGGTACAGCAGGAGTTGGAGAATGGTTATCAAGAGACCGTACCGGCTATCGATAAGGCGGCTCAGGAGTTGTATGCCAAGGACCCGGCGGAGGCTGTCAAGTTCTTAACGTGGTATAGCACGACTAATTCAGACTCCGCTACCGCCCGCTGGAAGCAATTGGGTGAGTATTTGCTGGTAAAATACATCGATGGAAACGTGAAGAAAGAGGTGAACGGACAGTTCAAGCGTAATCCGTACGGCCAGCCCGCGTCTCCCGATTTTCCCGGATATGACGAGGACTATTACCGTAGCATCGTGAAGAGTGCCGGCGATCGACTGAAAGTAAAATAAATACCAATAATAATCTAATGTTGAACTAAACGAAAGAAAGCGTATGAAAAAGTTTGTAATGATGCTGATGTTAGCAGTCTTTAGTCTGGGAGCTTATGCGCAGACGCAGCAAGGACAATCTGCCGTGGGATTTAACATCGGTTATGGATTCGATTCGAAGAATGCCACGTTAGGAGTTGATTACCGCTATTGTATCACGGATGCGGTACGTTTGAGCCCCTCTCTTACTTATTTCGTAAAGAATGACAATCACAGCACTTGGGCGATCGACTTGAATGCTCATTATGTAGTGAAGTTAAGTGAGATGTTCGGTTTTTATCCATTAGCGGGGCTTAGTCTGTCCTTTTGGAATTGGGATGCGGGCCATGGCCTTTCTCATAACGAGACTCGTCTGGGAGCCAATATCGGTTTAGGCGGTGAGGTTTATGCTACCGACAATCTTTCGATAGGATTGGAGGTGAAGTATAATATCATCAAGGATTTCGATCAGGCCATGCTGGGTGTTCGCGTAGGATATAGTTTCTGATCCCAATATAGTCACAGCCCCACGGCAGTACTGCCGTGGGGTTACACCAGTACTGCTTCCGGCTCTCGCCGATACTGGTGTAGCCCATTGCCGGTACAGGCGTTTCCTTTATTCCTTCATTCCTTCACCGGCTCCTACACACACACACACACACGCACGTATACGCATACGCGTATTATTAATGTACGCATACATGTGTGTGGGTGTGTGTAAAGGGGTAGGTGAAGGAATGAAGGAAATAATCATTTCCTTTTTCTCGATTGCTTACCATCTCAAATAATCCTCGAACGTGACTTTCTCGAAATTGGGGATTACCTCATATACTTTATCTCTTAAAGATTCCGCCGGATTCGTCGTACTTAACCCGATGACACGCATCCCTGCGTCCTTCCCGGACTGTATGCCGTTGAAAGAATCCTCGAATACGATACAATCCTCGGGAGATACGTTCAAGTCTTTCGCCGCCAATAGATAACACATCGGATCGGGCTTACCTTGCGTGATGCGGTCGGCGGTCACTAGGGTATCGAATAGATTGTCCAGATGTAGAAGCCCGAAAGCCCGTTTCACCTTCGCGTTATCCGAGCTGGTAACCAAGCCTATCTGTACGCCGTGCTCCTTCAGCATACGGATGAACTCGATGGAGCCGGGCATGGGAGGCAAGGGCATCGTCTTCTCATACTCTGTAGATTCTTTGGTCACCATTTGGCGGAACTCCTCCGTATATCCGGAAAAATACTTCTCCAGAATATACGGTAGGGTCGTACCCTTTATAATATCAGCGAAATTATCGATACCTAAGCCATAACGTTTAGCGGCATCGTTCCAGAATAAATCGTAAATAGGTTCCGTATCTACTACTACGCCGTCAAAATCGAACAAGGCGGTCTTTAGTTGTTTCATATAAATAATCATTTAATATTTATATCGCGAAGATACGTCTATTTTTTATGAAATCGATTATCTTTGTGGACGCACACATTGCTTGATTATATACATTAAAAATAAATAAGACATGAAGACACTAGTAATTTGTACCGCCATGAGCGCTATGATCCTTTGCGCCTGCGGTGGAAAAAACACGCAAAGTACGGAAGAGACAGCTAAGGTAGTACCGATGGCCGTAATTACACCGGCGATCAATCAATTGACCGACCAAGAGAAAGCCGAGGGTTGGGCGCTCCTTTTTGATGGTAAGACAACGAAAGGCTGGCGTGGAGCGCACAAAGACGCTTTCCCGGATCACGGATGGATGGTGAAAGATGGCGAATTGATCGTGCAGAAATCCGACGGTAGCGAGTCTACGAACGGAGGCGATATCGTTACGGAGGGTGAATATTCCGCCTTTGAGTTCAGCGTGGATTTTAAGATCACCGAAGGGGCCAACAGCGGTATTAAATATTTCGTGACCGAGCAAGAGAAGCAAAAAGGCTCCGCTTACGGCTTGGAGTTCCAGCTATTGGATGACGCTAAGCACCCGGATGCCAAGCTTTACACGACTTTCCCCGGTAGTCGTACCCTTGGAAGCTTGTATGATCTGAAGAAAAGCGAGAACATCCATTTCAACGGCGTAGGAGAGTGGAATACGGCCGTGGTGAAGGTATTCCCGAACAACCACGTAGAGCACTGGCTGAATGGTGTGAAGGTATTGGAGTACGAGCGTGGCAGCAAGGAGTTCCGTGATTTGGTGAAGGGCAGTAAATACGCTGATCCATCTTATAATGCGGGTGGTGCTTTCGGCGAGGCCCCGAAAGGACACATCCTTTTGCAGGATCATGGGGATGAGGTAGCGTTCCGCAATATCAAGGTGAAGGAGTTGAAATGATCGCCTCGTGACTAATTTTTCGTAACAAAAGAGTACCGATTTAAAAAAAGTTGTTACTTTGCGGCGAATTTAGACTACTAACTTTAAAAGATAACA
This sequence comes from Parabacteroides sp. AF39-10AC, assembly GCF_003635405.1. NCBI lineage: Bacteria > Pseudomonadati > Bacteroidota > Bacteroidia > Bacteroidales > Tannerellaceae > Parabacteroides > Parabacteroides sp. AF39-10AC. Next base: position 293,274 of record NZ_QTLP01000002.1, on the reverse strand, counting down.
GACAAATACCATGATTTGGAACGAAACTATTGAATGTATGGACCGTGAGGAAATGCGGAAACTACAGAGCCTACGGTTGAAAAGAGTTGTTGAACACGCTTACCATAACTCCCCGTTTTATCGTAAGAAAATGCAGGAGATGGGCATTACTCCCGACGATGTACAGACAATAGATGATATAACGAAATTACCGTTCACGGTAAAACAAGACTTGCGTGATAATTATCCTTTCGGCTTGATGGCCGTGCCGATGTCCGAGATTGTCCGTCTACATGCCTCTTCCGGTACGACAGGTAAGCCTATCGTCGTGGGATATACCCGTAAGGATTTGGGTATCTGGGCCGAGGTCGTGGCTCGCTGCCTGACCGCCTACGGTTTGACAAAGAACGACTCCGTGCAAGTATCCTACGGCTACGGAATGTTCACCGGAGGTCTGGGCGCCCATTGCGGCGTGGAGAATATCGGTGGTACGGTGATCCCGATGAGTAGCGGTAACACCCAGAAACAAATCCAGTTGATGCACGACTTCGGGGCGAAGGGTTTGGCTTGTACGCCTTCTTACGCCTTGTATCTGGCGGAGACCATCCACCAGTCCGGTATTCCCTTGGAGGAATTCCAGCTACGTGTCGGAGCGTTCGGTGCCGAGCCTTGGACGGAGAATATGCGTAAGGAATTAGAGACGAAACTAAATATCAAGGCTTACGATATTTATGGCTTGACGGAAATCTGCGGTCCGGGCGTTGGAGGCGAGTGTGAGTGCCAGAACGGTACCCACTTGTGGGAAGACCATTTCTTCCCGGAGATCGTGGACCCGAATACCTTACAACCGGTGGAACCGGGACAAGTAGGAGAGTTGGTCTTCACCACGCTTACGAAGGAGGGTATGCCGATGCTTCGTTACCGTACACGTGATTTGACCTCGCTGACTTACGAGAAGTGCGCCTGTGGACGTACGGCGGTTCGTATGGGACGTATTTTAGGTAGAAGTGACGATATGTTGATTATTCGTGGCGTAAATGTTTTCCCGTCTCAGGTAGAATCCGTAATTTTGGAGCTGCCGGAGTTCGAGGCGCATTACCTGATCGTGGTGGATCGTATGAACAATACCGATACTTTCCAGATACAGGTGGAGGTTCGCCAAGAATACTACTCGGACGAGATGAACAAGATGATCGCCTTGAAAAAGAAGATCGCTGCCCGCATGCAGAGCGTGATCGGTTTGCAACCGGACATCAAGATCGTGGAGCCGCGTAGTATCGAACGTAGTATGGGTAAGGCAAAACACGTGATCGATAAACGTAAGTTAGTATAACCTCTAAAAGATTAAGTACTATGTTAATAAAACAATTATCAATCTTTCTGGAAAACAAGAAAGGCCGTTTTACGGAAGTCGCCAAGATATTAGGGGAGGCAGGGGTCAATATGTCCGCTTTCACGGTAGCCGAGAATTCCGATTTCGGTATCCTTCGCCTAATCGTATCCGATACGGAGAAAGCGATATCCGTGCTTCGTGAAAAGTTATACGCTGTAAGCGTGGCCGACGTGGTATGCTTGCATTGTCCCAACCAGCCGGGAGCCTTGGCAAAGGCGATGGATATCATTACCTCGGCCGGGATCTTCATTGAATATATGTACGCTTTTTCTCAAGGCGACGCTGCTAACGTGATCATCCGTCCGGACGATGTCAATAAGTGCGCGGAGGTTTTGAAAGCGAATAAATTGGAATTGATCGCTGCTAGCGATTTATATAAGTTGTAAATATTAACGTTTTGGGTTTCATTTATTCGCCTAAAAGCACTAATTTTGCACGCTAAAAGTATGTGAATGAAAAAGGTTGTATTTTTACTGATGATGATGACAGTACTATTATCCTCTTGTGGAGAGTATAATAAGATACTGAAGAGCACGGATTACGAATTGAAATATTCGTACGCGAAGAAATACTTCAACGCGAAGCAATACTCGAAATCCGCTACTCTGCTGGATGAACTGGTTACAATCTTTAAAGGAACAGCTTATGCCGAGGAGTCCTTGTACTTGTTGGCGCAAAGCTATTACGGTCAGAAAGATTATCAGACGGCTTCGCAATACTTCGAGACCTATTATACGACCTATCCGAAAGGGGAGTTTACGGAATTATCCCGTTTCTATTCCGGTTATGGTTTGTATCTGGACTCTCCGGATCCCCGGTTAGACCAGTCGCAGACGTATAAGGCGATCGAGCAGTTGCAACTTTATTTGGAGTATTATCCGCAAAGTGAACGGGCCGAGGAAGCGCAGAACATCATGTTCGAGCTTCAGGAGAAGTTGGCTTACAAGGAATTGATGGCCACCCGCTTGTATTTCAATCTAGGTACCTATATGGGGAATAACTTCCAGTCTTGCGTGATCACGGCGCAGAACGCCTTGAAGAATTACCCGTATTCCAAGTATCGTGAGGAATTCATGTTCCTTATCATCCGTGCGAAGTACGAGTTGGCGCTAGTATCCGTAGAGGAGAAGTTGCAGGGCCGTTACCGGGATGTGGTTGACGAATATTACAACTACATGAACGAGTATCCGGAAGGTAACTACGTAAAGCAGGTAACGAAGTTCTACGACTATGCCAGCAAGCGAATTACAGATGCATATTAAGCGAATTTAATCAATAAAACGAAAATGGATTACAGAAAATCAAACGCTCCTACCAATACGGTAACCCGTGACATGATGAAGTTAAGTGAAGAAACGGGTAACGTATATGAGACAGTCGCTATCATTTCAAAACGGGCGAATCAGATTAGTGTTGAGATGAAACAAGATCTGGAAAAGAAACTTCAAGAGTTCGCTTCTTACAATGACAACTTGGAGGAAGTCTTTGAAAACCGTGAGCAGATCGAGATTTCACGCTACTATGAGAAACTTCCGAAATCAACGTTGATCGCCGCTCAAGAGTACGAGGATGGCAAGGTTTATTACAAGAATCCTGCTAAAGAGAAGAATAACTTCTAAGAAGAAATATTTTTGAACATCGGAAAGGCTGACCCTCAAATGAGTCGGCCTTTCCATTTAAAACGAACTAATTACCATGTTACAAAGAATACAAACTGTTTACCTGCTAATTATCGTGGCGCTTACGGTCGCTACCTTATTCTTGCCGTTGGCCGTGTTGCAACAAGGAGACGCCCTCTTCTCGTTCGATGCTAGCGGGTTGAGCACGATGATCGGTGAGCCGGAATTACTATACCCGGCGTGGGGCTTATTTGCCTTGACTGCTATCATCGCTATCATTGCCTTGGTGACGATCTTCTTATATAAGAAAAGAATCCTGCAAATCCGTCTTTGCGTGTTCAACGCATTGCTGATATTGGGCTTTTATGGTTTCTTCGCCTTCTTGATCTATTCCTTGAAGGGGGATATGGAAGGTGCCAGCGTAAGTGTTAAGATCGCTCTTTCCTTCCCGTTGGTCAATCTGATCTTGGATTATCTGGCGATCCGTAATATCGGGGCCGATGAGGCGCTGGTACGTTCTTTGGATCGTTTGCGTTAAGGCTTTCCAGATAAATCATTGGGTATAAGATATTAGGTAAGGGACTCTTTTTGTCAAGGGCCCCTTATTTTATGTCCGGAAAAGTATAATACATAAGACAATATTATTTTGTATATGAAACAATATTGTTTTTCGGTGAAATATATCTACTTTCGTAGAATACAAATATCCGTTGCCAATCATGAAGAAGACTCAGCTTATCCCCATCGCTTTATTGTCGGTATCGGCGGTAGCGAACGCCCAGAATACCAGTTGTCCCCCGAATATTATCCTGTTCTTGGTGGATGATATGGGATGGGAGGATACGTCCTTGCCTTTCTGGACTCAAAAGACGCATTATAATGAGGTATATGAGACCCCGAACATGGAACGATTGGCGAAAGAGGGTATGATGTTTACCCAAGCCTACGCTAGCAGTATTAGCTCGCCTACCCGTTGCAGCTTGATCACGGGGACGAACGCCGCCCGTCACCGGGTTACGAACTGGACACTTTTTAAGGATAAGACGACCGACCGGGAGAGTGATGTGCTTACCCTGCCGGATTGGAATTATAACGGCGTGGCCCAAGTGGGCGGGACGAATAATACGTTTGTGGGTACTTCATTCGTGCAGATATTGAAGAATAACGGATATCACACGATCCATTGCGGCAAGGCGCATTTCGGGGCGATCGATACCCCGGGGGAGGACCCGCATCATTGGGGATTCGAGGTCAATATAGCCGGGCATGCCGCCGGAGGTCTCGCCAGTTACCTCGGCGAGAATAATTACGGGCATACCAAGGATGGTAAACCTTACGCTCCGAACGCTATCCCCGGATTGGAAAAGTATTGGGGAAGCGACACCTTCGCTACGGAGGCCCTAACGCAGGAGGCGATCAAGGCGTTGGACAAGGCTAAGAAATATAACCAGCCGTTTTACCTATATATGTCACATTATGCGATCCATATCCCGATTGATAAGGACAAGCGTTTCTACCAGAAATATATTGATAGGGGGTTAACGGCTAAAGAGGCGGCTTACGCTGCCTTGATAGAGGGTATGGATAAGAGTCTGGGCGATTTGATGGACTGGTTGGAGAAGAATGGCGAGGCGGATAACACGATCGTGATCTTCATGAGTGATAACGGTGGTCTTTCCAGCGAGCCCGGATGGCGTGACGGCGAGATCCATACGCAAAACTATCCCTTGAACAGTGGTAAAGGCTCCGCCTATGAGGGAGGAGTCCGTGAGCCTATGATCGTGCGTTGGCCGGGGGTGGTGAAACCGGGAAGCAAATGTGATAAATACTTGATTATCGAGGATTTCTATCCAACTATCTTGGAGATGGCAGGCATAAGGGGGTATAAGACCGTACAGCCGATAGATGGCGTCAGTTTCATGCCTTTATTAAAAGGTACGGGAGATCCTTCCGTGGGACGTAGCTTATTCTGGAACTGCCCGAATATATGGGGTAATGACGGGCCGGGAATCGGTCCGACTTGCTCGGTCCGTAATGGAGACTGGAAACTGATCTATTATTACGAGACGGGGAAGAAGGAATTGTTTAATATCCCGGAGGATATAGGGGAACATAATGACGTGGCAAGGCAGCATCCCGATATCGTAAAGCGTCTGTCCGGGGAATTGGGTACGTATTTACGGAAAGTGGACGGGCAACGTCCGTCGTTTAAGGCGACAGGCAAACCGGTTCCTTGGCCGGATGAGATATAATAATTAAAAAAAGAAAGAGCATATGGAGTTTTACAAAGCGGAAGAGAATCGCTATGCGGATATGATATATCGGCGGTGCGGACGGAGCGGTATCTTATTGCCGGCCGTTTCCTTGGGATTGTGGCACAACTTTGGTAGTGTGGACGTGTTCGGTAATTTTATCCAGATCGCTCACGCCGCATTCGATCATGGCGTGACTCATTTCGACTTGGCGAATAATTATGGCCCGGCCTACGGATCGGCGGAGGAGAATTTTGGCCGGATATTGAAGAAGGGCTTGGGCGTTTATCGGGATGAGCTGATCATCTCTACGAAGGCGGGCTACGATATGTGGCCGGGACCGTATGGGAACTGGGGAAGCCGTAAATATTTAATGGCTAGCTTGGATCAGAGCTTGAAACGGATGGGACTGGAATATGTGGATATCTTTTACTCCCATCGTCCGGACCCGGAGACTCCGATCGAGGAGACGATGGGGGCCTTGGCTGATATCGTCCGGCAAGGAAAGGCTTTGTATGTAGGTATCTCCAACTATGACGCAGACCAGACCCGTAAGGCCTTGGCTGTACTGAAAGAACATAAGGTGCCTTGCTTGATTCACCAAGCCCGCTATTCGATGTTCGATCGTTGGACGGAACCGGATTTATTGCCTGTATTGAAGGAAGAGGGTGTGGGTATGATAGCGTTCTCGCCGTTGGCGCAAGGCTTGCTTACGGATAAGTATTTGCGTGGAATCCCGGAGAATTCTCGTGCGGCGAAATCGACCGGCCATTTGCAGACCTCTCAAGTTACCCCGGAGGCCGTGGAAAAGGCCCGTAAGCTAAACGAGGTAGCCGCCCGCCGTGGACAGACCTTGGCGGAGATGGCGCTCGCTTGGTTATTAAAGGACGAACGGGTAACTAGCGTATTAATTGGCGCTAGCTCTGTCGCCCAATTAATGGATAACCTGAAGGCGTTAGATAATATCTCTTTCTCCGGGGAAGAATTGCAGGAGATAGAGAACATCTTAATATAACGTGAATCGTATCCGATTGTAGAGACGGGGCGTGCCCCGTCTCTACAACCTGTACAAATTTTAGAATAAATGAAACCGTTCTTATATCAAGTAGCGTCTCTTTTTTACGAGAAATGGGAGGCGGAGGTCAGTCGTCTGGCCTTTGTTTTCCCAAACCGGCGTACGGGGCTTTTCTTCCAGAAATATCTCTCGGAGGTAGCCGATACCCCCCTTTTCTCTCCGACAATCCTTACGATCAACGATCTCTTTATCCAGTTGAGCGGAAAACAATCCGCCGACCGGATCAGTATGCTTTTTACCCTGTACGACATCTACATCCGCCAAAGCGGTTCCACCGAGACTTTCGATGAATTCCTGTATTGGGGCGAGATGTTGCTCAACGACTTCGACGATATCGATAAGTACATGGCAAATGCCCGCATGCTATTCAGTAACGTGACGGACCTACGGGAGATAGAGAATGATTTCGATTTCTTAAGTGATGAGCAGATCGCCGCTATCCGTAGTTTCTGGTCCAGTTTTTATCCCCGGGGCGATACTCCGAACCAGCAACAGTTCTTGGCGGTCTGGCAAGTGCTATACGATCTCTATGAGGAATTCCGTGCGACCTTGACCGCCGAGGGAAAAGGCTACGAGGGCATGATCTTCCGGGAGGTCGTGGAAAGCATGGAACGGGGTGAGTCTCCGGATTTACCTTACGAGCAAATTGTCTTCGTCGGTTTGAACGCCTTGTCCGTATCGGAAGAACGTTTCTTAGCCCAGTTGCAGAAGCGGAAGATAGCGGATTTCTATTGGGATTATGTATCCGATAAGGTAACCGATCCGGATAATAAGGCCTCTTATTTCGTCTCCCGTAACCGGAAGAGCTTCCCTTCCTCGATGAAATTACCCCCCGAGGAGAAGGTAAAGACTGAGATCGAGGTGATCGGCATCCCTTCCGGTATCGGGCAGGCCAAGCACGTCTACACCCTGTTGAGCGATTGGTGCAAGGAAGCGGAGATGAGTTCGGAAGAAGCCCTGCGTACGGCGGTGATCTTGCCCGATGAACATCTGCTGATCCCGGTGCTGAACGCCATTCCGGAGCAAATCCGGCGTATCAACGTCACGATGGGTTATCCCTTGGCGGGAACCCCGGTCGCCTCGTTGATCGAGTATATCTTGGCGTTGCAGAAGAACGTACGCTACATAGACCGGAATCCGTTATTCTATTTCCGTGACGTGCTGCCGGTATTGAACCATCGCTATATCCTCTCCACCTCACCGGAGATTATTTCCTCCTTAGTGAAAGAGATCACGGAGAACAACAAGATCTATATCTCGCATACGGAGTTAGGGAAAACGCCTTTGCTAGAAATCCTGTTCACGCCGGTGACCGGGGTGGAGGCCTTCTCGGATTATCTGATCAAGGTGTTGGAAGAGCTGAACAAGGTTATGTCCGCCCTTTCCGATGAAGAAGAGGAGGACGCTACCCAGCGGACGAACGATTTGGAGCAAGAGTTCATCTTTCATTATTTCACCACGGTAAACCGCATGAGAGAGGTAATGAGAGACGCTTGTGTAGAGATGAAAATAGATACCTTCTTCCGTCTATTGAAGCGGGTAACCGATACGATCACGATCCCTTTCCACGGCGAGCCGCTTTCCGGCCTCCAGATTATGGGTGTGCTCGAGACCCGTGCCTTGGATTTCGACCGTCTGATTATCTTATCCATGAACGAGGGTATTTTCCCGCAGCGGAAAGCGGCGAACTCCTTTATCCCTTATAACCTACGCAGAGGTTTCGGGTTGCCTACCTACGAGCATCAAGATAGCGTATGGGCCTACCATTTCTATCGTTTGATAGAGCGTGCCAGCCACGTGAGCCTTTTATACGATACCCGCAGCAACGGATTGCAGACGGGAGAGGTAAGTCGCTTTGTCCACCAGCTGCATTATCATTATGAGGTTCTGATGCGAGATAAATTGGTGGTCTATAACGTATCTTCCTCCAAGACCCCGCCATTGGCCGTGCCGAAAAGGGAGGATATCATGCGCCGTTTAGACGCTTACCGGAAAGGGGGGAGCAAGGCGATCTCGGCGAGCGCTATCAATACGTATCTGGATTGCCCGTTGAAATTCTATTTTTCCGTCGTGGAAGGCATTCGAGAGGAAGAGGAGGTGAGCGAGACGATCGAGAGCGATGTATTCGGAAGTATCTTACATAAAGTGATGGAGGAGCTTTACAAGCCGTTCCAAGGGAAGATGGTTACCGTGGATTTGCTGAAAGCGATCCGTAAGGATACGGCCTTGCTTACCGGAGCTATCGCCCGGGCTTTCGCCAGCGAGTTTTTCAAGACAGAGGTGGTTCGCTCCCTTACCGGACAAAACTACCTGATCGGCGAGATGATCCGCAAATACGTGGAGAAAATCTTGGAGCGTGACGGCAAGCTGACCCCTTTCGTTTACATCGAGTCCGAGCGTAAGATAAACGGCTTGATCAGCCTTTCCGACCATTCCGAGATCCGGTTGAAAGGCTTTATCGACCGTGTGGATGAGGTTCGCGACGCCATCCGTATCATCGATTACAAGAGCGGTAGCGGAACTACGACTTTCAGTAGTATCGAGAGCCTATTCAACAAGGAGGAGAAAGATCGTGCGAAAGCCGTGATGCAGGTATTCATGTATTGCTGGATGTACGCCCATCTCACCGAGAACAAAGGAAAGACGATACAACCGGGCATTTATTACGTCCGTTCCCTCTTCGCCGATCCGTTCGACCCATCTGTCTACCATCGTATCGAACGGGGGAAGTCGGAGAAGGTAGAGGATTTCTCCGGTTATGCCCAAGCGTTCGAGGAGGGGTTGTGGGGCTGCTTGGACGAGATCTTCAATCCAGAAATTCCCTTTACGCAAACCCCTACGGGGAAGGCTTGCTCTTATTGTCCGTTCAAGGGTATTTGCGGTAAGTAGCATTTGTCCCGGTACTTCTGGGAGAGTACCGGAGTACTCCTTGCGAAGTACTGTGGTATTTCTCCGGATAGTACTGGAGTACTCCTTACAAAGTACTGCGGTACCTCTTAGGCAGTACTACAGTACTTCTTGCGAAGTACTGAGGCGAGGCTTACTGATGAGGAAGCAATTCCACTATCTTTTCCAAAAAGATCTGATCAGTCTCATCGAAACTATCCGGTTGATCACTGTCTATATCAAGGACAGCGATTACCTTATCCGCCCATATCACGGGAACTACGATCTCAGAGCGTGACGCCGAGCTACAAGCGATATGTCCCGGGAAAGCGTCTACGTCCGGTACGATGATCGTACGGGTCTCCTTCCAGGCCGTGCCGCAGACCCCTTTTCCGTATTTGATTCGTGTACAGGCGATAGGGCCTTGAAAAGGCGCTAATACCAACTGATTGTCTATGACCCGGTAGAAACCTACCCAAAAGAAACCGAAAGTCTGCTTGAGTGCTGCGGCGATGTTCGCCATGTTCGCTACCTGATCCGTCTCGTTACCTACCAATGAGGCGATTTGCGGGAGCAATGTCTCATACATCTCCTGTTTATCACCGTTTTTAATCCGTAGTTCCTCTGCCATATTTAAACTATTATAAGGTCGCGAATATAAAGAATAAATCGAAATATCCGTATCTTTGCGGCATGACAAAACAAAATTCTCCATTGGTATTAGGGACCGAGCCTATCGGTAAATTACTTACGCAATATGCGATTCCTGCGATTATCGCAATGACAGCTTCTTCTTTATATAATATGGCCGATAGCATTTTTATTGGCCATGGAGTGGGGGCGTTAGCGATTTCCGGCCTAGCCTTGACCTTTCCGTTGATGAACTTGGCGGCCGCCTTCGGTTCGTTGGTGGGAGTCGGCGCCTCTACGTTGGTGGCCGTGAAGCTGGGGCAGAAAGATTATGAGGGGGCGAATAAGGTGTTGGGGAATGTGTTGATCTTGAATGTGGTTTTGGGCGTCGCTTTCACGATCGCTTTCTTGTTCTTGCTTGATCCCGTGCTGTACTTTTTCGGCGCTAGTGAGAACACGATCTCATATGCCCGTGATTATATGCGGATTATTCTGTATGGCAATGTGGTTACGCATATGTATCTGGGATTAAATGCGGTCTTGCGCTCCTCGGGTTTTCCGAGGATGGCGATGTATGCTACGTTGGCGTCGGTTGTTATTAATTGTGCCTTGAATCCGTTGTTTATCTTTGGGTTTGGATGGGGTATAAAAGGGTCGGCTTGGGCGACGGTGATCTCGCAGGTGATCTCGCTTACCGGGCAGTTGATTCATTTCTCGAGACCGAAACAACTCCTTCATTTTAAGAAAGGTATTTATAGGCTGCGTTCGGAGATCGTGAAAGGTATCTTGTCGATCGGTTTATCTCCGTTCTTGATGAACCTTTGTTCCTGCTTGATCGTGATCCTTATCAACCGGGGATTGAAAGAGCATGGGGGAGATATGGCGATTGGCGCTTATGGTATCGTGAACCGTATCGCTTTTCTTTTCGTGATGATTATCATGGGATTTAATCAGGGTATGCAACCGATAGCCGGTTATAATTATGGTGCCCGGCTCTATTCCCGGGTGACGGACGTGACCCGGCTGACGATGCGCTGGGCGGTAGGAGTGGCTACGCTGGGGTTCTTGCTTTGCCAGTTGGTGCCGTCGTGGATCGTCCGTATGTTTACGAGTGACGGGGAGTTGATCAGTGCCGCCTCTTATGGCCTGCACATCGTCTTCGCCGTATTCCCGATCGTGGGCTTCCAAATGGTGGCGACTAACTTCTTCCTTTCCATCGGCATGTCTAAGAAAGCGATCTTTCTCTCCTTGACCCGGCAGATGCTTTTCTTGATACCCTGTTTAATCATCCTCCCCCCGTTATTCGGAACTCTCGGTGTCTGGATCAGTATGCCTATCGCCGACACGGTGGCGGCGATCGTGACGGCGATCGTGCTTGTGAAACAATTTAAACAATTCAAATATGGAACATAACGTGATATTACCTGCGGAATGGTATCCGCAAAGTGCCGTGCAGCTTACGTGGCCGCATGAGAATACGGATTGGGCCCCGATATTGGACGAGGTGATTCCTTGCTTCGTGGCTATCGCCAAGGAAGTGATCAAGCGAGAGAAGTTATTGATTGTCTGTCCGGACGAGACCGCCGTACGTGAACAATTGGGTGAGGTTGATTACGACCGTGTCATTTTCCGTGAGATGGATACGAACGATACGTGGGCACGGGATCACGGGGGGATCTCCGTCTTCGATGAGGGAACGCCCATGCTTTATGATTTCGTGTTCAATGGCTGGGGAATGAAGTTCGCCGCCAATCATGATAATCTGATTACCCGTAACCTTTGTCATATGAAGACCTTCTCCGGTGAGGTGGTGCCCGCTAATATGCAACCTTTCGTGCTGGAAGGCGGTAGTATCGAATCGGATGGGAAAGGTACGTTGATGACTACCGTTGAGTGTCTGGCATCCGTAAACCGTAATGAGTATTTGCAACAAGAGGAATTGGAACGTTATTTGAAAGACATATTTGGCTTGGATCGTATCCTTTGGATTACCAGCGGTTATTTAGCCGGGGACGATACGGATAGCCACGTGGATACGCTCGCCCGTTTTTGTAGCGAGGATACGATCGCTTATGTCCGCTGCGAGGATGAGGAAGACGAGCATTATGAGGAACTGAAGGCGATGGAGGAGGAGATCAAGGAGTTTACTAGGGCGAATGGTGAGCCTTATCGTCTGATTCCACTTCCGATGGCCGATAAGGTGGAATGGGAAGGGGAGCGCTTGCCCGCTACCTACGCTAATTTCTTGATCATGAATGGGGCCGTATTGGTTCCGTTCTATGACTCACCGAAGGATGAGATCGCTAAAGCGGCTTTGCGGGAGGCGTTCCCGGACCGTGAGATCATAGGCATCAACTGCCTTCCGCTTATCAAGCAACACGGTTCCCTGCATTGTGTAACGATGCAGTATCCAGAAGGCTTTATCGAATAACAACTACAACCAATTAAATATGAAAGTAGGATTAATACAACAAAAGAATACCGCTGATAGAGCGGCGAATATAGAGAAGCTAAAGGTAAATATCCGTAAAGCTGCCCGGGAGGGAGCGGAATTGGTCGTCTTGCAAGAACTGCATAACGGCCTGTATTTCTGCCAGACGGAAGATACGAGTATGTTCGACTTGGCAGAGACGATCCCCGGCCCATCGACGGAAATCTTCGGTGCCTTGGCGAAAGAATTGGGTATTGTCTTGGTGCTTTCCCTTTTCGAGAAGCGTGCCCCGGGCCTGTACCATAACACGGCCGTCGTCTTGGAGAAAGACGGTACGATCGCCGGAAAATACCGCAAGATGCATATCCCGGATGACCCCGCTTATTACGAGAAATTCTATTTTACCCCCGGTGATTTAGGCTTTGAGCCTATCGATACCTCTGTAGGGCGTCTTGGTGTGTTGGTTTGCTGGGATCAATGGTATCCGGAAGCAGCCCGTTTGATGGCTATGCGTGGTGCCGAGATGTTGATCTATCCGACTGCTATCGGCTGGGAAAGTAGCGATACGCAGGAAGAGAAGGACCGTCAGTTGGGTGCGTGGGTGACCATACAGCGGGGACATGCCGTGGCGAACGGACTCCCGGTCATTTCCGTAAATCGTACCGGGCATGAGCCGGACCCTTCGGGACAAACGGGCGGTATCCGGTTTTGGGGAAACAGTTTTGTGGCCGGTCCCCAAGGTGAGCTATTAACCGTATTCCCGAATGACGAGGAGGAGGTACGTGTGATAGAGATCGACAAGACTCGCGGTGAGAACGTGCGTCGTTGGTGGCCTTTCTTCCGGGATCGCCGTATCGATGCGTTTGGTGGTTTGACAGAACGATTTTTAGTATAATGACTGAATACACGCAAGAAGAGGCCGTCTTCCGCATGAACGAAATGGGGAAAGCGGGACGGCCTTTCCTTTTTATCATTGATTATAAACGAGAGCGGATCTACGTGGAGAGTCCGGAAGAGATCGCTCCCTCCGAGTTATTGTACGATTTGAACGGCTTTACGAATATAAATCACGAATGTAACTTGCGGGATTCCTCTCATCTTATATCCGGAGAACCTGTTGAATGGCAACCCTCGTGTGTTTCTTTCGAGGAGTATGCCCATTCATTCGAGACGGTTTCCCGGCATATCCATGCGGGTAATTCTTATTTGGTAAACTTGACATGCGCTACTCCGGTATATACGAACCTCTCCTTGAAAGATATCTTTTACCATTCCAAGGCGATGTATAAGCTTTGGATGCGGGATCGTTTCGTGGTATTCTCGCCCGAGATATTCGTGCGGACGCGGGATGGTCTCATCTATTCGTATCCCATGAAAGGTACGATCGACGCTACGCTGCCCGATGCCCGGAGACGTATCCTCGATGATCCCAAGGAAGCGGCGGAGCATGCCACGATCGTGGATTTGATCCGGAATGACTTGAGTATCGTAGCCTCCGAGGTTTGTGTTCCCCGGTATCGTTATATCGATGAACTGCGTACGCATAACGGAAGTTTGTTGCAGGTCAGCTCTGAGATAAGAGGCCGGTTGCCGGAAGGATGGAACGGCCATGTCGGGGAGATTTTGTTCAGCCTCTTGCCTGCCGGCTCCATCACGGGCGCTCCCAAGAAAAAGACCTTGGAGATCATCGCCGAGGCGGAAACCTATGAGCGGGGCTTCTATACGGGGGTGATGGGGTATTTTGACGGCCAAGATTTAGACAGCGCCGTGATGATCCGTTTTATGGAACAAGTCTCTCCCCGTTCGTTTATTTTCAAGAGCGGTGGGGGAATCACCTCTAAAAGTGAGGTGAGATCGGAGTATAACGAGATGAAACAAAAAGTATATGTGCCCATCTATTGAGACCTTATCTGGGAGTCCGTTTGTGGAGACGATCCGTATCGAGAAGGGACGGATACATAACCTTCCGTACCATAATGCCCGGATGAACCGTACCCGCAGGGAGCTATTCGGAGCGAGAGAAGAAATTGATCTCGCGGGTTATATTCATCCGGGGCCTCATCAAGAACGTACCAAATGCCGGGTGGAATATACCCGCGAGGTCTTAAAGGTAGAATACGTTCCTTACCGTATGCGTCCGGTTCATTCCTTGCGATTGGTTACATGCGATGAGATCGATTATTCCTATAAGAGTACGGATCGTCAATGCCTAAATGATTTATTCGCCCAACGAGCGGGACATGACGATATCTTGATAATCCGTGACGGTTTGCTGACCGATACTTCCATTTGTAATGTCGCCCTTTGGAATGGCACCTCTTGGATCACTCCCGCACGCCCTTTGTTATGTGGTACGATGCGTGCTTACTTATTGGATAAAGGCTTGGTACAGGCCGAGGATATCCCGGTAGAGGATCTGCCTAAGTATACCCGGATCCGTCTGTTTAACGCCTTGATCGAGTTCGGTGAAATCGATGAGATCACACGAATATACGTATGACCCTACGCGAGTATCGGCGTGGCCCTGTGCCTATATAGGTAAGGGGTTACGCCGATATCCGTGTGGCCTCTTACCTATATAGGCATGAATCAAGGTGTTTCCTAGAACAATATATCCACCTCCATATTGCTGATCCATTCTACCGGATGGCCGGCCACCTTATTGCAAGTGACGGCGAATTTCAAGGGGAGGATAATTCCCAATGGGATGCGTAACCATCCCGGCATATTGAAATTATGGACACCGATCAGGGAACCTAGCTGGATACCGACCGAGGGAGCTACCAAGAAACGGGTCTCGTCATTACGGCGGTCTATACCCATCTCGAAATAACTATACAGGCCGAGGAAACGTTTCGGGGAAACGAATATATCCATGTTATAATTGGCGCCCGCCTTCACGTTCCAGTTCTTGATCGTGTAGGAGGAGGAAGGGGCGTGCATATAATAACCGGAGATTGTAGGGGATACCCAATGAGCGATGTCGCCCGGCTCCATGATCATGCCTTTCCCTTTCCCGAACTTATGCCAATTGATCATGCTGACGTTCAAGCGACCGCCATACGTCATGACACCGTCCCGGTTGCTATGGATCGGCGTACCGATCAGGAACATGAAAGAGTTGGCTACCCTCGACCGGATAAAGTTGCGGGTAAAAGGCTCTTGTACGATCAGCTGTAGCTCATCCTTGCGGTCGGCGACGGAAGCTTCCAAGGGGACGTCATCCAGATCCGTCCCGAAGGGGATCGGGAAATCCTTGATTACCGGGAAACGATCGTAGACGAACTGGGGCAGGTCGTCTCGTTCGGAAGGGATCTCGTTCAAGATATTCTCGTCTGATCCTTCCAAGGCATTCTGGTAGGCTTTCCAGACTTCTATGATAGACTCGCAGGTGGCGGTCACAACTTGGTAGAATACCTTCGTCTCCCGCTCGTAGCTATCGCCTTTCTCCAAGGAATAAGGATGTTTCTCCGTTACCCGGATATGCCGGTAATCATCGGCCTCGTTGTACTCCATCGTGTTTTGGTTCAGACGTTTATCGCCGTAAGCGCTCCAAGTCTCACCCTTTAGGTTGGCAGTCTGTACGGGGATGGTATTGTAGAAATCGTGCAAGCTCTTATTATTGGATACGGCGGAGGCGGAGAAGCCCCTACGTACCATTTGGTGTCCGGAGGCGAAGGAGTCTTGTAGGAAATGCTCGGCGAAAGCCTCGTACATCGTGGCGTAGAACATAAGGTTACTGGCCATTTGCGTATCTCCTTTACGCATCTCCTTACCTGCCTCTTGCGCTAGGTAGATAGCGAAGATGTGGATGCAGAAATACTTGCTCATGGAGGGCAACTGATTCAATTTATTGAAGACCTTGTTTACTTCCGAGGGGCGTTGAAGGCGGCGGATCAGCTCGGGGTCGATCATCTTCAAATGCTCGTTCAATCCCTTGCCATAGGCGTAGAAGTGGGAGAGGTCCTTGATCGCTAGGATACCGTAAGCCAGATTGATGTCGAGTAGCTCCTTGCTGTTGGCTCCGGTGAGGAACTCGTTCATGGCTTGTGTCTCCAAAGCCAGCGTACGGTTCGTCTTGGAGAAATGGGTCTGCAGGCCTGTCTCCAAGAGCATGGGATTTTCCACATGGTCGCCGGCCAATCCGCAAAGCGTACCGTAGGTCACGATATTCGGCAACTGCGTCAGCTCATTCATGGCGTAGGCGTTCGAGCCGGGCATATGCGACATGTTGAGGATTTGCAGCAAGGCGCTATCGGCGACGGCCTCGTTGGGGAAGATCCCGTTTTCCACCAGATAACGTGGGAGAAGGCTCATGGCACGGTCGCCGATCTTACGATGCTCGGCGAAATCCCATGCGAAGGCCGAACTTGTTATTGCGCTGATACCCATAAGTAGGCATCTGCGGTGAAGAAGTCGTTTAATAGTGTTTCTCTTGTTCATATCTATACTTGTTTATAATTATCTGAATAACTCAAGTGCGAACTTCAACCCGACGCTTTGATACTTGAACTCCTCGAAGCCTAGGAAAAGCGCTATATGAAAAAGGTCGCTACCGATACCATACCCGAGCTCGCTGTAATTCGGCAATACGGGAGTCCATAGCTGGCTGAGGTAGAAACGTTCGGACACGAGGTATTTATGCGCCTTGGGATTGGGCTTGAGGAATCGCAATAGAATGAATGGGCTCTCGTACATGAGGTGCCCTTGAATATATTTGTCGGAGGCATTGCACCAATCCCCACCCAGATTATGAAAGATCCCGCCAAACCGATCGCCCCAAGGCTCGGGGAAATAACGTTTGGCGAAATAGCTGAAATCGGCGAAGTACATGTTATGCTGGTTAAAAAAGAGTCCACCGCTTAGATTGTAACTCAGTCGTTCGGATAAGCCCAGCCGTACGGTCTGGTTCATGCCGGCCTCCATCCGCCAATAATTTCCCGTACAGCCGAGCAGGTCCGGTATACTTCGTGCCAGCTCGATCCGGAAGGTCGGGTAATGGGAATGTAGGTACTCTTTCCGGTAACCGTCCATCCAGTAATATTGCCGGGGCGTGTAGGTAAGGCCGATAACCGGGGTGAACTCATTATGATCCTTTAGATCCAATCCGGTATCCTTATTCTTTTTCACGGGCGTACGATAGTGGTATGCGAGTCCGGCCGAGAGCCGGAAGCCGTTCATCAGTTCTATCTGGTTCATCAGCTTGGCATAGTAGTGCTGGAAATACTTCAAGTTGAGATCTTCGAAACGGATTGGGGTATCTTTTAGGATCTCGTTGATCTGGTGGATCACTTCGGAGGAATAGCTTTGGTTGTCATTGGCTATCGTGAGGTTGAGGATGCCTTGACGCTCGGGGTGATACTCCCAGTCGGTTGTTAGCCGTAGGCGTAGCTCTTTCTCCTTGAATAGGAAACCGATCTCGGGGTGGAAGCGTAGCTGACGGTCATGCTCGAATGTCTTACTGATACGTGCTTCTTGCTTATAGGTGATCCCGTTGCTTCCGAAAGATAGCTGGAACGGGTTGAGAAGGCCGGAATACTTCACACGAGTACTCTTGTAATCCCTGTTGACCGTGCTGGTGAGCCGCTCGCCGAGTTGGAGGTAGCGAGTGAGAGCGCTGCTGTCCGCTTCCGTCCTCACCACGTTCGTTCCGGTGGTGTACAAGGCTTTCTCGTCGGTAGTGAGCGGCTTGTCCCTCCGGCTGTTCCAATAAGTGCTGTCTTGGGTAAAGGAGAGTGTGTCGGAGGTGATCGTATAGTATTGGGTTTGATCGAGCGAGTATAATTTCCTGCTCTCATGGTCTTCCTCTACCCAAGAGATCGATTTATAGCGGAAAGCGGCGTGGATGTCGCTCTCTATCCGGTTGCCTAGGGCATGGTAGCAGACTTGCAGGTCAGCCTCTTCCGGGAGGATGAAATGCTTCTCGTCACGGTTGAAACGTATGCTTAGGTTGAACTCGGAGAAAGAGGAGTGCCCTTGTATCTCGATACGGTCGATGGTCCAGAGTTCGTCGGTTACGTACAGGTTTCCGGATAGTAGTTTCTGGCTCCATTGGCGAGGGGTGAAACGGATGTTATACACAGGGATGCCGGAGATCGTGTCCGTGCCTTCCTGCCGAAACGTGTAATATTTGAAAGCATCGGGCGAGAGTGGCATGATCATTCCCTTATTGTAGATCGTGGGGGAGTAGACGTTCAAGTTGACGAACGAGGCTATCTCCTTGTAATGCCTTCCGGCGGCGAGATGGCTGCTGTTGATGGCTACAATCTCGTTGCGATAATGGTTGGGAGCGTCGTAGTGGGTGAGGCCACTCATCTCGAAGAAGGCATCGCGGGGATGACGCTCTATCGGGAAGACCAGATAGGCGTATCGTAGCAGCTTGTTCTTCCGGGGAACGTGCGTACGGCCTTTCACGTAGGTCTCCGCTTCATAGCTCTCGAGGACGTGCTCGTAGATGGGGGCTTGATGGATTACCTGCCGCATGATGGAGTCGGCTCGTGTGACGGGTGTCTTCTCTTGTGCCCGCAGGTCTGAATGGACTAGCGGGCACAGAAGAAGTATGGATAGTAGAATAAGGTGTCCCGTCTCGATCCTCATCCTGTCAATGTATGGCGAAGGTTGGGCATACTAATGCGCAAAGATGGCAGCCGACACATTTTTGCTCGTCTATCACCGGTTTGCGCATAGAGGTGAAACGGATAGCTTGATGTCCACCGTCGTTACAGGAAACGAAACAGCGTCCGCAGCCGAGGCATAGGCTGTTATCTACTGTCGGGCGGTGTATCTGCGTACGTTCCAGTTTCTCGGGGGGTACGATGTTCGGTAAAGCGATACCTATGAGGTCGGATAGGGTTTTATATCCGTTCTCTTGCATGAACAGTCGTAACCCTTCGCATAGATCGTCGATGATCCGGAAGCCGTATTGCATCACGGCGGTACATATCTGTAGGTTCGTGCAGCCTAGTAGCAGGAAATCGAGGGCATCCCGCCAAGTCTCTATACCGCCTATCCCGCTGATAGGCATCTTGCCGGCAGAAGGATCGCTCACCAGCTCATGTATGAACCGGAGAGCGATAGGGCGCACGGCTTTCCCCGAATAGCCGGACACGCTGCTCAGTCCGCAGACAACGGGCCGGGCCGTAAGTGCTTTCTCATCGATACGGGTGATACATTTGATGGTGTTGATGGCGGCTATCCCGGTGGCTCCTCCTTCGTGGGCGGCGAGCGCCACGGGTGTCATCTGCCCGATATTCGGTGTCATCTTCGCTAGTATCGGCAGATGGGTACCCCGGCGTGTGGCGGCGGTGAACCGGCGTACCAGTTCCGGGCTTTGTCCTACGTCGCTGCCCATCCCTTCTTGCGTCATTTGTGGGCAAGAGAAGTTGCACTCAATGATATCGGCCCCAGCCTGCGTGGAATATTGGGCAAGCCGTGTCCACTCATCGTCTGTCCGTCCCATAATGGAGGAGATGATTAATTTGTCAGGATAGCGTTGCTTGAGGCGATAGAGAGTATCGAAATTCTCTTCGACAGAGGCTTCCGACAATTGTTCCATGTTCTTGAATCCGATGAAAGGCACGCCATCCACCTCCATTTGGTCGAAGCGGGGGGATACCTCATGGCTTGGATAGAATGATATCGTCTTGAAGCAGATACCGGCCCAACCGGCTTCGAGGGCCCGGACGCACATCTCGTAATTATGGGCTACGGGCGAGGAGGCCAGTATAAAGGGGTTGGCGCAGCGGACACCACAAAAGTCGATCGCCAAGTCCGGAGACGAAGTGAGGGGAGAGCTATCCGTCGGGTTTGGCATATCTTGTAATTGCCGTACGATCTGGGTGATGGATATCGCCCGGTCGGTTCGTCCGCGGAGGCAGGCCTTCTCGCAAGGATGCCCGTCGCAATCCTTGCAGGCTTCCATCCGGTAGGCCCGGAGGATAGCTCCCGCTAGGTTGTCCATTTTACAGGCCCGCAGCAAGCGGCCCGGATCTAGTCCGGGCTTGCATGCCTTCGTGCAGACAGGGTCATCGCACAGATAACAGCGATTCGATTCTTCCGTTAGGAGGCGTTTTCTCTGGAGGAGGTTTGTCTTCATGGCTTCTAACTGTATTATCTCACTACTTTCTGTACTTTCCGGTAACGTTCGGTCACTACCTCTACGGTATATAGGTGTCCGGGCAGGCTGAAGATTGCTTTTCCGGATACCGCTTGCTGGTGACCAGCCAACGTGCCGTTCATGCTGTAGACGTTGACGGTGGCTCCCGGCAGGCAATCTACCGTAAGCATGCCGTCGAGGAAGCGGATAGACAGGGGTTCATCGGCCGTTACCACCTCATTTCCGGTGATGCTCACGTCACCTCGTACATAGGTGATGTTGTTGATGTCCCACGCCAATACGAAGGGTTTGTCGCTGTTTACCATGAAGGGAAAGGTGTCGGTGCCGAAGCTAATCTTCCGTTCGAGTAGCTTGGGGTAGTACTGGTCACGGAGCGTGTTCGACTTCTCGGCAGTGAGCAGATAGAGGGTGGATGAGAAGGACTCGGCTGTCTCTTCCGGCCTGACGTGCTTGTCCGTGCGTCGTATCTTCGAATAGGATGCGCTGATACCCTGCGAGGTTGTCGCCGTGGTCTGGTCTGTCCATTCCCAAGAACTTTGGTTCTCCAGTTGGAAGAAGGGGAATTTCAAATCCATAAGGCTGATGGCACCTTTGGTCTGACTGTCGGAGATTGTGCCGCTGGTTTCCAGCGTCATGTCGATCCGTTCGGAGTTGAGGCTGAAGTTGACGGACTTGCTGACATTTGGCTCGCTGGCGGTCATGGTGAGGATCTCACGGGCCTCCCAGTCTCCAAGTTTGCTTGGATTGTCTATGCGGAAAGGCTCTAGGTCGAGAGGCACTTCTACTTGTTTGATACTCTGCCGTGTCATGTAAGTATAGCTGAATATGGGCATTCGTACACTCTGTCTCCGGGTGGGGGAGAGGTATTCTAGGTCGCAACGGGTCAGAATGGGTACAGAGTAGAGGGCGATGGCCCGGTAGTCTGCTGTGTCGTTTGCTTCGAAGGTAACGGTGATGGACTCGGACTGGCTTGTTACTTCCTCGTGTTGTTTCTGGAAGGAGTATCCGCCGCCGAATGCTGCCGTGAGTTTGTCCGTATGCGGCCCGAAGGAGCATTTGAGATCGCTCTTGTAGAGCCGACTCACGGAGTTGCTGGTGCCCGATCCCATGGTGAAGGAGAGGCTGGAGGCTACGCCGAGATCCTTGAACCAGTCGTTATTATCCACTATCGTTGGAGGTGGTCCTTCGATGATGCCGATGAGACGCACGAGGTTACGTAGCTCGCTGTTGCCGAACAGGGCCTTCTCGTCGTTGAAGGAACTGCGTCTCTCTACGATCTCGTTGGAGCGGATGGAGGCGATGTAGGCGTGCTTGTACCAATGGTATGGAGTCTGGTTACCTCGCAGCAGGTAGATATATTGCTTGTAGTAGAGCCCTCCGCCGGGAGCTGTCTCGGTGGTAGGATCTGCTGCGGTGGCTACGACCGTGTAGCCGTAGGGCAGGTCGGTGTAGATGGGTGCGTCGGTGGCGAAGCTGTTGCTGCCGGGGTAGAATTTCTTTAGGAAGTGTTCGCCCGTTCCCTTGCCATCATAGGTACAGTAGCTGAAGATCAGGGGATTTGAGGAAGCTTTGTAGCCGCTGGTATTGTCGGCTGCGTAGCCTTCTATATCGGCTTGGATGAGCTTGAGCGAGAAGGTCTTCGAGCGTCCTATGTCGTGATGCGCGTATTCTTCCCAGTTGGAGGGCCATATGTTATCCTTGCCATACTCGCCGCTGTAGCTGAATGCCTCGAAGGTACCGCTCTTGAGTCGGCCTATGATGAGTTTCTCCACGTTCTTTTTCTCGGTGTCGTCGTAGCCGTACCACGAGGTGGCGTCCCAGTGGTCGTCGGGATCGTATTCCATTGATATGCCTGTTGAGCCTTTTAGCTCGATATTATCGTGTCCGGCGTTGCGCACGGTGCCGCACCAGTCCCAGCCGCTGTTCAGCTCGGGGTCGCCGTATTGGTAGACTTGCAGTTTCTTGTTGGTGCGGCGGTGTAGGATGACGCAGATCTTGTCACGGTAGATGGTGGCGGCGAAGTTGGCGTAAGTTTTCCCGTCATCGAGCATACGAGTTTTCTTGTATTCTCCCTTTTTCATATCCACCTCGCCGATCCATATCTGGCCATTGGTATTATTCTTCCAGAGCACGTAGAAGCGATTGCGGTATACGATGATCTCGGCATCTTGGTATACGCCGAAATCATTGAGAAAGATCATTTTCTTACCGGTGTCGCCAACGGTGGATTGTTCCATTGTCCGGGTCTCGCCGTTCACCTCGAAAGCGATGAGGCGTATGGATGAGGGGCCGTTATTATCTATGTAGACCCCGTAGAGCTTCCCTTGGTAGTATTGTGCGTCGGTGAAGCAGTAATAGGCCCCTCCGTCTTTATCGATATTGTGGAATTCTTTCACCTTAT
The DNA here is from genome assembly GCF_003635405.1 of Parabacteroides sp. AF39-10AC. Taxonomy (NCBI): domain Bacteria; kingdom Pseudomonadati; phylum Bacteroidota; class Bacteroidia; order Bacteroidales; family Tannerellaceae; genus Parabacteroides; species Parabacteroides sp. AF39-10AC. The sequence goes on along the minus strand of NZ_QTLP01000002.1, from coordinate 270,492 downwards.
ACAGTTCGGGATGTTGGCTGATCTGTGCCTTGACGGTGGTGGTAGAGGCACAGATAAGCAAAAATATGGCGATCAGCCGTATCGCTTGTGCTTTGAGTGTCGTTCTCATGTATATATCTGTTTAAGAGGTTTAGAAACTGATATTGAATTGTAACTGTACGGACTGCCTCTTGCCGAAGCTTCCGTTTACTCCGAGCGAGATGTTGTCAGCGAGGAAATAGTTCACCCCGGCCAAAGCGTACAGCTTGTGACGGGCGTGGAAGGTCTCGTCGATACGAACGGTATAGTCCTCGCCGGCATATGTCTTGGTGAACTCGTACCGGTCTTTCATCGTGTAGTCCTTGTAGAGGATGCCGGCGTAGGGCACGAAATTGCCCAGTGCGTATCCGGCTACTACGGGCACGGCCCACTCTAGGTAACGGCGGTTGAGGCTGAGGTCTCGCAAGGGGATGGTCTTGCCTTGGTAATACACCTCGGTGGTCATGTTATCGCTGTTGGCATAGCGCACGCCGGGTTGGGTAGACATGAAAAAGCGGTCGGTGAAGGCATGGCCGTAACCTAGCCCTCCGCTGTAGATGGGTATCATGTTCTTGCTGAAGATGGTACTGCTTAGGTCGTCATCATCTCGGAAAGTCTCCTCGTGGGTGAAGTTGGTGGTACCGATGCCTGCCCACAGGCTGAGATTGTCCCATACACGATAGGAGAGGCGCAGGGAAATACTGTTCATGATGAGTCGGTGACTTACCGAGTGATTGTCCTCGTCGATTTGTTCGGATGTCCAATTCTCCGGGTTTCCCATCTGCCCATCTTCATCCACGCCAAATGACGTGGTGGAGAGCCAAGGGGTACTGGTATCGTGACTTCCGTTGATCTGTAAGTTGAAACGTTTTTCCCCCGTAGGATATTTGTCTAAGGGGATCAATATATCCGCCTTGGCTTGATAGACAGTAAAAACGGATAAGAGTAGGAGTGTAAAATGTCTCATATCGCTATTTATTTAGTTGAATCATTTACGTTGTTATAATATAGGTTGGCGAAGTACTCGATGGGAGTGTTGCCCGTCACCTCCTTGAATTGGCGGTAGAAAGAGGTACGGGAGGTAAACCCAGCCGTCTTGTATAACTCCTGCGGCTCTTGTGTGAGGCACTTGGAAAATTCCCGTATGAGGTACTCTACCCGATAGATAGCCAGCCAGCGACTGAAGTTCATACCCGTCTGATTGTTCAAGGTAGAGGATAGCCGGGTACGGTTCGTGCAAGCGAGGTTGGCCAACTGGCACAAATTGAACTGTGGATCGAGATAAGGCTTCTTATCCTCCATGATTTGTAAGATGCGGGCATATAGCCTGCGTTCGATTAGGGATGGCTTTTGCTTTTCTTCCATATTGGTACTGTCTTAAGTAACCCGCATAAGAGGGACTTGCGAGGTCAAATATAGACAGTCCCATTTGGTAAATCAAGGGATGAGAAAAGATGCGAACGTATTGAAACTTGATCCGAACGATCTGGTACACCAAAGGCCGTAAAGCCCCTGCATCAAAGGCTAGACACGTACTTTAACAGATTATTTGCCGGTCTCTTTTCGTACGTTTCTGTATTGGTTGGGCGTAAGTCCGGTGACTTGCCGGAACTGCCGGAAGAAGGAGGTTCGGGAGGTGAAGCCTGATTCGGAGGCTAGTGCGGTGATGTCGCTGTCGGGACGTAGGGCGACGAGCGAAAGGAGGTGGTGTACCCTGTATTCAGCCAGCCAACGACTGAAGTTCATTCCCGTCTGCCTATTGAGGGTGGTGGATAGTTGTGTTCGGTTAGTACCCACTAGACGGGAGAGGGTCACAAGGTCGAGATTAGGATTTAAGAAAGGCTTTTGCTCTTTCATAACTGATAGGATTCGTTGATATAGGAGATTATCAGCTTTTGTTGTGACCTCGGTGTTTGCCTCTGAATGATCTGGTAACTTTATTTGTGGCCGGGAGATTAGCGGAAGCGGATCGTGTATTAGCAACCAAGCCGCATGATGGCTTATCAATAAATCGAATAACTGGCGTAGGCGACGGCGATGATTTCTCCACCAAAGGTATCCTCCGGTTAGGATAGCCATGAGCAAAATAATGACTCCGGTAAGGATATACTGGATGAGCCGTGCCTGTTCCGCTTCCGCCTTCTGACTTTTTAAGCGGGTGGATAATAGTTCGTTTTGCAGGCTTTCGCTGATCATCTTTCTGCGTATGTTCATTTGCTCTTGGGCATAATGGGATTGTAGGGAGTCTGCCCGGTTTGCCTGTTGGATGGCTTCCGATTGATTTCCGGTCGCATAATGGCATTCGGACAACATACGTGCCACACGCACCTTATATTCCTCGATATTGTCTTTGTTCCTCAAGAGAGGCGTGGCGACATTATTGAATGAGACTCTGTCTAATTCCTCCAATACGGATAGTACCTCTTTGTTTTTTCCATGTTTCCGGAGAGAGACGGCGTATTCCATGAAGAGTTGATATTGCAGATAGCTGATCGTGTGTATTTGGTGTTTCGCCTGAAAGTGGCGGATATCGGTAATGCATCGTTGGGTCCATTCCTCCGCTTCGGCGGTCTTTCCCGTACGGCTTAATGCTATAGCTTTTACTAAGTGAGGAGAGCTTATCACTTTATATTTCAAGTTCACCAATGCTGAATCCGCATAGATGAGTGCTTGGGGATATAATCCACATTCAAGACAAGCGCTAGCCGCCGTGATATACCAGTTTTGAGGATTTATATATGCATATTTTCGTGCCTCGTTTATCCATCGCTCGCATTCTGCGGGTTGGCGTATCTGTGCGTGAAGAAATGCCATACGCAGGTGATTCATGAGAAGGTGCTTGTCTTTTATGCGGATGGCATAAGGTTTCATGCGGTCGAGTAGCATTCTCGCATGGGCCGTGTCCTGTAATCTGCAATAGCGGGTGTATATGATTTGGCGGGTTGCCAGCAAAAGCGAGTCATTCCCTATTTCTTGGGCATGGGTTTCTATCTCTTCGCATAGCTGCTCGTTCAAGGGACCGCTCAACAAAGAATAATCATTCAGTTGCGCTATTTGCTGATCCAATTGCTGCTTGGGTGGAAGAAGAGAGTGGGAGTCGCAGGCGTAAAGGACTGACAGTAGGAATATGTAAAGTATGCTTGTTTTCATGATGTCATAGTTTTATTTGTAATTCCAGACCGAAAAAAGGCTGGGTATTTTGTTGAAGGTAAGATCTCGTGCTGGCCGAATAGCGAGTGGGGCGTAAATCGGCGAGGTTGTTGGCAAAGAATGCCAGCGTGATGTGCTCTCCGAAAGCTTTGTTTACCCGAATATTCAGCATACCATATGGTTTATAAGAGTTTGGCAGGAATCGTTCCGGTGCGGTGGTGGAGAGTAAAGGCGCGAAGGCTGGATCCTCTTTCTGTGTCTCGGTGAACGGATGTATGATTCCGTCTGTTCCAAACCAATATAGGGGCCATACATTCTCGCCAGTGCTACCGTTGTAGAGCGTACGATATTTATAGAGCCATATCATTTGCCACGTAAGGGTAGTGACCAGTCCGATTCTGGGGATGCGCGTGATGAAACGGAAGTTCGTGGAGATGATCTCCGAACGACTTTCATTTCCCGGTCCGCCTTGCTTGTCGTAAAAACCTACGTAGGGGTATTCTGTTTTATCTGTGTACTGGATCGGCCAGATCCCGTTAAGGGCCGTATTCTTTTCTCGTACATATAACCAGATCCCGTCTACGATTAGGGAGGTACGCAAGGGTGAGAAAGTCCCGAGGTCCGCTACCATCTCGATCCCATGTTTCTTCCTATGGAGTGTATTGACTGGTACAGATACCGGCGTGTAACTATATTTCTCTTGATAAGGGACAGCCTTACCGTTCACCCATACCTGTCCATCTTTGTATTCAGGACGAAGTTGGGCGGTTGATAGATAATCATATTCCCGATAGCTGAACGGAATATATTGCGCCGAGGAGGAAAAGCCATCCGTTTGTTTCTCGAAAAAAGCGGTCATGTCAAGTCGGATGGCTGGAGTCTTCCCTATAAGGCCAACCTCTATCTTTCGATTTACGGTAGGTTTTAATTTCATATTTTGTTCCATTCCGGGGGCATGTGTCGTGAGAATACCAAGGGTGTTTCCACTTTCATTGCTATCATTATAATAGAAAGAGACCTTATCATTATAAATAGCTTCCGGGTAGAGTTTATCCAATGTCGGCATGAAACTGATCCATCCGAGCCCACCTTTTAAACTCAATGTATAGCCGGAGGGAGAGGAGAAGAGAGACCATAAGAGATTCAGGCGAGGTTCTGTCTGATAGATTAAGGCATAATCCCGGCTTTTCAATCCTTGATTTCTTAATCCGGCTTCTACATGGAGGTTGGAAGTCCGGTATGTGGCCTCAATGAAGCCACCGAACGTATGCAAGGACGGGATTTCCCGGAATGAGCGGGGACGGATAGATGTAGAAGGAGGCCTCTGCCGATCGAAATCCCTGCCTCGCCCTTCGTTACCCTCACTACGGTATGAGAATCCGGCTACTAAGCTGATATCCCTCCCTTGTCGTAGAGGGAATAAGGTAGACGCCAGCATCTCGGTTTCTACATAAAAAGGTCGGCTTTCATTGACTAATGTGTACATGTAGTTTGAGGATAAAACACGGGCTTCCCATTCGCCGCTCTCTTTCTGGTCTGTATAAAGCTGGCTAGAGGCATTGTTGACCTGACTCTTTGTTTGTTTGCTTTTTTGAAGGGAACCGTCTATTCTCAGAGACAGCTTCTTGAGCCAACGTCGGTCGGGTTGCCATTCCCCTTGTATGGAAAATCGCTGATCCAATCGTTGTCTTTGTGTATGATTCTGCTCGTTGACGAATTGCTTTTCCTTTCCTATGCGAGAGGTGTAAGTAAGGCTTAATTCTAGTTTTTTCCCTGCGGGCAACCAATGGTAAAGGTTTGCCAAGCGTATGCCGCCGGTATGGAAATCGCCTTGGCTGGTATAGTCCGCTAACAGGTTGAGCGTATGGCCTTGTGGGGAGATACAGAAGCCTTTTCCAAGCATATATTGTTTCAGTTTCGGATTGTAACGTATGCTGGTGGAGAGAGGCATTCTACCTTGATGAGTCTTGAGTAATAATACGCTATTTGTTAAGTTTCCGTACCGGGCAGAAGGTATTCCCCGGATGATTTCCGCCTCTTTCACTTGGTTGAGAGATAGAAAACGGGCATCATATCCTTCGTAAGGCTCGTTGATGCCGGTGTTGAAATGAAGAGGAGAGCCGTCTACCCATATTTGGGCACCCATAGCTGCGTTCTTATGAAATTGGTTTACCCCGTTCTTTAAAGAAACCTCTCGCACTGAGAAATATTGTGCGTCTGTCACCCCAGAATTATTGGTGAGACCTCCCGGTAATAATTGTGTCAGATCAGAGATCGTGATCGGTTGCGTATGTTCCAACGTTGACGCTGGAAGCAAGGAAACCGTACCCGGAGTCTTAGACTCTATGGCTGTTACCAAAATGTTGGGTAAATAGAAGGACAGAGTATCCGGTTGCTTTTGCCCGTGAAGGTAATTGCCCGGATGAAGTGATGACAATAAGAGAAATATCGTCACGATCTTTATTGGTATTTTGTACAAAGTTGAGTAACGCATAGTATTAGACCTATTTATAGCCAGATGACAATACTGAGGTTTCCGCCCCCTTCGAGGGGCGATTGAGGGCTTGTCGTTTGTTCGAGACTACCCTTTAAACGAAATCCCGCTGATAAGGCGGAATGAATGGGATGCCGATATTCCATTTCCGCACCGATACCCAGACGGGTTGCCGTGCGAGCAATAAAATCCTCGTTCACTTTTTGCATGTTCTGCTCTAGCTTGATTTCTGCAGAGCCATTCTCATCCTTCTGCGTTTCCTTCTCCCATTTGATCTCGGTGCCATAGCCCGACACGATATACACGGACGGGCGGATACTTAGCTTGTTTTCTTTAGGTAGGCGGATTTGTCGAAAAAACGCGATCTCTCCGTGGAAGAGCCCTGTATATTGTTTGACCGTAAAAGGATATATGTAGAAATCATTTTCCAAACGATTCCATCCGACAGTCATTTGCCATGTGGATACCTTTTCGCCCGAAGTATCATTCTTTGTCGCCTCGTAACTTAGTTGGGTAGATAACATCCGTTGCCTTGCTAGGCGATAGGTGGCGAATGTAGTCCATATGGCAGACGAGCTTGTGGTGGGATTCCGTTGTAATATGCGGTTGGCCGTAGTTTGGTTGAATCGGGCTGTGGGCGACCAGATATGCGTCCACGATTTATTCGTTCGGGTAAAACGACCTTGGTAACTGATTTGATGCAGCCGTTCTTCCCAGCCTCTCAAGTTGCCGGAGTTATTTGGATTGTCCGCTAATTGCTGGGTCTCGTAGAAGAGATCATGGAAAAGACTCCAATGCTCTTTTAGGGTTTCCGTTTGCAAGGAAACACCTAGGCGTTTTCCTTGGCTGCGAAACAGGAAACTTCCCGATAATTCTTGCATCGGAAGCCAATAACCCAGAGGAAATGTATAAAGTTTATCTTTACTATCCGTATCATACGTTAATTCCTCTGTTCGATGGGTATAATGGATCGAGGCTCCAAAACGTCTGCGTACTTGTTCGTAAACGATACCTCCTGATATCCGGATTAAGTGTGCCATCCCATGGTAGATATGGTAAGAGGAGCGATCTTCGTTGCTTGTAGCTGTATAGTCTCCATCTATCCCGACCTTGATTTTCGGGGATAAGACGTAAGCCGCTTGTCCGTAGATCCTGTATTTCTCGATGCGTTGTGGCTCTCCCAAGGAATCGCCGGCCGTAATCAGATAGTCCGGTTGCGATAATAAATTCCATTTTCTCCCTTCCAGTAGGCTTTGCGACCAATCGATACCACCCGCCAGCCAAAGCAGACCCAGCTTTCGGTTACCGGATACATAAGCCCTATAGGTCTGTGTTTGATCCGGCTGGTCGCTGGCAGGTAAGGCGGCTTGATGGATCAAATAACTTAAACCGGCTTCCATAGCGCTGTCCTTAGGCACATAGCTGATGCTGACAGGATTGGCGGATAAAGCCCATGCGCTCTCTTGTTGAGCCCATGACCGTGAGGCATAGACAGATAGTGATATCATATATAGAATGATAGTGATCTTCATAGAGGCTTACCGTTTTAAGGAAGGTGGACTTTTCTCGAAATCCTCGGCGGTGTTATTGGAATCTTTCCAGCGGAAGCGTTTCCCCTCTTGCTCATATTTCCGACGCATTGCCAGGCCGGAGCCGCCGGACGTGGCTATACCCGGACTCACATCCATAGAAGATGGGATACGTGTGTAAGCTACCGTAGAGGTTGAAGAGACGAAATTTGCGATATCCAGCACCCAATCAGCGGGTATATGGAGGTATTTTAGCGTATTGAAACTCTCAGGTTCTTTTTGGATGTGATCCGGATTGGCGATCCATTCTCTTAAGTCCGTTTTGGGACGGAACAAGAGGATCGTCGGGCCGTTCATGGAAAACAGATAGGAGAAACCGGTGCCACGCCATACCAAGTTTAGAGGTTTTACACCGGCGGAGATTTGGCTTCCGGTCAAGATAGGATCCCAAAAAGCCCATTCCACGCTGGATAAATCGAGCGAGGCCGGAACTCCCACTTCGCTATTGGTATGGTTTATGGCGTTAATCGCTATCGTTTGTCGCTCCCCCGGTTGAATGGGATATTCGGCTCCCGTTCCCGGAAACTCCCAGCACATCATGAATAAAGGTATTTCTTTCATATCGGTATGGAGCATCCATCCGGAAGGCTTTGTCACGCTTACGGGTCCTGCTTGTGCGATACATAGGCCATCTAGGAAAATCAAGTCATCGGAGTTATTGACCAACGTGAGGTATTGATCTTTGTTATAGACATTTTTCCCGTCAGGCCAGAGACAACCGCTGAAATAAATCTCGCTAATCAGCAGACGGCCTCGTTCGGACACTTCCAAAGGTATTTCCACGGATCGTTCTTCTCCATTGGCCTCGAACTGGATATTGGAGAGGCTACCACTCAATATATAATCCCTGTTGCCAGTCGTGGTTTCCTGATTTGCGGAGATTGCGCATATGCCAGCGGTTAGTTCAAATAGAGCTAGTCCATTTGTGTCGGTGGTCGTGGTGTAGACACAGCCTATACTTTGATTGATTAGTGTGACCGGGATATTCGCCAAGGAGATATCTGCGTATCCGGAAGGTTTCTTCAATTGGATATGGATACTCCCCGTTTTGAAATACTCATTCTCGCATCCTGCCAGAAAACACAGACAGAGCAGGTGGGTGAGGAGAGAAAGATGTTTGTCTATCATGAATATGGGGCATTGTGCTTAATAACTGTAGACAAATATATGTGATTTTTTTATATTTCCATTTAGGAGCTAAAAACATTAACATGTGTTCTTCTTATTTCGGTAGCTTCAGCACGAACCGGATCAAGGCCACGAACACCTTCCCGTACCGGTCCAGCTTGATTTGCCCCACGCCCCGGATGTCGCTGAACTGGTCCAAGGTGACCGGTTTCTTCTCCACCATGTCTTCCAAGGAATCGTCGGAGAAGATGATATAAGCCGGCGTATGCTCTCGCTCGGCAATTTGCTTGCGAAGCTGGCGGAGGGAGTCCAGCAAGGTCTCGTCCGTGGAGGCGGACCGGATCGGCCGGATCGGCTGGGCTTTGAAGGAGGATTTCCGCTCGCCTCTCCGGACGGGGCGTGTCAGCTCATCCGGTTCCCGATAGATGACGAGCTGGGCCTTTTGCTCCCCGTACAGGACACGCCTGCCTAACGGGGTCATCCGCAAGACACGCTCGGCGGCGTAGTCGATCTCCATGTACCCGAGTTGGATCATCTGGTAAATGTACTCCTTCCATTCCTTATAAGAGAGGTCCCGTCCGGCGCCGTACGTCTTTAGCTTATCGTATCCTCTCTCCAAGAGTTCCGCCCGACCGGAGGCACGTAATATGTCGATCAGCATTTGCATGCCTACATGCTCGCCGGTCCGGATGACGGCGCTCAGCGCTTTTTGTATCAAGACACTGCCATCGAAGCGTTGCGGAGGGTTCTTGCACACGTCGCAGTTGCCGCAATCATGGTCCGCTTCCTCGCCGAAGTAACTGAGCAGGACACGGCGGCGGCACATATCGGACTCGCAATACCGTCTCATCCGGTTTAGCTTCTCCAAGTTCACCTCGCTTTGGCCACTCTCCTCGGCGAAACGGCGAAGTACGATCAAGTCGCTCAAGGAATAGAACAGGAGGGTATCGCTTTTCATCCCGTCCCTTCCGGCACGGCCGATCTCTTGGTAGTAATTCTCGATACTCCCCGGCATGCTGTAATGCACGACCCAACGGACATTACTCTTGTCGATACCCATCCCGAAAGCTACCGTGGCGCACACCACGTCCACCCGGTCGTTGATGAAATCGTTCTGGGCCTGTTCCCGTTGGGCGGGCAGGAGGCCGGCGTGGTAGGCGATCGCCTTGATATTATACATCGCCAACTCATCGGCCAGCTCGGTCGTATCGTTGCGGCGCATGCAATAGATGATACCGCTCTGCTCCCGGTGCCCCCGGATGAAATGGACGATGGCGGCGATCTTCTCTTTCTTGTTAAGTCCCCGGCGTACCGTGAGGGAGATATTCGGGCGGTCGAATGACGATATGAACGTTTGGGGCGTGCGAAGCCGTAACTGCTCTAGGATATCCTTCCGGGTGATTTTATCGGCGGTAGCGGTCAGGGCCACGACCGGGACTTTCGGGAAACGTTCCTTCAAGATCGCCAGTTGCGTGTATTCCGGACGGAAGTCATGTCCCCAATGCGATACGCAATGCGCCTCGTCGATAGCGATGAGCGAGATGTCCAGCCGGGGCAGGAACCAGTCCGCCTCCATCTTGATCCGTTCCGGGGAGATATACAATAATTTGATCTTGCCCTGCACGCAAAGTTGCTTCACCTGTTGTTGCTCCTCTTCCGGCATCATACTGTTCAACGCCGCCGCCGGGATGCCGTTGGCGATCAACCCCTCTACTTGATCCTTCATCAAGGCGATCAAGGGGGACACCACCAAAGCCGTACCCGGCAGATAGATAGCCGGTAGCTGGAAACAGATCGACTTGCCTCCACCCGTGGGCATCAGCACCAACGAGTCCTCTTTCTGTAAGATACGCTGTATGATGTCCGCCTGCAAGGGACGGAAGGAGGTATATCCGAAGAACTTCTTCAGTAGTAGTAATAATTCTTTCATATCGCTTTACGGGCATAAAAAGCGCAAAGATAGTTTATATCATAAAGTTTTACTACCTTTGCCCGCATTATTTACATAACGAGCCGTGATGGCTCACCCTATTTTAGAATGACATTTGAAGATTTAGATTTGATAGAGCCGATATGTAAGGCTCTCGTGCAAGAAGGTTATACGACTCCAACACCTATACAATCAGAAGCGATTCCCATCGTTTCGCAAGGTTATGATTTATTGGGTTGCGCCCAGACAGGAACCGGTAAGACGGCGGCGTTCTCCATCCCGATTATCCAGCGGTTATATCTCCAGAAGAAGAAAGGTTACAAACGGGGTATCAAGGCATTGATCCTTACGCCTACCCGTGAGCTTGCCATCCAGATCGGAGAGAGCTTTGCCGCTTACGGCCGTTTCGCCGGATTACGCCATACGGTGATATTCGGCGGGGTGGGACAGAAGCCCCAGACGGAAGCCTTGGAAAGAGGCATCGATATATTAATCGCTACGCCGGGACGTCTGCTGGACTTGATCGGACAAGGATTCATCCACTTGGATACCTTGGAGTATTTCGTCTTAGACGAGGCGGACCGTATGTTGGACATGGGCTTTATCCATGACATCAAGCGTATTTTACCGCTATTGCCCAAGAAACGCCAGTCCTTGTTCTTCTCCGCTACCATGCCCCCTGAGATCGAGCGCTTGGCAGGTACGATCTTGAGCGAGCCGCAAAAGGTGGAAGTAACCCCGGCCTCATCGACCGTGGATGCGATCGACCAATCCGTTTATTTCGTCGAGAAGGCCGAGAAGATCAACTTGCTGAAAAGCTTGTTGGAGAACCCGGAACTGGAATCCGTATTGATCTTTACCCGTACGAAACACGGGGCGGACAAGGTGGCCCGTGTCTTGTCGAAAGCGGAGATAGGGGCGGAGGCGATCCATGGCAACAAGAGCCAGACCGCCCGCCAGCGTGCCTTGACGAATTTCAAGGATCATACGACCCGTGTGCTGATCGCTACGGATATCGCCGCCCGTGGAATCGACGTGGATCATCTGACGCACGTCATTAACTATGAGCTTCCTAACGTACCCGAGACTTATGTACATCGGATCGGGCGTACGGGTCGTGCGGGCCGTGAAGGTGTGGCTTTCTCTTTCTGCGACGCCGAGGAGGTACCTTTGTTAAAAGATATCCAGAAACTGATCGGCAAGGAAGTCCCCGTAGCTGGTGGCCATATGTATGAGACCAAGGAGGTGAAAGCCGCCGTAGCCGAGAAGAAAGAAGCGATCAAGCAAGAGTCGAAACGCCGTAATATGTTCGGAAGCAAACGTGACGGCAGTTACTGGCGTAACAAGAAGCGTGCCGCCAATTCCTCTAAGTGATCTAAGTTATTGTATTGCAACGACGTATAGTGCCAGTTCTTTCTATGGCATTGGCACAGTCGTGCCACGCTGGTGGCATAGCCGTGCCACAACGATGGCAAGGGCGTGCCATAAGGATGGCACAGCTATGCCACCCGGTTCGTCACCTAAGTATCCAAACAGTCCGCTTTAGCGAGCTGTTTGGCGCTATTACCCTATACTTTCTTTTAAAATGAGGTAATCTCTGGAATATTTCATTATTTTTGTGATTCAATTGTGAGTGAAACTTAAGGGTTGACGTTTGTGCTGATTGTAAAGGAGGACATAATATCTCGGATCAATAATGGCGATGCCAAAGCATTTGAACAATTATATACGACCTTCTACGTGTACTTGTGCGCCGTAGCGACTAAATATGTCTATAATTCGGAGGCGGCACGTGAGATCGTTAATGATGTTTTTATGAATGTATGGAATCACCATTCGGCGTTAATACATCCGGTAAACGCTTATTTAATTCGCTCGGTACGTAATTATTGCCTGAATTATTTAAGAGATAAACGCCAGCAAGAAGTCCCTTTATCAGATGTACAAGAAAACTTATTGTCGATACAAGAGTTGCAGATAGACGCCGATCCCCATCCGTTGGCTTATCTGGAGAATAAGGAATTCGAGGAGAAAATCTATCGTGCCGTGGATTCCTTGCCCGCTAAATGCCGGGATATCTTCGTGCAATATCTTTACCATAACAAGACCTATGAGGAAATAGCGATAATAAATCATATCAGTTCCAGTACGGTACGAGTACAGATCAAGATCGGTTTGGCGAAGTTGCGTGAACTTTTAGGCGATCTTTACCCTCTTTTCTTACTTATATTTAATTTTTTCGAAAAATAATTGGAATCTCCTTAAACGGAATCTCTAAAACATGTGTATATAATAGAAACCGGGTTGAAAACCGGCTCCTTTGTTAATATCATGGAAATAGAGAATAAACACATAGAAGATTTAATTTATAGCTACCTCATGGGAGATATATCCGAGGAGGGGCGAAATGAATTACTACAATGGTTGGAAACGGATGACGCTCATAAACAACGCCTTTCCGAGATGGCGGATTGTTGGGCGACGGCGCATGTACCTTTGTTTGCCTCTGATATGAAAGCCGATTTCCAAAAACATTTCGGGGCACTTATCGATCCCGCTATTCCTTCTGAAAAGAATCATTGGCTAAATTTTCGGTTTTTAGGAAAAGTTGCCGCCTCGGTCTTGATCGTGGTATCGGTGGGGACTGCCTCTTATTATATAGGTACGAGACATAATCAGCCGAAATCTGCCGCCTTGGCTTATTTTGAGACGACAACTCCTATGGGAGCCCAAACGAAAGTCGTTTTGCCGGATCAATCCGTGGTTTGGGTCAACGCGGGTTCCACGTTGAGATATGGCAGTGATTTCAATACGAACGGACGTAGCGTACAATTGGATGGTGAGGCTTACTTCGAGATTACCCGGGATTCCCTTAAGCCTTTTATCGTAAAATCAAAGAGATTGGATATCAAGGTTCTAGGAACTAGCTTTAACGTAAAGGCTTACGGAATGGATGAAACGACCGATGTCACTCTGGTGTCGGGAAAAGTAAACGTGAGCTTGCGGGATGAGGTTGCCCATGCGGGCGATGTGACCTTGACTCCAAACCGGAAACTAAGCTTTAATAAGCAGACCAATAAGGTAAGAGTCAGTGAGGTGGATGCCAAGGATGCTCTCTCTTGGATGGACGGTAGCCTGAAATTCTCCGAACAACCTTTCATGAGTATCGCCAAGGATTTGGAACGTAAGTTCAACGTGCGTATCCGCGTCGAGAGCGATCCTTTGAGAAAGGAAATCTTCTCCGGCAGCTTTACGAAAGATTATTCGTTGGATAAGATCCTTCGTGAGGTGGACGTGGATCATAAATATGTGTGGACTCGTTCGGGAGATGAGATTATTATAAAAGATAAATAAAAATACAAACCTTAATCCTAAGGTGTAAGTGTGGAAAATAGTATAAACGAGAAAATTATTTATTAAATCTAACTTTAATGGAAATGAACTATTTCAAGAAGACCGGTAAGATGATGGTAGCCGCATGTATGCTTGCGGGACTGCCGTTTATTCCCGGTACGGTTTCAGCGTCCGAACTTCAGACACAAATGATGTCTGTTCAAATGGAAAGTACGACATTAAAAGAACTTTTCGATTTGATCGAGGAAAAATTCAATTACACGTTCCTTATCCGTAACAATGACATCAATCTGAATGAGCGTATCTCAATCGACATGTCGAACCGTTCGGTCGAGGAGATTTTGACGACGGCGCTGAAAAATCAGCATGCTGATTTTGTTGTAAACAACAATAGGATTGTTGTTTACAAGTCATCTTCTAATCCAAATGAATTGAGAAACACGGAGAGAATGGTGGCGCAGCAGACGATTACGATTTCAGGTACCATTGTTGACGTGGTGACGGGTGAGCCGGTAATCGGCGCGAACGTGCTTGTGAAAGGCACTACGAACGGTACCAGTACCGATTTCGATGGAAAGTTTAGTTTGGAAGCTCCGGCCGGAGCTACTTTAGTCGTTTCTTACATCGGTTATGTGAACCACGAGGTTAAGGCGACTAGCGCTCCGATGACTATCCGTATCAAGGAAGACACTCAGAACCTTGAGGAGGTGGTTGTTGTTGGTTACGGTGTGCAAAAAAAGGAAAGCTTGACGGGTGCCATGCAGGTGGTGAGCAACGAGAAATTGTTGGATGCCACTAGCCCTACGGTCGAGAACTTATTGTCTGGTAAGGCTCCGGGCGTACAGGTTACTTCGGGTGGTGGTCAGCCGGGCGCTGCCGGTAAAGTGGTGATCCGTGGTAAGTCTACGGTAAACGGTAGCACGGACCCTCTTTGGATCGTGGATGGCGTAATCGTAGGTACGGATGCGGGTAGCTTGAACCCGGCTGATATCGAGTCTATGTCTATCTTGAAGGATGCCGCTTCAACCGCTATCTATGGTTCTCAAGGAGCGAACGGTGTTATCGTGGTGACTACGAAGAAAGGTAAGATCGGAAAAGCTACGATCAACGCTTCCGTAAAGATGGGTGTGAACCAGTTGCACCGTGGAAACATGAATATGATGAACGGCGAGGAATTATATGATTATTATAAATCTTTCGCAAATCAAGACGCCCTTCCGAGTTATTTTACGGAGGATTTGCGCAACCGTAACTTCGACTGGTGGAAAGAGGGTACGCATCTGGGCTTCGCTCAAGATTACAATGTTTCTGTTTCCGGAGGTTCCGAGAAGATCAAGACTTATACTTCCGTTGGTTACTACGATGAGGATGGTGCCGTGAAAGGATATGACTACAAGCGTTATAACTTACGTTTCAATGTGGATTACCAAGCGACGGATTGGTTGACTATCAAACCTAAAGTATGGGCTACCCGTAGCGACGTGATGGACCAGCAACAAGATCTAGGCGCTATCATGTACGTTAATTTCCCTTGGGACTCCCCGTATGACGAGAATGGCGACTTGATCCAGCAATACAGACCTTCAAACTGGATTAATAGTGATGCTACCAATTACTTGTATGATCTGCAATGGAATTACGACAAAAGCACCTCTTATGAGTTCATGGGTAACTTTGACTTCGATATCAAGTTTACCGATTGGTTGACTTTCTCATCCGTGAATAACTATAAATATAATAGTATCCTTTTTAAGAGCTATCAGGATCCTCGTTCTAAGGCGGGAGAGGCAGATAACGGATTATTGCAAGATAAAACCACTGCCTCCTATAGAGTATACAGTAACCAATTGCTCCGTTTCAACAAAGTATTCGATAAGCACTCTATCAACGCTATCTTGGCTTATGAGTGGAATACCTATACACAAGAGATCAAGGATCAGACAGCGGCTAGTTTCGCTCCGGGTTTCTCTGTAGCCGATGTCGCTACTACTCCTAAGACGATAAAGGGAGAGCAAAAAGAGTGGGCCGTACAATCTTATTTGTTCAATGCCAACTATGCGTATGATAATCGTTATTTGTTGTCTTTCTCATTCCGTCGGGATGGTGCCTCCAACTTTGGTACGGACGCTAAATATGGTAATTTCTTCTCCGTCAGCGGTGGTTGGAATATCCATCAGGAGGAATTCTTCAAGGCTAAGGATTGGGTACAACAGTTGAAGTTACGTGCAAGTTATGGTTCCGTAGGTAACCGTCCGACCGAATTATATTCTCAATATACGGTGTACGCCATGTCTACGGGATATAATGGTGATCCGGGTGCGGTAATCGAACAGAAGGAAAACAAGAACCTGACTTGGGAGAAGACTTATACGGCAGGTGTAGGTATCGACGCTATCTTGTTTGATCGTTTGACTATCAACTTGGATTATTATAATAAGAAAACAACCGATTTGCTTTACAAAGTGCCTCTGCCTGGTGTAACGGGTATTGTTGGTATCTATCGTAATGTGGGTGCCGTCAAGAATAATGGTTTCGAGGTCTCGATGAACGTGGACATCTTGAAAGGGGGCGATTGGAGTTGGAGCGTCGCAGCTAACTTAGGTCTGAACCGTAATAAGATCACTGAGTTATATGGTGGCAAGAGCGAGATCATCACTTCTAACGCCGGTTCAAGTTATGCCATTTCGATGGATAAGATATTGACTCCGGGACAAGACGTGGATACTTGGTATGGTACCGAATGGGCAGGCGTAGATCCGGAGACAGGTTCTCCGTTATGGTATACCACGAATGAGAATGGGGAACGTGTAACGACCTCGAATTATAGTGACGCATCTAAGCACCAGACTATAATAGGTAAGTTGAGCCCCGATTTCTACGGAGGTTTCTCTACTGACTTATCTTGGAAAAACATTGATCTCTCCGCTGTCTTCGGTTATTCCGTAGGAGGTGATATTTATAATTACGACCGTTCGATGTATGATAGTGACGGCGCTTATGTAAATTATAACCAGATGAATTTGAAGGAAGGTTGGAATCGTTGGGAAAAACCGGGCGATATCGCTACCCACCCCAAGGCGGAATATGGCAATAAGAGCCAATCCAGCAAGGGATCTTCCCGTTATCTGGAGGACGCTAGCTACTTACGCTTACGTAGCTTGACGTTAGGCTATACATTACCTTGGAAGATTCAGTATGTAGATAATATCCGTCTTTCTTTCTCGGGTGAGAACTTGTTTGTCCTTTCCGGTTTCTCCGGAGTTGACCCGGAACTTCCGGCTGAGGTTGGCAATAAATACAAGGCAGGCTCGGTTGGTGTGGCGATCTCTCCGTACCCACAAGCTCGTAAATTCATGTTTGGTCTAAATGTTACATTTTAATTAAAGGAATCATAATGAAAAAAATCGCTATAGTGGCTCTTGCGGCAGCGGCCACGTTCATAACAAGCTGTGATATCGAACGTCTACCTTACGATAAGTACACGGAAGACAAGATCATGGAGGACAAAGATGCCGCGGTGGATGTTTTGCTAAACGGTTGTTACGCAAAACTGAAAAAGGCATCCGAACACTTGCATTATTGTGGTGAGTTCCCGGGGGATAACGTTTGTAAGGATAAACCGACAACCAATCCGTTCGGTACTTATTTTACCTATCAGCATACGGTAAATAACGGTGGTCTTACTACGGTTTGGAACAGTGCCTATAATATCATCTCACAGACTAGTTCTTTGATGAAGATGATTAATGAGGGCGAGTCTGCTGAGTTGGATCAGAAGTTGGGCGAGGCTTATTATATGCGCGGCATGATGTACTTCTATCTTTGCCGTGTGTTTGGCCGTCCTTATTATCAGGAACCGGAGAAGAATCTGGGCTTGCCGATCGTAAACGGTATGCCTGAGGATATGGATAATCTGGATCTTCCGGATCGTTCGTCCGTGAAGGATACGTATGATCAAGCTCTGTCTGACTTGAAAAAGGCGGAAGAGCTGATGACAACGTTTAAATCTACCGCTTATGCCTCAAAATATGCGGCTCAAGCTTTATTGGCGAAGGTCTATATGTATATGAGTGGCACGTTTGAGAATCCGAATAAGGAATATGCCCAATTATCTTATGATTATGCGAATACGGTAATCGAGAGTGGCCAGTTCTCTATGTTGGACCGTGCTAACTTTATGCGTTATAATGAGTTCGCTCCGGATGCCGCTTCACAGACAGAGACTATTTTCGCCGTGAAGTTTATAGCCTCAGACTGGGAAGATTGGGGTGATCCGCTAGGAAGTATGTACGCTGAGATCGATGGTCAAGGCTGGGGTGAGGTTTACGCCAGCGCTAAGTATATGGATTTGTTGCATGAGACAGGAAAAGGAACCGATGCACGTGAGGCGTTTATCCATCCGCAATATAAGGAAGACGCCAATGGAAATCAGATCCCCGCTTTCCGTTTTGTAGCTAACTTATATACGGACGGCAAGATTTCCGGTTACGTATATCGTCAAGGTGAGACCAAGGAAGTAGGAGGTAAGTTAATCGCTACGGTAGATGGTGAAGAATATACATTAACTCCGGTAGATGTGGACAATAAGCGTTATTCTATTAGCTATAAGGGAGAAACGTATGAGGGAGATTATGACTACTTTATGTTGGAAAGTCAAGGTAACCCGAAATTCTATAGCTATAAGTGCTCTAAGCAAGATGGCTATCCTCACCTTTATTCTCCGGTTATCTCTCGCTTAGGTGAGTTATACCTGATTCGCGCCGAGGCTAGCGCTAAATTAGGAAACTATACAAAAGCATTAGCCGATTTGAATACCGTTCGTACCCGTTCCTTACCTAACGCCGGATATAAATCTTTGGATGCGACAAACGCTCATGAGCTTATCATGAAAGAACGTCAGTTGGAATTAGCTTATGAGGCTGACCGTGGTTTTGATGTATATCGTGTAGGCGATACGATGAAACGTCATTACCCGGGATTCCATGACGGCGTGCCTGAATATCCTGCTACCAGCCCGTTGGCTATCCAGTATATTCCGCAGTCTGAGATTAACGCTTATCCGGGTACATTAACTCAGAATCCGTAATAAGCGATGAATAAGTATTGTATAATGAGTGTGTTGGCAGGGTTTTCCTTGCCAACAACTTTAATAGCTCAATCAGCTCCCCGGCAACCTAACGTGGTGATCATCGTAGCTGATGATCTCGGGTATGGTGATCTAAGCTGTTACGGGGCTCATCGCATACAGACTCCGGGAATGGATCGTATCGCAAATGAAGGCATACGCTTTACGCAAGGTTATTGTACGGCGGCTACTTCTACCCCCAGCCGGTATTCCTTGCTTACCGGATTATATCCTTGGACAAATAGGGAAGCCAAAATACTTCCCGGCAATGCGGCTCTGATTATCAATACTCAACAGGTTACCTTGCCGAAGGTGATGAAGCAAGCGGGCTATGTCACCGGCTCGGTCGGCAAATGGCATCTGGGATTAGGTGACGGGGCGGTAGACTGGAACAAGCTGGTTTATCCCGGAGCGAAAGAGATCGGTTACGACTATTCTTTTATCCAAGCTGCTACCAATGACCGGGTTCCCTGTATCTTTATCGAGAATGGGAGAGGTGTAAACCTCGATCCGAACGATCCTCTCTATGTCAGTTATAAGGAGAATTTCCCCGGGGAACCGACTGGGAGGGATAATCCTGAATTACTGAGAATGCTCCCGAGTGTCGGGCATGCCGGCGCTATCGTAAACGGTGTACCTCGAATTGGTTTCCAGAAAGGAGGCAAGACCGCCCAATGGAAAGATGAGGATATGGCAGAGTTGTTCCTTGAGAAGGCGAAAGGTTTTATGAAAGAGAATAAGGATAAACCTTTCTTCCTGTACTATGGCTTGCATCAACCGCATGTACCTCGTGTACCGAACGAGAGATTTGCGGGTAAGTCGGGGATGGGACCTCGTGGAGATGTTATCTTGGAAGCGGATTGGTGCGTGACCGAATTCTTGAAGGAAATGGATAAGTTGGGGCTAACGGAAAATACATTAGTTATTTTCACTAGCGATAACGGACCGGTTCTGGATGACGGTTATCAAGATCAAGCCGTGGAATTGGTAGGGGATCATAAGATGGCCGGACCGCTTCGTGGAGGAAAGACGAGCTTGTATGATGGTGGGACCTGTATCCCGTTCATGCTTCGTTGGCCTGCGGAAGTTAAGCCGGGCGCTGTGTCGGATGCCTTGGTTTGCCAGATGGATTTGTTAGCCTCGCTGTCGGCGTTGATCGGACAGACCTATTCTGATAAGGTAGATAGCCAAAACACCTTGCCTGTATTTCTAGGAAAAGGTGGTAATGGGCGAAAGGAACTTGTCTTGGAAGGTTATTTCAATTATGCGCTACGTGATGGTGATTGGGTCATGATCCCACCGTATCCGGATACCTATGGCGATGCGGAGGAGGCTGCCTTTGCCGGAAATAGTAACTGTTATCAATTATATAATGTAAAGGAAGACATCGGTCAGCAAGTTAATTTGGCGGAAAAAGAACCTATAAGACTTCGACAGATGATGATGACCTTCGAGAGGCTAAAAAGGGAAACCGGAAAGATAACGAACTTTTAGTCTTGGACTCTTTATTTTTCAAAATACTCAATAACGTTTTGATTGAAAAAATATTTTTTTAATTTTGTATCCTCAAAACACAAACTAATTTATAAAATATATGGAAAACACTCGTCGTTCATTCCTTAAGAAAGTATCTGCCGCCGGTATTGGTGCCGCAGGCTTGGCAATGGCCGGAAACGCCGGAGCTACAACAACCGCCGCTGAACCCCAAAAGAAAAAAACAGCCGGTAAAGATGATGGTAAATTACGTTTCGGTTTCATCGGAACGGGTTCTAGATGCCATGAGCATATTAATAATGTATTGGCGATCCCCGGTAATAAGATCGTAGCGATTTGCGATATCCAACAGGGCCCGATCGATAGTACCTTGAAACATATCGCTAAATTTAATGTTCCTGCTCCGAAAGTTTACAAAGGGGGTGAACGTGAATTTGAGAATATGTTGAACAACGAGGAATTTGATTGCGTGATTATCGCTAGTCCTTGGGAATGGCACGTTCCGATGTCTGTCGCCGCTATGAAGGCTGGTGTTCCTTATGTAGGCGTGGAGGTTTCCGCCGCTAATACGATCGAGGAGTGCTGGGATTTGGTAAATGTTTCGGAAGCAACCGGAAGCCATTTGAATATCATGGAGAACGTATGTTATCGTCGTGACTGTATGGCTGCGTTGAATATGGTTCGCCAAGGTTTGTTCGGCGAGATATTGCATGGTACTTGTGGTTATGAGCATGACTTGCGTGAGGTGAAATTCAACGATGGAACTCATTACAACTATGTACCGGGCAGTGGTGATCTTCGTATGGGCCCGACGGCTTTCGCCGAGGCTCAATGGCGTACGAACCATTCCGTACATCGTAATGGCGATATCTATCCGACTCACGGTATCGGACCGATAGCAAATTGCATGGATATCAACCGTGGTAACCGCTTCCTTTCTTTATCCGCTATGGCTACTCAATCTCGTGGATTGCATAAGTTTATCGTGGATAATGGGGGTGAGAATCATCCGTTGGCGAAGGTCAACTTCAATTTGGGAGATATCGTGACTTCTATGATTAAGTGTTCTAATGGACAAACGATCATCGTAACCCATGATACCAATTCTCCTCGCCCTTATTCATTAGGTTTCCGTGTTCAGGGAACTGAGGGTTTATGGATGAATGATGGCGATCATGTATATGTACAGGGTAAATCCAAACCTCACCGTTGGGATGATTCGGAGGAATGGTTCAAGCAATATGACCATAAATTATGGGCACAGCATTCCGCTGAGGCGGCTGAGGCCGGACATGGTGGTATGGACTATATCATGATGTACGACTTGATCGACGCTATCCGTAATAAGAAACCGGCTCCAATGGATTGCTATGACGCTGCCGCTTGGAGCGCTATCTCCGGCTTGTCAGAGATGTCAATCGCTCGTGGCGGTGCTTTGGTAGACTTCCCGGATTTCACCCGTGGACAATGGATTCACCGTCAACCGCAATTCGCTTTGTAATAAATTTTCATAAAATACTAGGGAAGGATGTCTTTGCTAAAGGCATCCTTTTCTTTTTTATATACATTTTTCTTGTCTCTTCGAGTATTATGATTATTTTTGTCACTCAAGTTAATCTATTCTATCTAAATTTTAAATTCGTACTATGAAGACAAACAGAAGAGACTTCCTGAAGACTCTTGGAGGAATCGCGGCATTTACGATTGTACCGCGCCACGTGTTGGGTAATGGATTCATCGCTCCAAGTGATCAATTGACAAAAGGAATTATCGGTACAGGTGGTATGGGCCGTGGACATGTGGACTATGCCGGAACTCGTCTTGTCGCCGTGTGTGACGTCGATAAGAATCATCTGGAGCTAGGTAAACAGTTGGTAAAGGATAAGATTGCCGCATACCATGATTTTCGTGATTTGATTCTGGATCCTAATGTAGATATCGTTCATATAGCTACGCCTCCTCACTGGCATGGTATCATGTCTGTCGAGGCCGCTAAAGCAGGAAAAGATATTTGGTGTGAGAAGCCTATGACCCGTACGATCGGGGAGGGTAAACGGGTAATGGAAGCGATGAAGCAATACGGACGTATGTTCCGCTTGAACACTTGGTTCCGTTTCGCAGACCCGTTCTATGGATTGGGCACTCCCGTGAAACCTTTGAAGAAACTGGTTCAAAGTGGTATGTTGGGCTGGCCGCTAAAGGTAACGATCAGCAAGCATACCGGTTTCGACTGGAAGTTCTATTGGGTTGGTAAAGAATATCTGGAACCGCAATCGGTGCCTAGTGAGCTGGATTATGATTTTTGGTTGGGTCCGGCTCCTTACAAACCTTATAACCCGCATCGTGTGCATCAGACATTCCGTGGATACTGGGATTATGACGGCGGTGGTTTAGGGGATATGGGACAGCATTATATTGACCCTGTACAATATTTTCTAGGAAAAGATAATACCAGCCCGGTTAAGGTAGAGGTGGATGCTCCGCAACAACATCCGGACGCCGTGGGTACTTGGCGCTCGATTACGTATACCTATGAGGATGGTTGCCAGATCGTACTTTGGGGAGGTGATTACGGGGATCCGAACACACCTTATATTTCCGGACCGAACGGGAATGTCTATAAGAATTTCGTATGTGATATCCCGGATTGGGAGAAAAAGTTATCCGATTATCCCGAACCCGAGCCACAGGTTACCGACTTTATCGAGTGCGTAAAGACTCGTCAGCCTTTTGCCTTGAATGAGCGTAATGGCTTCCGTTCCGCTACGATCGTGAACATGGGTGCCGTAGCCCTTCGTTTGAATCGTACGCTTCACTTTGATCCCGTAAAACTGGAATTTATTAATGATGAGGCCGCTAATCGTTTGTTGGATCAGCCGATGAGAGCACCTTGGAATATTTAAACACATACACATATGAAAAAAGTATATATATCAATTGCCAGCTTATTGTTGTGCGGTAGCATGTTAATGGCTCAAAGCCCGGCTAATCGTACATCGAAGACGATCGTTGCCGATGTACTGGCACAGATGCCGGCGGAGCAACAAGCTGAATATAACAAATTAATTAATGACCTAAGCTCCACTGGCGAGGAAGGGGTCTTGATGTTGATTAATAAGATTAACGCTCCGGGAAAAGGCAGTAACTCGAACGTGGATTATGCGTTGAGCGGATTGACTCATTACGTGATGGCGAAAGGTGAGGAAAATGCCCGTCTAGCAACAGCCAACGCATATTTGAAAGCCTTGGATAAGGTGAGCGACCGGGAGACAAAGGCTTTTATTATCCGACAGCTTCAATTACTGGGAAAAGATGAGTGTGTGGATACGCTGGCTAGCTATTTGAACGATGAGAGCCTAAGCGGTCCTGCTGCCCGTGCGTTATCCGCGATCCGTACCGATAACGCTAAGAAGGTTTTGGTGGCTTCCTTGATGCGTCGATCCGGTACTCCGAAGACGCAAAAGGATATTATCCGTGCGATCGCTGACGTGCAAATCGCTGATGCGGAAAATGTATTGAAAGTGATGCTTGGTTCCAGCGATGAGAATATGCAGAAAGAGGTTCTTTATGCGTTGAGTCGTGTAGGTTCTAAAGCTTCTCTAGGCGATTTAGCCGCCGCTGCGGAGAAAGTCGGTTATAAAATGGAAAAGACCGGGGCGAATGAGGCATATATCGCTTTGATAAAACGTGTCCTTGAGCAAGGCGATACCAAAGATGCGGAGAAAGCAGCGAATGATTTATTGAAGAAGTCTACGAAAGCGGGCATGACACAGACCCGTGAGGCCGCTCTTCAGATTCTATTAGCCGCTAAGCCGGAAGCTGCTACGAAGAATTTATTATCGGCTTTGAAAGATACGGATAAGGGATACCGTAATGCGGCTTTGAACTTCGCTTCGGGTTTCGCTGATCAAAATGTTTATATCGAGGTCATGAAACACATGTTAAAGGCGAAGCCGGAAGTCAAGGTGGATATCTTGAACTGGATAGGCCGTGAAAGCAAATGCCCGTCTAAACATGACATGATCAAGAATCTGGAACTTCGTTTTGATCTACCAGCGAGACAAGTTCTTTTGGACCAATTGAAAGATAAGGATTTCTATGTGCAACAGGCCGCTGTTTGGGCTTTGGTTAAAATCGGTGATAAGAGTGTCATTCCTGTGCTGGCGGATTTGTTGAAGAGCAATGACAAGCAAGTGATATTATTGGGTCAAGATGCTTTGATGGCATTTAACGGCGATATTGATCAAGCGGTCGCTAAAGTGATCCCGTCCGCTTCCGATGCCGGGAAAATCGCTGGTTTGGAGCTGTTGGCGATACGTATGGCCGACGCGAATCTAAATACGGTACTGGATCAGATTAAATCCGGCTCATCAGAGGTGAAGAAAGCCGCTTATACCGCATTGAAAGATGTAGTATCCGAGAAAGATTTCACTTTATTGTGCGGAATGTTGGAGACTGCGGAGGCTTCAGCTGTCGCTCCGCTTCAAGATGCGATCATTGCCGCTATCTCTAAACAACCGGCGGCAACTCAAGTATCTAACGTGAATCGCCGTATGATACAAGCGGGAGACAGCAAGAGATATCTTTATTATAAGGTCTTATCAGCGACTGGCGAGAAAGAGGCTTTGGCTACGATCGTGGAAGGATTGAATAAAGGGAATGGAGCGGCCAAGGATGCGGCTCTTGACGCTTTGTTGGCGTGGAAGGGTATTGAGGCTGCCGATGAACTATTTACGGTTTGCCAATCCGCCGCTTCCGATCAAGTATTCGATAGGGCGTTAAAGCGTTATGTGCAGTTGGTATCTAATCCGGCATTTACGAGAGAGAATCGTTTGTTGAGCTTGCGGAAAGTCATGGAGATCGCCCGGACGAGCGAGCAAAAGGCTCTTATTTTACGTCAGATCCAACGGGCGGATACCTTCTTGGCATTGATGTATGCGTCGGAATTCTTGGATTCAAGCGATGCGGCTGTTCGTTCTGCGGCTGTTTATGCGGTTTGGAATATCGCTCGTAACCATCCGGAATATAAGGGTGACAATGTGAAGGCAATCTTGAAACGTGTTTTGACCATGTTCGACGGGGAAGACGCTCGTTATGATATCGATGCCTTGAAGCAACATTTGGATGCGATGCCGGACGAGGTCGGATTTGTCTCTATCTTTAATGGTAAGGATTTAACGGGTTGGAAAGGTTTGGTCGAGAATCCGATCGCCCGCGCCAAAATGAAACCGGCTCAATTGGCGAAAGCGCAGGAAAAGGCGGATGAGAATATGCGTCGTGACTGGAAAGTGGAGAATGGCCTATTAGTATTTGACGGTACTGGGTACGATAACCTATGTACTGAAAAGCAATATGGTGATTTCGAGATGTATGTTGATTGGATGTTGGATCCGAAAGGACCAGAGGCTGATGCCGGTATTTATCTGCGTGGTACTCCTCAAGTCCAGATCTGGGATACTTCTCGGGTAAATGTAGGTGCGCAAGTAGGTTCCGGTGGCTTGTACAACAATCAGGTAAACGAGAGCAAGCCTTCGAAAGTGGCCGACAATAAATTGGGTGAATGGAATTCCTTCTATATTAAGATGGTTGGCGACCGTGTGACGGTTGTCTTGAACGGAGAAAAAGTGGTAGATAACGTGATTCTGGAAAACTATTGGGATCGCAAGCTTCCGATTTTCCCGGTAGAGCAAATCGAGATGCAAGCTCATGGCAGCAAGGTCTATTACCGTAATATCTACGTAAAGGAATTGGAAAAACAAGAACCGTTCAAATTATCGCCGGAAGAGGAAAAAGAAGGCTTCAAGGTTTTGTTTGACGGAACGAATATGCATGAATGGACTGGAAACACGGTTGATTATATCTTGGAAGACGGCTGTATCTCTATGGTTCCAAGCAGTAGTTTCGGAGGTAATCTGTACACCAAGAAGGAATACGGAAACTTTATCTATCGTTTTGATTTCCAGTTAACCCCGGGAGCTAATAACGGTGTCGGTATCCGTACGCCGATGGAAGGAGACGCAGCATATGTAGGTATGGAAGTGCAGGTCTTGGATTGTGAACATCCTATTTACCAAGGAAACATCACTCCGCTGCAACATCATGGTTCCGTATACGGTATCATTCCCGCCCGTGAGGATCATCCGAAAGCGTTCAAGCCGGTTGGAGAATGGAATACGGAAGAGATCATGGCGGATGGCGATCATATCCGTGTGACGGTGAATGGAGTCGTAATCTTGGATGGAAATATTCGGGATGCCGTGAAGAATGGTACGCCGGATGGAAAGGAGCATCCGGGTTTGTTTAACAAAAAAGGTCATATAGGTTTCTTAGGACATGGTTCCCCTGTCAAATTCCGCAATATTCGTATCAAGGAATTGAAATAATTTATATCAGGCTTTGAATATATAAAGAGATTGTCTTGAGTGATTCGAGACAATCTCTTTTTTATTATAGGGGATTTATACTATTTAAATTATATCTTTGTGAAATCATAGTGTAATTTTATCGGAAGGGATATTTTTATGGAGGATATACAGACTCAATTGGATCAATGTAAATTGTTATTAGATAGAGCGGAAGTTGGCTTGTGGGAAGCCGATTTTGTTCAAAGAGGTTATATCTGTTCCGATTATTTAATGAGTATATTTGGGAAGAAGGGGAATAATCTCTCTTTTTTTGAATTTTACTATATAATCCGGGAAGACTTTAGGGATCTGATTACTACGGATTTTTTATCGATCCAATCTGTCGATACGTATGAGCAGATATTTCCGATAATAACACCGACTGGGGAAAAATGGGTACGCTCCAGATTATGTGAGCGTAAGTTGAATAATGGAGTGTGCGTAAAAGCGTTGGGCATATTACAGATTTTACCTAATTTCAAACTGAAAGAGGAAAAGATTAGTAAGATGATCGATCATAATGAGATGATCTTCCGAAAGCTATATGTAAATTTACCTGTGGGGGTCGAGCTTTATGACAGGGACGGTTACTTGATTGACCTGAACGCAAAGGATATGGAGATATTCGGTATCCGGTCAAAGAAGGACGTTTTAGGAGTCAATATTTTTAGCAACCCGATTCTGCCTAAAGATGTGATCAAGAAACTCAAGGAGAATAAATCCGTGAATTTCCGGCTGAATTATTCGTTTAAGAAGGTCGATGATTATTATAACACCTCGAAAGTAGGCGAGATGGATATCGTTACCAAGGCCAGTATTTTATATGACCAAAGAGGTGAACCTTCCAGCTATTTACTTATTAATTTGGATAATACGGAAAAGATGATCGCCTATAACCGTATTTCTGAGTTTGAGAATGTATTTACCTTGGTCAGCGTATACGCTAAAGTCGGTTATGCCCTTTATGACTTATATACCTTTGAGGGCTATGCCATTAAGCAATGGTATGAGAATATGGGAGAGAAGGATGGAACCCCCTTGTCCCCAATTATTGGGATTTATTCTTATATTCATCCGAACGACGCTGGATATATAAACTCATTCTTTGAGGAGGTGAAACAGGGTAAAGCGCATCATTTCCGTAGGGAAGTGCGTGTGAAGTCTGGTGACGGATGGAAATGGATTTGCGCCAATATCACCCGTAACCCTCAAAGCGTAGACCCGAATAAACCGGAGATGATCTGTATTAATTACGATATCACGGAGTTAAAGGACTCTCAATTGAAAAGGGAAAGGGCGGAAGAACTGGATCGTTTGAAGTCTGCCTTCCTAGCGAATATGAGTCATGAGATTCGTACGCCATTAAATGCCATTGTCGGTTTTTCTCAATTATTGGCGGAAACGGATGATCCCGAGGAGAGGCATGAGTTTGTGGAAATCATCGATAGCAATAATCGGATGTTGCTTCAATTGATCAGTGATATTCTAGACTTGGCAAAAATTGAATCCGGTACGATGGATTTCAAGTTCGCCGATATGAACGTAAAAGAGGTGATCAATGAGATCGTGACCTCATTCCGTATCAAGATGCCCGATAACGTAGCTCTGATCGCTCCCCAAGATTCACCGGAATGCCAAATCTATAGCGATCGTATGCGGCTGACGCAGGTAATATCCAATTTCCTTAACAACGCGATCAAGTATACGAGCGAAGGTTGTATCACCTTAGCTTACGAGATCATAGGTGATGAGATAAAATTCTCCGTGACTGATACGGGGGATGGCATGAGCCAAGAGATACAAGCCCATATCTTTGATCGTTTCTATAAAGGAAATACGTTTAAACAAGGTACGGGCTTGGGGCTATCTATTTGCGAGACCATCGTAAATAGGCTAGGTGGTCGGATCGGTGTAAATTCCGAGTTGGGCAAAGGCAGTACGTTTTGGTTTACACATCCCTATTCCTTCTCGCCGAATGCTAAATCTCCTGCATCGCCTAATCCGGGAACGATATAAGAATGATCGTCGAGGTCATTATCTAATGCGGCGATCCAGATTGTAGTCTTGTCATCCGGCATTTTCTTCTGCAAGTATTCCAAGGCTTGTTTGCTTGAGATGATGGAGGCTACGTGTACATGGTCGGGTACTCCTTTGGTCAGCAGGGCCTCATACGCCAATTCCATAGAGCTTCCGGTGGCCAACATCGGGTCGGATATGATCAAGGTTTTACCTGTTAAGCGAGGAGAGGCGATATATTCGATATGAATATCAAAATTCAAACGGTCTTTATATTTGCGGTAAGCGGATACGAAAGCGTTCTCCGCATTATCCAGATACCGAAGGAAACCTTGGTGGAATGGAAGCCCGGCACGCAAGATCGTACTAATCACGATTTGATCGTCCGGCGTATTCATCGGGGCTATACCTAGCGGGGACTGGATGTCTTTCGTACTGTAATGAAATTCCTTACTGATCTCGTAAGCCATGATTTCTCCGATACGCTCAACATTGCGACGGAAACGAAGGCTGTCTTTTTGTATGTCTACATCTCTAAGTTCTGCAACAAACTTGTTTAATATGGAATTTGTGTCTCCAAGATTGACGATTCTCATGAGTCTTTTTTTTGAGTCCAAAAGTAATCATTTCCGGACACTAAAAATCATAAGTATGAAATTTTTCATTCATACTTATAAATGAAAGATTTCATACTCATGATTTTTTATCCCCTTACCGGGGATATTTTTACTACGTTTTCGGTTACTTTATTATTTCAGGTGGGCATTCATCGCCTCAAGGAGGAATTTACCCGGTTTGAATTTTACGGTCGTACGAGCGGGGATCATTACCGGAGTACCTGTTTTAGGATTTCTGGCAAGACGCTGTGTTTGCGGTCTTGGGATCAGTGTTCCAAATCCGACAAGTACGATTTCCTCATTTTCGGACATACGCTCAGTTACGATCTCGATGTAAGCATCCAATACTTTCTTTGCTTCTTGCTTTTGTAACCCGGTCTTGTCTGCTAAAGCCTCTATAAGTTCTGCTTTGTTCATAAATGCAAATTTTTTAAATTGTTAAACACTACAAATGTACACTTTGAAGCTGGTTTTATAGTTACGTTTTGCAAAGATACATTTGCATTTGAGTTTCTTATTAAACAAGGCCTACAGATGTTTGTTACATTTTTAAGAACAAAAAATGTTAATAATGTGTCAGTTTGCGAATTTCGAAACATTTATTGAATCTTGATATACCCGATTCGTGTGTACTTGATAGTACGGGATTCTATATGTTTTAAGACCTTAGCGGAAGTCAAAGTCAATTTTTCCCCTACTTGGAAAGCATGAGCGCCCGGTGGCAACGTTTGCGTGGTAAGACTACGATCTTTCGCTTTTATCCTCAATAAAAAGTAATTTCCGGCGATGTCCACGGCCGTGAGCAATTGATCTACATAGAAATATTCGGTACCACGGATAATCTGTGTCTTGTAAGAATCGTCTTCAATGCGGACTTTTGTGATTGTTAACTTTAAATCGCTCAATTTTTCTCCCGGTGTTCCTACAAAGCGGCTTACAGGCATTTTATATTTCTTACGGGTCTGTAGGTCGAGATAGATTTTACTGTAGGTCACCGCTAACTCTTTAAAACGCATCTCGCTTTTTACGTGAGGCTCATATTTATCGGCTATCCAAACGACGTATCGGGGATCGATCGTATAGATGTCATGCAAATGGTATCCTCTGTATTTACCGAAAGAAATAATATCGTCTCCATTATCGGGAGAGTCTTTGATATCTGTCGTTATAAATAAAGGTAGAAAGGAGTTGCTTACCATCTTAATCGCCTTATTCACCGAGCTGATGGCATTCAAGTCGAGATTCGCCAAATAGACCGTCGGATGATAAGTGGCCGAAGGCGTAAAGAACCAAAGCGTATAATATAAGGTCTTTGAGGTAGGCAAAAGAATGTAGTACCGCCCTTTGTCTGACGTTTTTCCTCGATTGAACGTGTTTAACTTGTCGAGGATCATCTTCTGTATTTCACCGGATAGGCCGGACGTGTTCTCATCCATACGATCAACTCTATATACAAATCTACTGAAAAAATCCGGAACTACATAATTTGCGGATGAGTTATTTATGACTACTTTTGCCCTAAAAATAAAATAGACGATGAGAATAGAGCAGAATTATTCGTTGGAGAAACACAATACGTTCCATCTCCCAGTAAAGACACGTTGGTTCATGGAGTATGAGACGGAGGAGGAGTTGCAACGAATCTTACATGATGAATACTTTCAGGAATGTTTATCCTTGCATATAGGAGGCGGGAGCAATCTATTGTTCATCAACGATTATAATGGCATTATCATCCATTCCCGAATCAAGGGGATTTCTATCTCGGCGGAAACGGACGAGTATGTATCGCTTCGTGTCGGGGCTGCGGAGATCTGGGATGATGTCGTGGCATACGCCGTATTGAAAGGTTGGGGAGGTATAGAGAATCTTTCTTTAATACCCGGTGAGGCGGGCGCTGCCGCTATCCAGAACATCGGGGCTTATGGTATGGAGATCAAGGATGTGATCGAGAGCGTGGAGGCTTATAACCAGTTGACATTCGAGAAACGGACTTTTACGAATACGGATTGTGAATATGGATATCGTAATAGTTATTTCAAGAATGAGCATCATGACCCCCACATCATAACTTATATTACGCTTCGACTATCCAAGAACCCTAGCTTTTCGGTTAATTATGGGAACTTAAAGGAGGAGTTGACGAAATATCCGGAAGTTACTTTGGAAACGATCCGTGAGGCTGTCATAACAATTCGCAGGCAGAAGCTTCCCGATCCGGAAGTATTAGGCAACGCAGGCAGTTTCTTTATGAACCCGATAATTACGGCAGAGCATTTTGAGAAATTGAAAAAGCAATTCCCGGAAATCCCGTCTTATCCCGCTTCGGAAGGAAAGATCAAGGTTCCGGCCGGTTGGTTGATCGAGCAATGTGGGTTTAAGGGTAAAAACCATGGGCCGGTAGGTGTTTACGAGAAACAAGCGTTGGTATTAGTGAATTTAGGAGATGCCCGGGGGCATGAGATCGCGTTGGTCGCGGAGAGCATTCGTACCGCCGTAAAAGATCGTTTCGGTATAGAGCTTATGCCTGAGGTTAAATATGTCGGATAATGAAAATCGTTTTTTTAGGAACAGGAACGTCTACGGGCAATCCTGAGATAGGTTGCCAATGTGAGGTATGTACTAGTAAAGACCCCCGTGATTGGCGTCTACGGGCTTCGATCTTGGTAGAGACGGAAGGGAAACGGATATTGATCGATTGTGGTCCGGACTTCCGTTGGCAAATGATAACCAATAAGATTTACTATTTTGACGCCGTTTTAGTAACTCATGAGCACTACGATCATGTAGGTGGCTTAGATGATCTACGTCCTTTTGGCCGGTATAAAGATGTGGATATTTATGCGGAAGACAATGTCGTGGAGGCGATAAAGACTCGCATCCCTTATGTCTTCCGGGAGCATAAATATCCGGGAGTGCCTAATTTGGTTTTGCATACGATCGGGACGAAACCGTTTGAGGCCGCCGGTGTCATGATCACTCCGATCCGTGTAATGCACGCTAAGCTGCCGATCTTAGGTTTCCGTATCGGCAATATGGCTTACTTGACCGACCTTAAATATCTTCCGGAAGAAGAGTACGCTAAGTTGGAAAACCTTGATGTATTGGTTATTGATGCCCTTCGGAAAGGAGAGCATCAATCGCATGAGAGTCTGGAGGAAGCCTTAGCGAATATATCCCGTATCCAGCCCAAGGAGGCCTATTTAATCCATATGAGTCATCGCATAGGGTTGCATGCGGTCATTGAAAAAGAGTTGCCTCCGCATGTACATTACTCATATGATGGATTAACGGTGACTTTTTAAGTCATATATTGAAAAGATTCTTTATCTTTGCCAGCTGAAAATCTAGAGAATAGCTGCTTTTTTAAGTTAGTCGCTTATAGCAGGAGTGGTATATAATAAAAAACAATAATAGACTGTATGAATTTATCGTTTAAGAACGTACTATGCGTATGTTGCTTATTGCTGTCGGGATCTGTGTATGCACAGGTTCCGCAAGACTTGATTGACAAGGCGAAAGCCGCTGGAATGTCGGATACGCAGATCCAGCAGGAATTAGCCAAGCGTATGAAACAAGAAGGGGGATCAGTCGGATCTCAAGCTACCGCTACCGATGCGAAGGTTAGCGACCGGGTAATGCCGGTAATCGATGAAGGACAATCCTTAGAAGCCCAACGTAGAAATAATCTTCCTGCTTCAGCCATGGAGAATACCGTATTCGGGCATGAAATCTTCTCAAACAAGAACTTATCTTTTGCCCCAGATTTAAACATCCCTACACCTAAGGATTATGTGCTTTCTGCTGGTGATGAGTTATTGATTAATGTATGGGGAGATTCCGAGCTAAACTTGAAATTAAAGATCTCTCCGGATGGTACGATCCTTGTACCAAATTTAGGTCCGGTGTCGGTCAGTGGATTGACGATCGCTGGCGCTGAGACTCGTCTGCGTCAGGAGTTGAGCCAGATTATGTCTACGCTGTCTGGTTCGGGAGAGGGGAATACCTTTGTTTCCGTCAGTTTGAGCCAGATTCGTAGCATGAAGGTGAATATTGTCGGCGAGGTAGTCGCTCCCGGTACGTATACATTACCTTCATTCGCCACATTATTTAATGCGTTGTATGCCGCCGGTGGTGTGAATAAGATCGGTTCTTTGCGTAGCATCAAGGTATATCGCAATAGCAAGGAAATCGCTAATCTCGACGTATATGATTATTTATTGAACGGAAAGTACACAACGAATGTTCGTTTGGAAGAGAACGATATGATTATGGTAGGCCCGTACGACCAGTTAGCGGTGGTTCGAGGTAAGGTGAAACGTAATCGTATTTTCGAGTTGCGCAAGGGTGAGACCTTGAAGCAATTGCTGGATATGGCCGGCGGATTTACCGGCGACGCTTATACGAAGGACGTACAAGTGAAGCGTAAATCAGATAGTCGTTACCAGATCTCTACGGTTTCGGAAGATAAGTTCGCTTCTTTCGTGATGCAGGATGGCGATTCTTTGCTGGTAGATTCCGTTATTCCTTTTTATGAGAATCGTTTGATCGTGACGGGAGCAGTATGGCGTCCGGGAGAATATGAGTTAAGTCCGTCGGTTCGTACGGTAAAGCAATTGGTAAAACAGGCCGCAGGTCTTAAAGGAGACGAGTTCGCCGGCCGTGCCTTGATTACCCGTTTGAATCCGGATTTCACGACTACGATGATCGCCGTGGATATTCGTGGTATCTTGAACGGTACCGCTCCAGATGTGGAGTTGCAAGCGGAAGACCAATTAAGCATTCCTTCCCTATTCGATTTGCGCGAACCTTATACGATCAAGGTTGGCGGAGCCGTGAATTATCCGGATACGGTGCTTCCGTATCGTCATAATTTGACAATAGAGGACGCTATCATGATGGCCGGTGGCTTAAGAGAGTCCGCTTCTTCTATTAATGTAGAGGTAGCCCGTCGTGTGAAGGATCCTAGTTCCAATCAGAATGTCAACCGGATCGCTGATGTATATAACTTCTCGTTGAGTGAGGACTTCAAGTTGAATGCGGGAGATACGATCTTTACGCTGGAGCCGTTCGATGAAGTTTATGTTCGTTTCTCCCCGGGGTATCATGAGCAACAGGTCGTGAAGGTGAACGGCGAGATCACTTTTGCCGGTAGCTATGTATTGGCTACGAAGAACGCACGTTTGAGTGACATTGTCGCGAAAGCGGGAGGCGTTACCCCAGAGGCTTATGTAAAAGGTGCCAGCTTGAAACGTCAGTTGACAGAAGATGAATTGAAACGCATGGAGACCCTTCTGGCTTTAAGTGAGGCGAATAAGCAAAGCCGGGATTCCATCGGTGTAGCGTTGATGAATGTGAAGGACTATTCCGTAGGTATTGATTTAGAGAAAGCGTTGGCAAATCCGGGCAGTATCGATGATGTCGTGCTTCGTGATGGTGATGAACTTTATATTCCGCAGTTGCAAAGTACGGTGAAGATGAGTGGAGCCGTGACTTATCCGAACAGCGTGACTTACACGAAAGGTATGTCAGTTACGGATTGCTTGTCTCAAGCCGGTGGTTATAATGATATCGCACGTAAGTATCCGATCGTAATATATATGAATGGTAAGGTCGCTACGACGAAGCGTACCGCTATCTTTTTCAAGCGTTATCCGAAAGTGGAGCCGGGCTGTGAGATCGTAGTTCCGACGAAGACGCAACGTGAGCGCCGAAGCTTGGCTGAGATCATGAGTATCAGTAGCTCCGCTACCTCTATGGCCGCGATGATTACCTCTATTGTTAACATGATTAAAAACTAATCAGGCATGGATACGATAAACGAGATAAAAAGACAAGAGTTACCTGAGGAGCAGGAGATCGATTTAATCGAACTGGCGCAAAAACTGTGGAAAGAGCGTAAGTTCTTATTGAAAGGCTGTGGTATTGCGGTGGTAGTAGGTTTGATTGTAGCTTTCAGTATTCCCAAGGAATATACAACTACGGTGAAATTGGCACCAGAGACACAGGATGCGGCAAAAAAATCTAGTCTTGGCGGTTTGGCTGCTATGGCTGGGATTAATCTGAATGCCGCTGCCGGTGCGGACGCGATCTCTCCGGATTTGTATCCGGATGTGGTGCAGAGTACCCCGTTTCTGTTGGAATTGTTTCCGGTAGAGGTTACCGATAAGGAAAAGGAGTTAAGCACTACATTGTATGATTATATGAGTGAACATCAACGTAAGGCTTGGTGGGGATATATTGTCTCCGCTCCATTCAAGGCGTTGGGTGCGGTAATGAGTTTAATCTCCGGTGACGAGGAAGAGTCTGAGGGCTTGAATCCTTACCATTTGACAAAGGATCAAGAAGAGGTGGTGAAGGCCTTGCAGGAGCGGGTTTCTGTTTCCGTGGACAAGAAGACCTTGGTTATCACGGCTTCCGTACAGATGCAGGACCCGGTTATTTCCGCTCAGATGACAAAGGTCGTTTTGGAAAACCTCCAGAATTATATTACGAATTATCGTACGCAGAAAGTAAAGCAAGATTTGGAATTTACCCAGAAGGTATTTGGCGAGTCACGTGACGCTTATTATAAAGCGCAACGTGCGTACGCTGCTTTCGAGGATGCCAACCGTAATATTATCTCTTCCAGCTACCGTACGGAGCAGGAACGTTTGAAGAATGAGATGACCCTTACGTTTAATGTTTACAATACGTTGGCGCAGAAGTTGGAGCAAGATAAATTGCGTGTACAGGAAGAAACTCCGGTGTATACCGTAATCGAGCCGGCTACCGTACCTTTGAAAGCATCTTCTCCTAAGAAGGCACTTATCTTGGTCGGTTTTGTCTTCCTCGCTTTATTCGGATGTATCGGATATTTATTCGTAAAAGATATGTTTGTGTCAGCATTCAAGAAAGAAGGGACTGAAGCTTAATTCCCGCAAACCGTAAAATAGACCACGGCCTCGTCATGACTGACTTGTGCCGTGGTTTTTATTTGTGGGAATAGCCGATTGATCCGAGTAGTTATCGTATCGCATAAGTTGGGGTAAAAGTTCTCCAAGGTTTCTTCATAGGGCTGCTCATTGAAGCAGCAAAGGCTTCCTTCATTATAGAATAAATCCATTGCCAACCATTGATTTTTCATTTTCCACTCCGTCGAGTCATTCATTTGAACCTGTAAATCTAAAGAGGCGCTTTGGATGAAGAGATTCATCGCGCCACTCTTGCCTTTTTTACTAATTAGATCAGCTAATTCCGGAATGATCTGTGCGGGGTACATCTGTTGCTTTTTCGCTGTCTCTACCAATAATTTTCGATTGTAGGACACCACGAATATACCCTCGTGGTAGTAACAACCTAGAAAATGCTTATCAACATCCGGATAGTATCTAACAGGAACGGAAGCTTCCTCTCGTTGCTGGGCAGGAAAAGTGAAAGAAGCGTCCAGTTGCTTGAAAATACGCTCTGCCGTATGACTATCCATAGGGGCGTACAAGATATCCCCTTGTGGATAATAAGCGATCAAGAAAGACGATAAATCCGGATTTTGCTGTATTAAAGAGAGGAAAATAGCGGGCGTATGATCCGAGAACGCCTTGCGTATATTCTCCATGGGTAATATCATCTTCTCGAATACAGGAGGACGATTGATAGCAAAAATTGCTGTGGGGGTCGGGATGACCAAGCTATAGGGATCTACCGTGGCGACAAATTGCTCGTCGCTCATATTCTTGTAAAAGTACCTCACGCAAACGATCGTAGCCAAAAACAAGACAATGAATGCCATTATGTCTTTCTTGCCGATCCTCATGTTTGCTTTAGGAAGTATTTACACCAAGGCTTTAATCCGCATTCCTCACATTTCGGTTTCCGGGCGAGGCAAACATATCTTCCATGTAATATCAACCAGTGATGGGCGATGGGGATCAGTTCTTCCGGAATGTTCTTCACTAGCTCCTTTTCCGTTTCCAAGGGTGTCTTGCTATTATTGGTCAAGCCGATCCGGTTGGAGACACGGAATACGTGCGTATCTACCGCCATGGCTGGCTTGTCATATACAACGGATGCGATTACGTTCGCAGTTTTTCTTCCTACACCCGGAAGTTTCTGTAGCTCGTCAATATCGGAGGGAACCACGCCTTTGAAGTCCTCTATCAGCATCTTCGCCATACCTACCAGATGTTTAGCCTTATTGTTCGGGTAAGATACGCTTCGTATGTATTCAAAGACGACTTCTGGTGTGCTAGCTGCCATTACCTCGGGAGTAGGGAAAGCCTCGAACAGGGCAGGAGTGATCATATTCACTCGCTTATCCGTGCATTGTGCGGATAGGATTACCGCTATCAATAATTGATATGGATTGTCATAATGTAGTTCAGTCTCGGCTACCGGTACGTTTTCCTTAAACCAGTTTAATACGCCTTTATATCTTTCTTCTTTTCGCATTGTTTTTTCGGTTTCTATTTTTCGCATCCTAAAGGTATAACTTTTAAAAGGAATATACAAGCGGAGATGTGCCAAAAATAAGATACTCCCGAATTGTACGAATAAATAAAAAAGTACCGATCTCCTTCTTCCATCTAAGAGAGAAAGAAATCGGTACTTTTTTATTTCTTATTCCCTAACGATCTGGTGGATATGTATAGGTTCTTTTCCTATTGTGGTGATTTCTAAAGAAGAGAAATCCTCGAACATGGTTTTATTTAATTTGATGTAGCCTACGTTTCCTTGATAGACGATGTTTTTCTCGCCATCTTGGGAGAGGCCGGTGATGGATACCAGATTCTCGTTACTTCCGGAGAGGAAGAAAGATACGGCGTTGATATCATCGCATTTTATGTGAATTATTTCTCCCGGATTCAAGTTCTTATACGTATCTAGGTTCATATCGTACATCATAAGAGCCTCATTGATTTGCGGGTCTTGTTGGGTTGTCGCCGTGAATCCTAGTACATATAGCTCCATTTGCTGATCCGAGTTATTTCGCATACGGATATAACGGGCTTTCGGATCGATGGTGCGGATCGTATCCTTAGCGTTTTCCGTGGAAACATTGGGGATTAAGCTCCAGCTCTTTCCGTCGGCGGACCACTCGAATACCCGTCCGGGTTGGTTGCTTTTCGGAAGATTGAAACAGAAGGATTCCGCTTCTTTCTGGATTTCCCAGCCGATACCCAGATATTGATTAGGCTGTACCTTGACTACCTCGAATAGGGGGACGTAACCGACCGTATTGTCACCCTTGGCACAAGGCTGGCTCTTCAATTGGTCGATATTCGTGAATATGGAAGGGATGCTAACCTTCACCTCGTCCGGGGCGATACCGTCCGTAGATAGCAGGTTACGACCTGTCTGGCGGTATAAATCTACGATGAAAGGGTGTAAGACTTTCGATCCGACTTTCACGCCTTTAGGCTGCGCCTTCTGGTTCAGCGTGCGGTTTATCAGTTTCATGCTATCTAGCAAAGCGGATGTTTCCAGATAGCGTTGCCACGTATAAGACCGGTCTTTCTCATACCAAGCGTGCGCCATATGCAGAGCGCTTGTACCGGCTTTTCCTAAGAACTCGAATTGGATAAGCCATGGATTGATTTGTTCGATCAAGCGTTTATTGGGACTTTGGCTGTAGATCATGCTCGGGGAAGCCGTGATTTGAGCGAATAAGGTTCCCAGAAGATTTGCGCTTTGCTCCGGGAACGTGTTTTTCTTATATCCGGTAAGGAATGTCTGGATAGGAGCTACATAGTTAGCAGACTCTTCCCGGCGGTATTGATGTCCGTTCGGACCCGGATCGCAGTTATGCTCGCAGAAAATGCGGAAAGCCATGGAGGCCTCCGGCATAATAAAGCCGCAAGCGTCTTTCCATGCCTGTGTAGGATCGTAATTCTCGATATTCCAAGTGTACATTCCAACGCCGAATATAGCGACCTTGGAAGCCTCGGCGTATTCCATAGGATTGGATACGAATCCGGTCATGGTGCCGGCGGCTTGCGTATCTAGGCCGTAGGCGGGTCCCATCAACAAATGATCTTGGCAATAATCGCTTACGGGGAAGTTCCACCAGATATAGGCGGGACGACGGATACGGCTGTTTACCCACTCGACGCCTTCTTTCGTGATATCGGCTACGACACGGTCTCCGGTCCACATGATTTGGATAGCGGGGTCGAGTTGGGTACCGAGGATATCCAGATAATCGGTCTTAGCCCATGAACGGTTGTATTCGGTAGGGCACATGATCAGGGGTTGCACGTCATTTTTCTTGGTAATAAACTCCTTATGGATGTAATTCAATAAGCCGGCTTGCTTTTCCGGGCGGGCTCCCTCTCCGGATATATCATCGAAGAAAACGGCGAAAGAGCGTACGCCCAAATCGTACATTTTCTCGAATTTGGAAAGGATGTTCATGCTGTCTGTCTGGTTCCATTGAATGTCTTGTCCCGGGTGGATGGCCCAAACGAAGTTCACCTTGTTATGGGCGGCCTCTTTCGCTAGTTCCTTGATATGCTCGGCTTCCTCGGCGGGATAAGGTTTGCGCCAGTTGGGGGAGCTGTGATAAGGATCATCTTTCGGACCATAGATATAGGTGTTCAGCTTGATCCTTCCGTAAAAGCGGATTTGCTCGATACGGTCGGCGTGGCTCCAAGGCTGTCCGTAGAATCCTTCCACGGTACCCCGGAATAATACGTCCGGATAGTCTTTGATCGAGCAGAGAGGCAGGATCTTTTTACCCTCGTCATATTTAGCTAATTGCTTGAGGGTTTGGGCGGCGTAAAACAAGGAATTATCGTCTACGATCCCGATCGTGATACCTTTTTTAGTGATCGTCAGCGTATAGGCACCCGAGCGTTGCATTTCCGGAGTTTTGTCTTTTAGTTTCTTGATCTCTAAAGGGAGAGATTTGCCGGATTTAGCGAAAGGTAGCGCTTCTTTAAGTAGTTTGACCGCGTCTGCGTCCGGATTATTTATACCCCGTAGGGTATATCCATGGGGCGGTGCGTATGTTTGGCTGGAAATAGTCACCTCTTGGGGCTCGGGGAAGATTCCTAGGGATAGCTTTTGGCTATACGTTAGACTGCAAACGCCTAGAAGGAGCATGGTGACGAGTAAATACTTTAGTGTTTTCATATGCGATATGATTTAATGTTAACGTTCGTAAATGTAGGGAATAATTAGACACGAAGCACACGGAGGGCACGGATTTGTTCCGTGTGCTCCGTGTTTTAGATCTTATAGGGAGAATAGCAATACCCGGTTATCCGGATTTGTCCATTCATGGATCAAGCTACGCACGTCGCTATATTCGGCGGGAGTGAACTGCTGCTTGTTCACCTCGATCATACGTACCACCTCGATCGTATTTCCTTTCGGCGTGATCGTGCGGGTTACTTTACCAAAAGGCTTGCTTATCACTTGCTCTTTTGTGGAGGTCTGCAACTTCATGCCCTCGGCGGGAGTAACCGTGTAGGTTACCTCTTCCTTGATCAGGGAGGGGAGTTCGAATAAGTTGGAACGCTTGCTGTTCAAGGCGCTCATGCCCCAGCTATCGATACCGCCTGTTATAGCCGGAAGGGTACAGATGGCGAATCCGTTTTGTGCTTCGTTCTTGGAGACGCTGACGGCTTTATTCTCCTTGATGATCGTAGGCTCTGCCTGTAGGGCGATCGACGTGCCGTTCAACGTGAGTACCTGATCTAACTCACCCCGGGCTGTTAATGCGGAAGGGGCAAGGCTGACCGCCGAAAGGTATTTGTCTTTCCCTGCGACAGTCGCTTTTACGGCAAGATTCTTGATCGTGCTTAATCCACAAGCGTCTATATCCAGATTCCCGGGATATACGGCGACTACTTCCGATTGAATGCCGACGGCGTTCAATAAGACGTTCAGAAGCTGGGTCTTCTCGGCTAATGTACCGTAAGCGCTGCGAAGGGCCGTATCGACATTGCGGATGGAATAACCCGTACAAGCGAGGGGGATGGCGCAATATCCCATGTTGTTGACTACATGGTTCCGGATGGCGTTCACCTTCTCTTCGTCGCTAGTAGCCTTTTCCGTGATATAAGAGCCGAACGTTTTGCTCTCGTAGTTTCCGGAAGTGTTAAAACGCTTATTTAGCGTAGATAATGCCTCCTTGTTGGAACTATAGCTTGAAGCGATTAGGCGGGGAATCCCGTCTTGGTTTTGAGGAAGGAAAGCTTCCCGGGAAGAGGCCGGCAGGTTACGTAAAGTCCAGCTTACCTCTTTAGCGCCGTTTCGGGTGGCTTGGGATGCTTTTGCGTCGCTACCCAATAATTGCCAAGCGAGCGGACTGTTTTCCGGTACGGAGATAGAGACCTTGCATTCCTTCACGGGAGAAGTCTCTTGTAGTCGCTCGTTGATATCCAGAGCCGGATAGTAGCCCGGTTTTGTGATAATAGAGTAATCCAAGTAAATCGTGGCCCCAAGTTCTAGGCCAGTGTGTACCACGACCATTTCCTTAAGTTGGTTATAGGCCGGAGCGTCGGCGGCGAAACGGGGCAGGACCTCCACGAAGGCGTTATCGGGTGTCTTTACGATCGTACCGTCTTTCTGCCTCGTATAGGATGAGTGAATCTTCAGTGTTTGGAAATCGGGATTGTAGACGATAAAACTCTCGCCATACGTGCTATTCATCGCAGTGTGCGTGAAGAGCGTCAATTCCATGGAGGATCGATATTCTTGGCTACCGTCGGCATGCAAGGTCCAAGCTTTCGATACCTTCCCGTACTCAGCCTCCGATGCGGCGAATGAAGTAACCGTCATCGCTAACAAGCTTAGGAGAAGAATCAGTTTATAGGTTATCTTAATCATTGTCTTTCTGTTTTTATTTCTTGATAATCAAATAGTCACCATAACTCTTATAAGCGTTCACGGCGGAACGGAAACCTTTCCAGTCGGCTGCGTCGTAGACACGCTTCTTCAACGCTAGCTTCTGGCGCAAGACGATGTTCTGGTCGCCTTCCTGCGAAAGGGAACCTTCGAAATCGGCCGCATTGCTTTGCAGGGCGTCATTCTTCGGGGCGTTCAAGAGGGTATAGCCCTTGGGGAGGCGGATGGTCTCATCTTGTTCTACCAAACGGGAGCAAGCGTCCTTGAATCCATACGTACGGTTTTCCGGTTTCGTATCGATACGCAAGAAACTCTTCACTTGATTGTAGAGGTTATTCATGACTAGCGGCTTGATAAGCATCTGGTCTCCGGCGATGATCGCGTAATCGGGGATCTCATAAGAGAACGTGATCTTGATAGGGGTCGCTTGATAGTTCTTCGGGTCCTTACCGTAATCTACACGAAGCAGTTTGGCGTTGGGGGATACGGCCAGCAATTGCTTCTCCATCGTGTTCTGCCAGTCGGATTGCCATCCGGTGGTGAAGATGCGGCGGATATTGCTGTCGGATTGTCCCTCGGCGGTGATCGTGAATTGTCCGCGGAGCGTGCCTTTCTCGTCTAGGCGATTGTCAGCGTGGATGCGGACGTAGTGGTTCTCCGGGGCGGAGACAGGGGTTAAGCGGAGGTCGGAGCCTTCGGGCACACCCGGGAGGTAGTTCTGCTGTTGCTCGGCGCTACTCCATAATTCCCGGCAGAAAGGAACCCAAGTCGGATCGAGAGGCATATACGTACCGCTCGCCAGTTTTACCACCGCCACGCAATGGTTGAAATGGTCGGCGGGGATACTTTCTACACGGCTTCCCGCCATTGTCATCGCCGGGTAAGCCTCGAAGCCGGCCATGCGGAGGAAGGCGATCAACGTACCGGCGATATCCTTGCAGACACCGCAACGATCGGTATAATTCATTTTCAGGTTGTGAAGCGTGAAACCCTCGCCTTTACCCATCGAGATTCCGGAGTAACGGATGTTATCGGCCACCCAGTGGGTCAGCACGGCTATCTTCTCCATTTCCGTTTTCTTGCCTTTGATCAGCTCGTCTACCTTTTTCTGGGCTTCCGGGATCGCAGTAAAGCTTCCGTAATCCTCGTTAACCTTATTGAACCAAAGGGATTTATCCTCCCAGCGGGGAGTGCTGGACATCATGAGCTTCGGGGCAGCGTCGAATAGGTCTACCATGTTCGGTTCCTTGGCGAAAGGAAGGATATCGTCGGAGGCGAAGGTATATACTTTCCGTCCGTCCTCGTATCGCATCGAAGAGGTACATTCGCCTTGGTAGAACTGGAATTGCAACTCTTTCTCCATCGGCATGGATACCCGGTACACCTTGCGCACGGTAGGCTCGGTAGCCCAGAAGGGGACGATATCGTAAAACTGTCCTCGCATAGGAGGGATGAAACGCTCGTCGTCGTCACCCGCCGTCAGCAAGGCGTAGGTGAAACCTTTCTTGGCGATCTCGTACTCCACGATATCTCCCGGTTGCAAGCGGCCCACTTCCAGCATGATCTGCCGGGCGC
The DNA here is from genome assembly GCF_003635405.1 of Parabacteroides sp. AF39-10AC. Classification (NCBI taxonomy): domain Bacteria; kingdom Pseudomonadati; phylum Bacteroidota; class Bacteroidia; order Bacteroidales; family Tannerellaceae; genus Parabacteroides; species Parabacteroides sp. AF39-10AC. The sequence continues at coordinate 226,770 of NZ_QTLP01000002.1, read as the reverse complement.
CCCAGTAGATGGCACGTGCGGGGGCGGCGTAGTCGCAAGCTTGGGTTACGTCGAGATTGATCACGTCGCCGTTCGCACGGTAGATCGTGGCGTAACGAAACTCGGCGTGCGCCGTCAGCGGGTCGTAATCGTATTTGATGATACGGTTGGCGACGGCTCCTTTGGAAGTCTGTACCTTAAAAGCCTTGCATACGGCGAAAGCCCCCGAGCCGGTAGGTTGTACCGTTACGGCGGTGCTATCCAGCAAGGTGACGCAGTCGTATCCTGCATAGGCTTGCGATTTCTCCAAGGTAGGATCTTGCGGGTATCGGCAAGAATCCTGCCCGTACATAGGCGATAAGGCCAATAGGGAGACCGCGGTGATTGTTAGAATTCTTTTCATGTTTATAGTGTTTTTGTAATGATATTTCTCGCCAGCTCCCGGCAGGCGGCACGGTCGATCTTGCCGCTTCCGGTTTGGGGGATCTCGCTTACCTTTATGATGTGCCTCGGACGGAGGTACTTGGGCAGGCTGGCGAGAACCTCTGTTAGCATCTCACCTCGTAGGTTTGAGGCAAGCAGTAGCACGACCGCCTCTCCCAACCGAGGGTCGGGGGCGGCGGTGATGGCATAGGGGCGGTCGAGGTAGGGTCGTAGCCGCTCTTCCACCTCCTCGATCTGGATCTTGATACCTCCGCTATTGATGATATTATCTTTCCTTCCGATAATGGCGAAACTCCCGTCCGGCAGCAGGCGGGCGACATCGTTCGTCACCAGCCGCTCGTCGCAAACCAATGGGGCGTCTATCACCAAGGTATTGTCCGGTGACAAGGATAACGTCACCGAGGGGAAGGGATGGTAATAGGGCGAGGCTTCCGGCCCGTTCAGCCGGCGCAGGGCGATGTGGGACAGCGTCTCCGTCATTCCGTAGGTGGAATAAACCGTGTTTGGCATCTGCCGTATCTCCTGTTCCAAGGCCGCGTCGATCGCCCCGCCGCCGATAATCAGGATATCCGTTTGCTCCAGCCGCTTACGTTCCTCGGGTACTCGCAACGTATTGTAAACCTGCAAGGGGATCATGGCAACAAAGCGCAGGGGCGTATCCCCCCAATCCGCCAACGGGTGTCCGGAGGGTTCGCACACCTCCAGATCCAGTCCGGCGTATAGGGAGCGGACCACCATCATTTTTCCGGCTATATAGCGTAGGGGCATACATAACAAGGCCTTGTCGCCCTTCTTAAGCCCCAGATAATCGCAGGTAAGCCGGGCGCTGTTCAGCATCCGGTCCTTGCGTACTCGCATCCGCTTGGGCGTACCGGTGGAGCCAGAGGTCTGGACTTCCAGAAAAGGGGAGGGATCGTGCCATTCAGCTAAGAATGCCTGTAAATCTTCTTGTATCGGCATAGGTCAAAGGTCGTTGGTGAACCAGATGGTGTCTCCTTTTCGTTGGATCAACTTATGTTTATCGTCCTTGAAAATCTCGCCGGTTCCCAGACCTTGCGGTAGCGGGTTACCTAGCGTGGCGCACCATTGGGCGATAGCGTTCAGTCCGATTTGCGATTCCAGAGCGGAGGTGACCCACCATTTAGGTTGTTCAGGGGTACTCCCTAAGATAGTTTCCGCTAAGTGAACCCATTCCGTGCATCCGGCGATACCTCCGTGGAGGGAAGGCTTTAATATAATGTATTGGGGATGGATCGTTTCCAACAACCGCCGTTTCTCGTCCGGGGCGTTACAGCCGATCAGTTCCTCGTCGAGAGCGATGGGAAGGGGTGACTCTGCCGCAAGGCGTGCCATCTCTTCCAACTGCCCGGCACGGATAGGCTGCTCGATGGAATGCAAGTCCATCTCGGCGAGCCGCTTCAGTTTGTCCATCGCCTCCGAGGGGAGGAAAGCGCCGTTGGCATCTACCCGAAGCTCTATTTCCTTGGCAGAGAAATGCGCACGGATGTGTTTCAATAAAGAGAGTTCCCGGTCGAAATCGATAGCGCCGATCTTCAGCTTGACGCAGCGAAAGCCCTCCTTCATCTTTTCCTCTACCTGTTCCAGCATGTACTTATAATCGCCCATCCAGATCAGTCCGTTAATGGGGATACCCGCCTGCCCTCGCGAGAAGGGCGTGTCGTAATGCCGCCAACTACCCTGTTCATAATGACGCATGGCCATTTCCAATCCGAAAAGGATGGATGGGTAATGGCGCAAAGATTCGGTGTCAACATGCCCCTTCTGTTCCAGATCGAGGCAAGCCTTGGATAACGTGATCTCGTAATCCACTCCATAATCGCAACTGAGATCCGGCAGGGGGGCACATTCACCGATGCCAAAAGCCGAGGGTTCGTCTTCCTTGCGGATTCGGACCTCCCACAATTTCCGGGTCGTGTAAACACCCCGTGAGGTTCCTGCCGGTCGCTTGAAAGTCAAGCACCGGGGAACCACCTCAATCCTATATAACCTCTCCTTTACCATTCATTATTCATTCTTAACTATTCATTATTCATTCTCAATCCCCCTACGGGAATTTCGGGTAATCCTCGAAGCGTGGACGGCGTTTCTCCAAGAATGCCTTGCCGCCTTCCTGCGCCTCGTCCGTCATATAGTAAAGCATGGTAGCATCTCCGGCCAACTCTTGTATACCGGCCTGTCCGTCCAACTCGGCGTTCAAGCCCGCCTTGATCATGCGCAAGGCCAACGGGCTAAGCAACATCATCTCCTCGGCCCATTGAACGTACTCGTCCTCTAATTTATCCAAGGGGACTACCTTATTTACCAGACCCATATCCAAAGCCTCCTGCGCATTGTACTTGCGGCATAGGAACCAGATCTCACGGGCCTTTTTCTGTCCGACCACACGGGCGAGGTAAGAAGAGCCGAACCCGGCGTCGAAGCTACCCACACGAGGACCAGTCTGTCCGAAGATAGCGTTCTCGGAAGCGATCGTAAGGTCGCAAACCACGTGCAATACGTGTCCGCCGCCGATAGCGAAACCATTCACGGCCGCGATGACGGGTTTCGGGAGAGAGCGGATCTGCTTTTGTACGTCCAATACGTTCAAGCGAGGTACGCCGTCTTTACCCACGTAGCCGCCACGTCCTTTCACGTTCATATCGCCTCCCGCGCAAAAGGCCGTATCTCCGGCTCCTGTCAGAACGACTACGTTAATGTCCGGGCGTTCCCGGCAGATGTAAAAGGCGTCGCTCATCTCCGTGGTCGTAGTCGGGGTAAAAGCGTTGCGATACCGTTCCCGGTTGATCGTAATGCGGGCGATGCCGTTGTAGAAATCAAATAAGATCTCCTCATATTCCTTGATGGTTGTCCATTCTCTTTTCGTTTCCATATATTATATGTTTTGTGCTTGGGATGAATTTTTTAGTTGATGATAATATTCCTTGAGCAATCGTACGTCTTCTGCTTTGTCCGTGAAAACCTCCATGAATAGGGGATGTTCGCTCGGTTGCTCCGTTTGGGTAAAGGCGCTCATCGCCGCTGCCAACTCCTCGGCATTATGGACAGCGGAGTAGGAGAATCCCCTTTCCGTGGCCCATCCCTCCGCTGAGGTCTGGTGGGAGGCGGTAACGTAACGGTGCGTACGCTCGTTCATCTTGAATCCCGGCAAGGCTTGGAAGATCTCGCCACCTCCGTTGTTCAAGAGCAGGATGCGAAGGTTATTGTGCAAGTTACCGTTCCACAACGCGTTCATATCATAGAAGAAACTAAGATCGCCTATAACGATAAAGTTTAGTTTTTGCGAGGCCGAGGCGTATCCGATGGCCGTAGACAAGGAGCCTTCGATCCCGCTCGTACCTCGGTTACAACAAACCTCAACCGTCTCGGGTACGGTGTACAATTGCGCGTAACGTACGGTGGAGCTATTCCCCAAATGCAAGGCCGATTCAGCCGGAAGCGAGCATATCAAACCACCGATCGCCGCCATCTCGGAGTAAGCGAACTCCGGCTCCGGCAGGTTCCGGGATTTGTATTCCCAAGCCTTCGGATATTCAATCTGCCTATTCTCCAGCATATAAGCGATTTTCTCCAGAAACTCGAAAGGGTCCATCTCGATCACCGTGGTCAGGCTACCGAATAAATCCGCTACCTCTCCATCCAATGAGACATGCCAATGCTCCTTAGGCGGGTGTTTCCGCAAAAACTCTTTCAGCCGCTTGGAGACAATATGGCCACCGTAGGTGATTACGAGCTCGGGAACTAGCTTCTCTTTTTCCTCCTCCGGGGTAGCATACAGGATAGCGTCGAAATTCTTGATCGGTAATCCCGGTACGATACGGTTGCCGATGTGCTCGGAGAGCCAAGTGAAATGCTTGTATAGTAACTTGCATATTTTCTTCTCGAAGAGATAGATCAAGCTCATTTGTCCCGCTATCATCATCCGCTTGCTATATTTGTTCAAGCGCTCGATCAGGTCATCATATTTCCGGTCGTACACGTTCAAGCCTTGATAACGGGTGATTACCCGTACCTTCGGCAATTCGGGTGTCGTGAACTGAAATAAAGGCTCGGAGATCGGAACGTTGATATGCACCGGTCCTTTGCCGTGATGGTTCAGTTCCAACAACGCCTCGTTGATCAATCGATTGCAATACCATTCATCTTGATCCGTATGTATTTCCGGTAGCTGCACCGACTTCTTTACCAGCGAGCCGAACACCCCGGGTTGCGGCAAGGTCTGTCCGTCCATTTGCCCGATCCATGCGGCGGGGCGGTCGGCGGATATCACGACAAGTGGAACTTTCTGATAGAAAGCCTCCGCTACCGCCGGATGTATATTCAGCAAGGCCGTGCCCGAGGTACAGCAAACAGCCGCCGGCTTACCTCCGTGCAACGCTAGCCCTACGGCAAAGAATCCCGCGCTTCGTTCATCCGTCACGGAATGGCAATTGAAGAACGAATGGTTTGCCAATGTGTGCACAATCGGAGAGTTCCGGCTTCCCGGACATAGCACGATATTACTTACGCCGTGCTCTATCAGCAAGGCTACCAATTGAAGGATGTTCTTTTTATCGCTATACATTATATGATATAAAATTATAAATTACCCACTATTCTCCGCATCGTATCTAATTTATCCTCTGTCTCCTGCCACTCATCTTCTAGCTGCGAGGCCGCCAACAGACCGCCTCCGGCATACAGCGTAAAGGTTTGGGGGAGGATATTCATGCAACGGAGGTTTACGTACAGATCTGTTTTGCCTTTGGGATCCAGCCAACCGATGAAACCGGAGTAATAGCTACGATCGTACCCCTCATTCTCGATGATGAAATGATAAGCCTCCTCCTTGGGAAGACCGCAAACTGCTGGAGTAGGGTGTAATAGTTGAAGGACATCACCCAGCTTCTCGGGATTCGGCAAGGAGAAGAAGAAATCACTTTTCAAATGAGAAACCTCTCCGGCCCGGGCTGAATAAGGCCCCTTCTCCTCGGGAGTAATACCCAAGGTGGACAGCTGGCGGCGTATATAGGAGGCGACTAATTGCTGTTCTCTCCAATTCTTATGGTCCCAGCTTTTCGGTAATTTCCCGTCTCGTAAGGATTGGGTTCCGGCCAAAGCTACCGTTTGCCAGTCGCCTTTCTCGCCGGATAACAAGATTTCCGGTGTCCCACCCATCCAAGTTCCGGTTTCCGAGGTATGGCAAAGGTAGACATAGGAGCGGATATATCGTTCTTCCGCGGCGAAGAATGCCTTGCCGGGTGAGAAAGAGGGATCTTTCCAGATCGTTTTGCTACGGGATAGGACTAGTTTATCTTGGCTTCCTTTTAGCAAAGGGTTGGTAAACAGGGAGAAATGGTAAGCGTATCGTTCCTTCTCCTCGGATTCGGACGGGATTTCGATTTCATTCGAAGGGAATTCGTTTTTCTCTCGAGAGAAATCCCAATCGGATTCGGAGGGGATTTCAAAGCAATCCGGTTGGATTAAAACGATAGGTCGTTCCGCTGTCACCTGAAACGGAGCGATTACAAAACCGCTCCGTTCATTTAAGTCTTTTATGTCGTATAATAGGCAAGGAGAGCCGGCACTTTGCATCCTGAAATGGAGCCTATCCTCACCGGGAATACGCCAAATAGCGAAACTCCGGCCTTGCTTGATCAACGTGTCTATTATTTCGTAAGAATCTCTTGGAATCATTTCTTCTTTAGTATACTATTGATTACCCGTACAGAGGAAACCAGTTTGTCGGTAGAGGTGAATATGTCTACGTTCCACACATGGGATGAACGGCCTTTGTGGATAATCGTCCCGACGGCACGTACCGTGTCTCCCTCGTGGGCGGACGACATATGGCTGCCGCTAACTTGCATGCCGACTACCATCTCGTCCGGTTTCGCCAGAATCATGGAACCTAGTCCGGCCACGGTCTCTGCCAGAGCCAGTGTAGCGCCTCCGTGCAAGATACCGAAAGGCTGGCGGGTCCGTTCGTCTACAGGCATGGTCGCTTCCACACGATCCTCCGACGCATAGGTATATTGAATGCCTAGATTACCCATTAAAGCATGTTTGGCCCGTGCGTTTAGTTGATCTAACGGAACCTCTGTGGGTTTGATCGTGGCAAGGATCGCTTTCTCGATCGCTACCGCCACACCTTCCATATTATTGGGTAAGGTCGTGAAATCGGCACAAGCCTTTACGGAATCGCGTGCGTTACCCATCGCCACGCCGGTACCGGCTAATTGAAGCATGGATACGTCGGCCACGCCATCACCGATAGCGACAACCTCTTCGGTCGTGATATTCAGCATCTCCATCAATACCGCCAACGTATTTCCCTTATTGATGAAATGAGGAGCTACCTCCAAGAAATAGTCCTCGGAGCGGAAAGCTTCCAATACCCCGTCCAGACGTTTCTTCCAATGATTTTCGAGACCCACTAGATTGTTCTCGTCATCGCTGGTAAGAATACACTTACAGGGTGCGAAATCCACCGCTTCCGGGAAATTCTCCACACCGATGATGCGCATCTTATTGAGTTCGGCCTCCTCTTGGACATGTTTGTTTTCCGGGCTATCGGTTAGGATATAGTCCTTGTGATATGTGAAGATCGCGAAACCGTTTTCCTTCGCCTTCCGGTTTAAATAAGGAATCATGGCCGGATCGATTCGTTTCTCGAACATCAATTCTCCGGTCTGGGCATTGATGATCTGACCTCCGTTATAAGATAATATGAAACCACCGTAATGATTCAATTCAAGAGCCTCCGCCAAGGGTTGAACCCCGTTGGTGGGTCGGCCGGATGCCAATACAACATGAACTCCCATCTGCTGAGCCTTTAACAAGGCGGCATGGGTCCGGGGAGTTATCTCTTTCTTGTCGTTAAGCAACGTCCCATCTACGTCTAAGACTAATAATTTGTACTTCATGGCGTCTTATTTTTATGGTTTAGAATACAAATATACATAAAATAGTTGATAGTTAGAAGACATTTCCATGAAAGGAATTTACGTATATCGGCGCAAGCTCACGCCTATACTGGCGTAGCCCTACGGCACTACTGGTATAGGCGTATGCCGGTATAGGCATTGGCCTGTGTCGATACTGGTGTAAATGTCTCTGAAAAAACACGTACGTGTTCTCGCGAAAACATGTACATGTTTTTCGGAAAATACGTACGTGTTTTTTTTCAAAGCAATTCTTGGATGAAACGAGCCACTCCATCCTCATCGTTCGTGTATTGGGTGATGCGGTCGGCATTGGCCTTGACAGGGGGCTGGGCGTTGGCCATAGCGACTCCCAATCCGGCGAAACGGATCATGGATACATCGTTGAAACCGTCGCCGATAGCGATCACTTCCTCCTGTTTTATCCGGGTTCGCTCTAGTAAGCGGGATAACGAGGCGGCTTTGTCGATGCCTTTGGGGACAAGCTCCAGATAGAATGCCTCGGAACGATATACGTTGATACGTTTCCCTAATTCTTGGCGGAGCTTCTCTTCCAACGGTACCAACATCTCCGGTTCGCCTACCACCAAGCATTTATCGGCTGGCTGATGCAAATCCCGCAGAAAATCGTCGGTAGCCTTGATCTTCATTTTGGTTAAGAAAGATTCGTATTGTACGTATTTATTTTCCGGATGCTCGCTTAAGATATATTTACCGTTGTAGGAAAGGATAGCCAGTCCCGCTTCTTTGGAGCGGTTGTATAAAACAGGTACGATATCGGGTGGCAAAGCCTGTTCGAAAAGTACTTTGTCTGTCATCAAGTCGATCACCTTACCGCCGTTGAAGGAAAGGATAAAACCACCATATTGCTTTATGTTCAGTTCTTCGGCTAAAGGCACGATACCGTAGGTGGGCCGGCCGGAGGCTAAGACCAGATGCAATCCTTTTTCCTGCGCTTGCAGAAGGGTTTCCCTCGTAAATGGGGTGATCTCTTTTTTACTGTTTGTCAGTGTACCGTCTAAATCCAGTACCAATAATTTATAGTTCATGCTCTTGTTTCGTGTTGATCGTGATTATTTTACCTCTTTGGGAGATATAATTATAGAGTTCTTTATAAAATGCGTGCCGGGTAAGGGTGGAACCGTCTCCCAAGATCATCAGTTTCATACGGGCACGGGTGATCGCTACGTTCATGCGCCGCAAGTCGTTCAAGAAGCCTATCTTTCCATCCTCGTTGGCCCTTACCAAACTGATCAAGATGACATCGCGTTCTTGCCCTTGGAAACCGTCAACGGTGTGTACGGTGATCAGTCTGCGTAAAGGCTTGAAGAAAGCGTCTTGTTTGATCAATTTACGGATGTATTGTACCTGCGCCTTATAAGGGGAGATCAATCCGAAGTCGATATTCTCTTCCAGCACTCTCTCCTTGGATATTTTCTGTATATAGGAGCGTAATTGTTCCACGAGCAATTCCGCCTCTTGCCTGTTGACACGGCTCATGGTCTCCTCTCTCGCATTTTCCGTGAAATCGCACTCGGACGTATCGAACCATACGATGGGAGTGTCCAGTCGCAAGATTCCCCGCCCACTTACCTCGGGAGCGGATTCGAGTTCGTTATGATAGAACCATTGGGAGGAGAAGCGCATGATATCCTCGTGCATACGATATTGGATCTTCAGGAGAGAGACCGTTTCCGGTTTCGTGTGGGCTATCTTTTGCATCAAGGTACGTCCTAAGCCTTCTCGTTCCGCTTCTATACATTTAATAGTAGGGGGCAATTGGTGATGATCGCCCGCTAGTATGACCCGGTCTGCCTTGCCGATCGCTATCCAGCAAGCGGCTTCCAAGGCTTGGGCGGCCTCATCGATAAACAAGGTCGTGAAGTGCCGGTTCATCATGACCCGGTTTGCGGAGCCAACCAAGGTGCAAGCGACAACACGAGCCTCGTCGAACAGCTCTGTATCGATCTTGACTTCCAGTTCGGTCGCCCGGAATTTCAAACGGGAGAGGCGGTTTCGGATCGTATCCCGTTCCTCCCGGCTTTTCTTTCGCATATTGGATTGTATATCCCGTACCGCTTTCCGGATGCTCCATAACTCGGGATAATCCGGATGCGACTCGAAACGGCGTTCATATGTGAAAGAGAGCATCTTGTCATTGATACGAGTGGGGTTCCCGATGCGCAGGACGTTAATGCCTCTATCTACCAGTTTCTCCGAGATGCAGTCTACGGCGGTATTGCTTTGAGCGCAAACGATCACTTGATTCTCCCGGTGAAGGGTCTCGTAAATGGCTTCCACCAAGGTGGTTGTTTTCCCGGTTCCGGGAGGGCCGTGTACGATAGATACTTGTTTCGCTCCCAATACCTTATTTACGGCTTCTTCCTGAGAACGGTTCAACCAAGGGAAGCGGATCGGGAATAATTCCCGCTGTCCCGGTTTTTCCTGCCCCAGCAATACATCCCTAAGATGAGAGAGTTGGTTGTTTTTTGCCCGCATCACGTCCGAGAGAGCGGAAAACATCGTTTTATAGCTGGTCTCGTCGAAGTAGAGTTGCACGCCGAGATCATTGCTTTTTCCTTGTATATCCATCAAGGCGGAAGGAGTGGGGAGAACTACCACCATCCGGTCCTCTTGCACGTAGCTGATCGTGGCGGAGAAATCCAGATACTTAAATTTACCACTGATATCTGCCGTAAAGAAGCAAATCGGGCGCCCGTACTCAAAATTATGCTCGATCTCCCGGTCTTCTGTCCTTTCGATCTCGATCACCAATTGGTTTAAGGAGTTATAATAACTGCGTCCCGGAGTGACCGGATACCAACAGAGGCCCTGCGCCACTCGTTTTCGCAAACCCGTACGCTCGGATTGCTGTCGGTATGTTTCCTTCTCATATTCATATTCTTTCTGCAGGAGATCATATTGATGTTGCAAATCTACAAGCGGCGATGAAATTCCCATTCCTTTTTCAATTCTATTAATCGGATAAATACAGCCCGGGCGTTCTAGGTCCCGAAGTAGGCGACAAAAGTACTAAAATTATCGTTCCGTACCCAAGTTGCGGTAAGTAAAGAAAAAGAATACCGCTAACGTTGGTAGTGTCTATAAAATTCCTAATTTTGTACGAAAACTAATATCATAAAAAAATGAATGAGAACGATGCTTTTTATAACGCATTAATAGATGTAGCTGCTTGGGATAAAGAGAATACCTTAGATCGTTTTATGAATAGTGATAGCCTCTTCAAAAAGTTTCTATATAAATTTATTACTACAGACGGTTCGTATGTGAAATTACGGAGCTCTTTAGTAGAGCGGGATTTGGAGAATGCCAAGCTATATTCGCATACCTTGAAAGGGATAGCCGCTAATTTAGGTCTGGTAAATCTATTCGATGTATCGAATAATATACTATCGCTGTTGAGAGAAGGGAATCTGGAAGAAGCGTTGCGTTATGAAGATGCATTGGGAAAACAATACGATGCCTTGCGAGATATCGTTGTTGAGTTTTGTTCTTAATCTATTGTATATTAACTATCTAATTCTAAATAAAGACTATCAGTATGGATACTATCATAAAAACTCAAATTATAGATTTGATTCACAGGGAGGTAATCCCTGCTATCGGATGTACGGAACCTATTGCCGTGGCTTTGGCGGCCGCAAAAGCGGCGGAAGTGCTGGGGCGTAAGCCAGAGAAGATAGAGGTTTATCTGAGCGCCAATATCCTGAAGAATGCCATGGGAGTAGGAATCCCGGGGACTGGCATGGTGGGGTTGCCTATCGCTATCGCTTTGGGATCGATCATCGGTAAGTCCGCTTATGGGCTAGAGGTGCTGAAAGACTTGACTCCGGAGGGATTGAAAGAAGGTAAGGAAATGGTCTGCAAGAAATGTATCAGTATAGACCTAAAAGAGAATGTAGATAAACTTTATATCGAAATTATAAGTTCTGCAGGGAACGATCGTTCAAGGGTGATCATTTGCCATGAGCATACCCATATAATATATGTAGAGAAAAACGGGGAGGTATTGACTGATTTACGTACGGCAAACGCTTCTGGCGAGGAAGTATGTGAGAATAAGGATTTACGTCTTTCCTTCTCTATGGTCTATGAGTTTGCCATGGAAATGCCATTGGATGAGATTCGTTTTATTTTAGAAACGGCCGAGTTGAATAAGAAAGCTGCCCAAGCTTCCATGAAAGGCAATTACGGACATACCGTAAGCAAGACAGTCTCGGGTGCTTTCGGCCGTAAGTTCATGGGAGATTCCGCTTATACGCATATGTTGATCATGACTTCCGCCGCTTGCGACGCTCGCATGGACGGCGCTATGATCCCGGTGATGAGTAATTCGGGAAGCGGTAATCAAGGAATCGCCGCTACGCTTCCGGTTCTTTCTTTCGCCGAGGATATCCAATGCTCGGAAGAGCAACTGATCCGTGCGTTGATGTTAAGCCATTTGATGGTGATCTATATCAAGCAAAGTCTGGGACGCTTGTCCGCCCTTTGCGGTTGTGTGGTTGCCGCTACGGGAGCGAGTTGCGCTATCACCTATTTGATGGGAGGAAATAAGGCGCGGATTTCTTATGCGATCAAGAATATGATCGGTAATATTACCGGAATGATCTGTGACGGTGCCAAGCCGAGTTGCGCGATGAAAGTATCTAGTGGCGTATCTACGGCGATGCTTTCCGCTTTGATGGCCATGGAGGATAAGGTGGTGACTTCCGTGGAAGGTATCATCGATGAGGATGTGGATAAATCGATCGCGAACTTGACCGCTATCGGTTCTAAAGGAATGGAGGCGACGGATCGTCTGGTGCTGGACATCATGACCGGTAAATCTTGTTAATGGGATTCTATGGAGGAGGCACCAAAGGCGAGGAAAAAAGAGATTATGCGAGTGACACTTTTAGGGTCATTCGCTAATTTTGTTTTATTGGTATTCAAGTTCGTGGCGGGTATCTGGGGGCATAGTAGCGCTATGATCGCCGATGCGGTGCATTCGTTATCTGATTTCGTAACGGATATAATCGTACTTCTTTTTGTCAATATATCTTCCAAGCCGAAGGACGAGAGCCATGATTACGGGCATGGTAAATACGAGACTTTGGCGACTTCAATTGTCGGTATCGTCTTGCTTTGTGTAGGTTTTGGCCTTTTCTGGGAGGGAGCGAACAAGATTTATGACTTTTATTTCAAGGGGATTCCGTTGGAAAGTCCGGGAATGATCGCTTTAGTTGCTGCTCTTATCTCTATCGTGATCAAGGAATTACTGTATCATATTACGGTTTGGGTAGGAAGGAAGCAGAATAGTCAAGTCGTTATCGCTAACGCTTGGCATCATCGCTCGGATGCCTTTTCCTCGATCGGTACGGCTTTAGGTATCGGAGGGGCGATTTTGTTGGGGGATAATTGGCGTGTGCTGGACCCGTTGGCGGCTGTGATTGTCAGTTTATTTATCGTAAAAGTAGCCTTACAACTAGTGATCCCGGCGATTAATGACTTATTGGAGAAATCTTTGCCGAAGGAGGTGGAGGATGAGATCTTGGCGATCATTAGTGAGGTTCCCGAGGTAAAGAGCCCGCATAATCTACGTACCCGCCGCATCGGTAATAATTTTGCTATCGAGGCGCATATACGGGTGGACGGACAGATAACCGTGACTCGTGCCCATGACTTGACGAAAGAGATCGAACAGAATCTGCGTGATAAGTTCGGTCAGGCTACGCACATCGCTTTGCACGTGGAACCAATTAAATAAACGAATTGTTATTTGACCATGATGAAGAACTTATATAGGGGAGAAGTGTTCTATTTGATCGCTTCCCCGCTGGATCATGTGGAGGCTTACCGCTATTTTGAGGATGGGGAACTGGCTGTTGTTGATGGAAAGATTGTAGAGGCGGGGCCGTTCGAGGCGATGCGTTCCCGTTACCCGGATTTCCCGGTGACAGACTATTCCGGTAAATTGATTACACCCGGCTTTATTGATTCCCATATCCATTTCTCCCAGTCGGAGATACAGGGAATGTATGGCAAGCAACTTCTGGATTGGCTGGACGAATATACGTTTCCCGCCGAGGAAGCTTTCTCTTCCATGGAATATGCACAAGATATCGCTCGCTTTTTCGTGAAGGAACTGGTGAAGAACGGAACTACGACTTGTGCCGCTTATGCCACGGTTCATCCTGCTTCCGTAACCGCATTATTTTCCGTGGCTACGGAGTATAATATGTGTATCTTGGCTGGAAAGGTGATGATGAACCGGAACGCTCCGGATTATCTGATGGATACCACGCATCAGGGTGAGTTGGACTGCCGTAGCTTAATCGAGGATTGGGACGGGAAAGGACGGAATCACTATGTGATCACGCCCCGTTTCGCCATAACCAGTACGCCGGATCAATTAAAGTCTGCCGGTCGTTTACATGCCGAATATCCCAGTACCTATATACAGACACATCTTTCGGAGAATCTGGGAGAGATTGAATCTGTCTTATCGCTCTGTCCCGGTCATGCGGATTATCTGGAGGTCTATGAGCGTGCCGGATTGTTGACCGATCGTTCGATATTCGGGCATTGTGTCCATCTAACCGATCGGGAATATAAGCGGTTGGGAGAAACGGGAGGCATTATCGCCCATTGCCCGACCTCGAACCTTTTCCTTGGAAGCGGATTATTCGATATGAGGGAAGCGAACCGTTACGGCGTACGTACTACCTTGGCGACAGATGTCGGTGCGGGTACATCTTTCTCTATGTGGCGTACGATGGGAGAGGCTTATAAGGTACAACAGTTGAACGGTTATCCGATGACAGCTTTGGAGGCTATCTATAAATGTACGCTAGGCTCTGCACGGGCCTTATCGTTGGACGACCGAATCGGAAGTTTCCTCCCTGGCCGTGAAGCGGATTTCATAGTCGTGGATTATGCCGCTACCTCTGTCCAGAAATTGCGTATGGAGTATCTTCGTTCGAGAGATAAATGGACGATCGAGAATAAGCTGTTTGGCCTGCAAACCCTCGGCGATGACCGGAATACGGTATGTACTTATATAATGGGCAAGCAAGTATACGGCTCAGATTCGTGCGATCATCAAGAAACAAGTATGTAATACGACCGTTACGACGATCCATAGGCGCTCGGCAGTAGTCGGGCGCAATCCCGGGAAATAATATTCTATAGCCCCGTGCTTGCAAGCGGAGAGGCAATCTCCGCAATAGGTACAGGTATAGCCGATCTTTCCCTTCTCGATCTCTTCTTTATGTAGGGCATCATAACGGCAAGCGTTTGTGCAAGCCATGCAATGGCAACAATCCGTGGTCAGTCGTACCCGGAAAGGAGAGAGGTATTTGAGGAAAGACACTAAAGTCCCGATCGGACAATAACTACTGCAATGCACCATCTTCCGTCTCTTTCTGGAAAACAATAGCATGACAAGTAGGCCGATAACTCCGACCGCTATTCCAAAAGCGGTGGCTATCCTGCCGCTCGCTCCGAATATTCGGAGTAGGATGGCCCCCAACATAACCAGAAATAATATGCTGTATCGCATTTGCTTGTGATAGGGGAACCTTTTTCGTTCCAATTTTCCCCGGGCACTCCATGCGTCGAATGCCCCGAAGTAACAAAGCTGGCTACACCAAGCGGGACCGGATAGTAATAAGGTGCTGATAAAAAGTATGGGCATGAATAATCCCTCGAAGCGATAAAGCGGTCCGGCCAAGATTACCGCAGGGATCGGTAAATGCAGTTTCCCGGTCATAAGGAAAATAGGATCGGCAAAAATCCCTAGAGCAAGTTGCCCGAAAAAAACGATCGAGAATAACAACCACGCTCGTTTTCTCCATTTGGGACGTTCTTGCCGATCTTGCATCTTATAGCAGAGCCAACCACCGTATAGCATGGCAAGTATCACTTGTATCCATCCTCCATACGGAAATAACCTTTCGCCTATCAACAGTGGATTTTTAGGCATGACTTGAACGATCGAGAGAAGTCCCCCGACTAATAATACGGTACTGATAACAATACGTCTCGTTTTCATGCTCAATTATTTTATGCGTAAAAGTATGCCTTTTACGCGAATAATTATAGCACGGGCATTGTATTTCTGATACTAGTTACACCGATTAAACGATCATACCGTGCTCCCATTGGACAATAGTAGACGTAAATGCTATATTCGTTCTCCGTCTGGAAGAAATTACCCTCGATAGGGCCGGTCTGTCCTACGGTCTGTCCGTTAGGGACAAAGAGGTACTGATAGTTGTAACTGCCTTGTTTCAGTAAGACGGATTTCTCGTATTGATGCGTCTCCGGATTATAGCCCATCTTACTTTTCTCGTCCAATACATTATTATATAATTCACCGTTCAAATACACGTTTCCATCGGGAATTAAGTCCATGGCGAGGGTAAAGTGAACGATGTAATAGTCCGCTTCCGTATCCGGGTCGTTACAATTACTGCAACGGATGAAAAAACGGCCGTCTTGGTCTTGATCGTATTGATACGATAATTGGTCACGCCGATAGTCCGTCATCAACTCTACATGGTAATATGGATTATGGAACGAGATACTTTCTACGTGCATGCCATTGTATTTGTTGCTCAAAAATTCCATACGGCGATATTCGTTTCCTGCGGGAAAGATCAAGTTCTGATTGTTCGTATAAGAGATCTGGTTTTCTAAAATAGTCATAGGCTGAAGACCTGTTACGGCATTATCCCTGCGGTTATTCTGATAAACCCAGATTTTCAAGTCGGTCTGAGGATAGGTGATGGGGAAATTCTTGTTATTGATCGCAAAGCTGACTTGTTGGTGTGACTGATTGGTATCGATATCCGTATTTCCGCTCACCGTAGCGGCGACACTAACCATCGGCTCGAAAATAGAAAAGCAAGCGGTAAATACGATCTGGGAGGGATCATCCTCGTTATATACTTGCAAGGCATAATTCCCCGAGACCTTCGGTTGAACGTCATCGTTTGGGAAAAGTAATCGGTAGTTGGTGTATTGCACCGTAGTACCCATCGCATTGGCGAAATCCTCGATCGTGCTCCCTTGGAAACCATTCATATACTCAATCGGGGAAAGATTCGATTGCGTCCAATCGGCGTTGCAATGAACCAGATTATAGGCGTATCGCCCGAAGCCCGGATTAAAAGCATCGAAATTAACTTCGATACGGTTTTCACCGCCCAGTTCAATGAATGGATCGGAGAACATCTCGCCGGCAACCTTCACTTGGAGGGTCTTTATTTGCTTATCGCTAACGTTGGTGAAGTAAGTCACTTGAGCGTTCAACGGTACTAAAACCGTGATAAGCAGCAGAAATAGGATTTTAAAAACTTTCATTTTCTTATTACTTTCTTTAACGACGCAAAATTATGGAATTATTTCTCTATTTATTTGCCTTTCCCTGCTCTAAAGCATGAAAAAATGTTTACTTTTGCAGGAAAATTACATATAAACAATTTTAGTTGTATCATGGCAAATGTGATTAAGATTAAAAAGGGTTTAGACATTAATCTGAAGGGCAAAGCTTCGGATGTACTGTTAAACGGCGGCAAGAGCGAGTCTTACGCGATCGTCCCCGATTATTATAACGGTATTCTCCCCAAAGTTGTTGCGAAAGTAGGAGAAAAAGTCAAAGCCGGTTCTGTACTGATGATTGACAAGAACCGCCCCGAGATCAAGTTTGTTTCGCCGGTCAGTGGCGAGGTAACTGCCGTAAACCGAGGAGAGAAGCGTAAGGTGCTAAGCATCGTTGTGAAGCCGGATGCGCAGATCGAGTATGAGGAGTTCGGTAAGAAGAACGTAGCATCCCTACAGGGAGCAGAGGTGAAAGAGGTACTTCTGAACGCTGGTATGTGGCCGTTTATCAAGCAACGCCCATACGATATCGTTGCCGCTCCATTGGATACTCCGCGTGATATCTTCGTTTCGGCTTTTTACTCCGCTCCTTTGGCTCCAAACTTCGATTTTATCGTAAAAGGTCAGGAGGCTGATTTCCAGACTGGATTAAACGCCCTAGCTAAATTAACGAATGGAAAAGTGTATGTGGGTGTAAGAAGTGGTTCTGTCGTGAGCGGAATGAAAGGTGTGGAGATCGTGGAAGTAGAAGGTCCGCATCCCGCAGCGAACGTTGGCGTGCAGATCAATCATATCAAGCCCGTTAACAAGGGTGAGGTAGTTTGGACGGTTAATCCGGCAGACGTGATCGTTATCGGACGCTTGTTTAACAAGGGTGTCGCCGATTTCAGCCGTATGGTTGCTATTACCGGTTCCGAGACTACCGAGAGAGGCTACGTTAAAACGATTTCAGGTTGTACGATTAAGAGCTTGGTTAACGGTAAAGTGTTAGGACAGGAACATATCCGTATTATCAGCGGTAATGTTTTGACAGGTACCAAGGTGAATATGGATGGTTACCTAGGCGCTTATGATAACCAGATCACCGTGATTCCGGAAGGTGATGAGACGCATGAGTTCTTAGGTTTCGCTATGCCTCGTTTCAACCAGTTCAGCGCTAGCCATAGTTACTTTAGCTGGTTAGGTACTAGCAAGGAATATGTGATCGACGCCCGTATCAAAGGTGGTAAACGTGCCATGATCATGTCTAATGAATACGATAAGGTGTTTCCGATGGACATCTATCCGGAGTATTTGTTGAAAGCGATCATTGCGTTCGATATCGACAAGATGGAGAACTTAGGTATCTATGAGGTGGCTCCCGAGGACTTCGCTCTTTGCGAGTTCGTGGACACTTCCAAGATCGAGTTGCAAAAGATCGTTCGCGACGGATTGAACCTGTTGTATAAGGAAATGAATTAATAACATAAAAAACTTATAATACATTGAAAGCGTTAAGGAATTATCTCGACAAGATTAAGCCTAACTTTGAGGAAGGCGGAAAGCTGGCGATGTTCCGTTCTGTTTTTGACGGTTTCGAAACATTCTTATTTGTTCCGAACGAGACCTCTAAAACGGGCGTACATATTCATGACTGTATTGATTCAAAGCGTGCCATGACCGTGGTTATCATCGCTTTGTTGCCTGCTTTGCTTTTTGGTATGTATAATGTCGGTTATCAGCACAATTTAGCTGTGGGGGCTGAGCCGGGATTTTTGATGACTTTTATTTTTGGATTTTTGGCGGTATTGCCTAAGATCATTGTTTCGTATGTGGTAGGTTTGGGTATAGAGTTCGCTGTCGCCCAAGTGAAGAAGGAAGAGATTCAAGAAGGATTCTTGGTTTCCGGTATCTTGATTCCGATGATCGTTCCGGTCGATACTCCGTTATGGATGATCGCTGTAGCTACTGCTTTCGCTGTTATTTTCGCGAAAGAGGTATTTGGTGGTACGGGATATAATATATTTAATGTAGCATTGGTTACACGTGCGTTCTTATTCTTCGCTTACCCGGCAGCAATGTCTGGTGATCAAGTGTTCGTTCGTACGGCTGATACGTTTGGTATCGGGGCTGGCCAAGTAGTTGACGGTTTTTCCGGAGCTACTCCGCTAGGACAAGTCGCTATCGCTGGTAAGGAGATGATCGGTTCTTTCCAAGCTGTTGACGTATTAGGCAACCCGATCTCTACTTGGGACGCGTTTATTGGTTTGATCCCGGGCTCTATCGGTGAGACTTCCGTATTGGCTATTTTGATCGGTGCGGTTATCTTGTTGGTTACGGGTATCGCAAGTTGGAAGACAATGGTTTCCGTGTTCGTGGGTGGTGCTTTCATGTCATTGATCTTTAATATGATCGGTACTACGGTCGCTATGTGCGTATCTCCGCTGGATCACTTGTTCTTAGGTGGTTTCGCTTTTGGTGCCGTGTTCATGGCTACAGACCCTGTGACTTCCGCTCGTACGGAGACAGGTAAATATATCTATGGTTTCCTTGTAGGTGCTATGGCCATTATTATTCGTGCGTTGAACCCGGGTTATCCAGAGGGTATGATGCTCGCTATCCTGTTGATGAACGTGTTCGCTCCCCTGATCGACTATTATGTTGTGGAAGCTAATATCTCTCGCAGATTGAAACGTGTAATAAAATAAAGTAAGAAGGAATATGGCTAAATATAAATGTAAGGTATGTGGCTATGTCCACGAGGGAAATAAGGCTCCTGACACTTGCCCGGTATGTTCCGCTCCTGCTTCCGAATTTGAGGAAATCAAGGAGGAGGGCGCCGCTAAGAAAGGCATAAACCGGGATAGCAATGTTTATACGGTTGTTTATGCGGCTGTGATGGTTGTGCTAGTGGCTGTCGTATTGGCGTTTACTTCACAATCATTGAGAAGTTTTCAGAAACAGAACGAGGATAACGATAAGAGACAACAAATTCTGCGTTCTATTAACGTAAATGTTTCTTCTTCTGAGGCTGAGACCAAGTACAACGAGTTGATCAAGGAAGCTTTCTTGGTAAACGAGAATGGTGAGAAGGTTGAAGGCGACGCTTTCGCTACGGATGTAGTTAAGGCTGCCGCTGAGCATCAATATCCGGTTTTCGTCGCGAATGTAGATGGTCAACCGAAATATATCATGGCTTTGCATGGAGCAGGTCTTTGGGGTCCGTTATGGGGTTATATCTCTGTAGATAGTGATAAGAATACTATTTATGGTGCTGACTTCAGCCACCAAGGTGAAACTCCGGGTCTGGGAGCTGAGATCTCTAAACCGGCGTTCAGCAATGAGTTCAAAGGTAAGAAGATCTTCATGAGTGGAGAATTCAAGTCTGTCGCTGTTGTTAAGCCGGGTAAGAGCGTAGCGGGACAGGATTATGTAGACGGTATCTCAGGTGGTACAATTACCAGTAAAGGTGTGGATGAAATGTTATTCAACAGCTTGAGCGGTTATGTTAAATTTTTGACCTCACAAAATTAAGTAGAAGATGGGATTATTATCTGAAAAGAATAAAGAAGTTCTGTTAGGCCCGTTGAGCGCTAACAACCCGGTTGTCGTTCAGATGTTGGGTATTTGCTCTGCGTTGGCTGTAACATCAAAACTTGAGCCGGCCATCGTGATGGGTATCTCGGTGACGGCTGTCGTAGCTTTCGCTAACGTGATCATTTCATTGATGCGTAATACGATTCCGAACCGTATCCGTATTATCGTGCAATTGGTGGTAGTTGCCGCTTTGGTGACAATCGTTAGTGAGGTGTTGAAAGCTTTTGCTTATGACGTAAACAAACAGCTTTCCGTATTTGTCGGTTTGATCATTACGAACTGTATCTTGATGGGACGTCTGGAAGCGTTCGCCTTGGGTAACGGCCCATGGGAATCGTTCTTGGATGGCATTGGTAACGGTCTGGGATATGCGATTATTCTTATTATCGTAGGTTTCTTCCGTGAATTGCTGGGATCTGGTACCTTATTGGGTTTCCAAGTGATTCCGCAGGCATTCTATGATCTGGGTTACGTGAACAATGGTTTGATGATCTTGCCTCCGATGGCGTTGATCGTGATCGCTGTTATTATTTGGGTTCATCGTGCTAAGAACAAGGAACTTCAAGAAAATTAATGTTAACGATTAAACGAATAATAGAATGGAACAATTATTAAGCACATTCGTCCGCTCGATCTTCGTTGACAACATGATCTTCGCATACTATTTGGGTATGTGCTCTTTCGTGGCTGTCTCAAAGAACGTGAAGACCGCTTTAGGATTAGGTATAGCAGTGACATTCGTACTTTTCTGTACGTTGCCGATTAACTATATGCTTGAGAATTATGTATTGAAAGAAGGTGCGTTAAGTTGGTTAGGCCCGGAATATGCGGAGGTGAACCTTAGCTTCTTGGCGTTTATTATCTTTATCGCCGTTATCGCTTCTTTCGTGCAGTTGGTCGAGATGGTAGTCGAGAAATTCTCTCCGTCTTTGTATGCTTCCCTTGGTATCTTTTTGCCGCTGATCGCTGTAAACTGCGCTATCTTGGGTGGTTCTCTGTTTATGCAACAAAAAGCGTTCCCTAATGTAGGTGTCGCCACTGTTTATGGTTTAGGATCTGGTATCGGTTGGTTGCTGGCTATCGTAGGTATGGCGGCTATCCGTGAGAAATTGTCATATTCAAATGTCCCCAATGCTTTGAAAGGTTTGGGTATTACTTTCATCATCACGGGTTTGATGGGTATGGCATTCATGTGTTTCTCTGGTCTGAAGATTTAAGTATTAACGCATTAAACAAAATATAAAGATGACTTTATTAATGTCGGGCGGACTTACGATTGGTGTCAGCGCAATAGTATTCTTATTGATCACGCTGATCTTGGTCGGTTTGCTTTTGTTCGCCAAAGCAAAATTGGTGCCTTCAGGGAATGTAAGCTTGAAGGTTAACGGAGAGAAAGATATAGAGACCCCGATTGGTGGAACTTTGCTAGGTGCGCTACAGAGCGGTGGCATCTTCTTGTCTTCCGCTTGTGGTGGTGGTGGTAAATGCGGTCAGTGCCGTGCTCAAGTTATTGATGGCGGTGGCGAGATCCTACCTACTGAGAAAGGTTTCTTCTCTCGTAAACAAGTGAAAGATCATTGGCGTTTGGCTTGTCAATGCAAGGTGAAAGAGGATATGGTCGTTCAGGTACCAGACGAGGTATTTGGCGTTAAGGAATGGGAATGCGAGGTTATCAGTAATAAGAACGTCGCTACATTTATCAAGGAGTTTATCGTTGCGTTGCCTAAAGGTGAGCACATGGACTTTATTCCGGGTTCTTACGCTCAGATCAAGATCCCTACATACTCAATGGATTATAACAAGGATATCGATAAGAGCTTGATCGGCCCCGAGTATCTGCCGGCTTGGGAGAAATTCGGTTTATTCGGTTTGAAGTGTAAGAACGACTCACCGTCTATCCGTGCCTATTCTATGGCTAACTATCCTGCTGAGGGTGACCGTATCATGTTGACCGTGCGTATCGCTACGCCGCCGTTCAAACCGAAACCACAAGTTGGTTTCATGGATGTGATGCCGGGTATCGCTTCTTCTTATATCTTTACGTTGAAACCGGGTGATAAGGTGACTATGAGTGGTCCTTATGGTGATTTCCACCCAATTTTCGATTCTAAGAGAGAGATGATGTGGATTGGTGGTGGTGCTGGTATGGCTCCGTTGCGTGCCCAAATCATGCACATGACGAAGACGTTGAAGACTACGGATCGTAAGATGTCTTACTTCTATGGCGCACGTGCCTTGAACGAAGTGTTCTATTTGGAAGATTTCTTGGAAATAGAGAAAGAATTCCCAAACTTTACGTTCCACTTGGCGCTTGACCGTCCTGATCCTGCCGCTGATGCTGCGGGTGTTAAATATACGGCTGGATTCGTTCATCAAGTAATCCATGATACTTACTTGAAGGATCACGAGGCTCCGGAAGATATCGAATACTACATGTGTGGTCCGGGCCCGATGTCAAAGGCCGTGGAAAATATGCTGGATAACTTGGGTGTACCTCGTGAGATGTTGCACTTCGATGATTTCGGTGGATAAAATAGGATTTCTATATCTACAGATAGAAGGCGGGGGTTAAGATCCTCGCCTTTTTTATTTTGGCCCTGAAACTCCTCTTTACGAAGATATACTTCAAATGCTATAGGATATATACTGCATGTGTCATAGGATATATACTTCATTAACGAAATAAGTCGTACTTCTATGTCGGCACATTAAAAATGTAATTATTTTGAAATAATATGCAGCGTTTATCGTTTTATAAGCATCTAAGCTTATATAGTCATAAAAACAAGTTAGACATGAAGCCATTGATTTTATCTTTTTTTGCGGTTTTATTAGGATACTCATTCTTTTTCGATAAAGATGATGAAATAAAATTGCGTAATGTTGACCAGATATCGTTGGAATCAAATTCTACGATGCCTGAGAGGGGTGATTCTGTCACTTTGTATGCGAAAAGGCTCCCTAATACTCCGGAATATATTTTACGAATCGCAAAACCGGAGGATTATCTCTTTACGAAGTAAAATTTTCGTGTTAAAATATTTGTTTATTTGACGAATATTGCTATGTTTGTGCCCATGTAACTTTTAATGCGTGGGATATGGATTTGAAATCTACTCAATATATAGAAAAAACAGGAAGTGTCGCAAAGGCATTCCTGTTTCTTTTTCTTCTCTTTCTATCAAGCATATATAATCTGTTTAAGTTTGCCAGCCTTGAAAATGAGGAGGTAGAAGTATCAGATATGGTGCTACCTTCTAAGACTTCCGGTGATGTCGAGTATATAGAACAAGATGACTTATCTGCAAACTGTAAATTCCTAATCGATAGAACTACTCACTGGTTGGGCTGAGTAAGCCCTTATCTGATCCGTGCGAGTGCATAGAAGGATAAGGGGGACTTATTTTAGATAATTAAACGATTTTCTCCAATAGATTGTATTCCGGTATATCTTCGAGGAAAGCATACGTCTGTTTCTCATAGTCAATTTTGCAACAAAAATGACGGATGCCGTTGCTTACGGTTAAGTATTTTACGTGTAAGACCATGTTATAACGTACGATTTGATCGAATACAGCGCTTGTTATCTCGATATGTGGAGCTTTATATTCAATAATCATTAGAGGTGCTAGAAACCGATTGTATGCAACGGTATCGCATCGTTTGGATGTTCCGTTTAGTTTTACCGCTACTTCATTCGCTAAAAGTTCTTGAGGATAGTTTTTTTCCGTGACCAAATAGTTCACGAAATGTTGTCGTACCCATTCCTCTGGCGTTAATGCGACAAATTTTCGGCGTACAGGATCCCAAATAGAAGGCTTTCCTGCTTTCTCCGTAACTTTGACTGAGAATTTTGGTAGATTTAATGGGAGCATTTGCTATATTTGCTATTTATATTCTAAACTAAAATGCACCTCAAAGGTAGTTATTTATGAGAACAAAACAAGAAATCGTAGAAAATTGGCTGCCTCGTTATACCGAGCGAAAGCTAGAAGACTTCACTAAGCACATATTACTCACTAACTTTACTAAATATGTCGAGATATTTGCGGATCATTTTAATGTCCCGATTTTGGGATTGAAAAGTTCGATGCCCAATGCCTCGGCAGAAGGGATTACCATTATCAATTTTGGGATGGGAAGTGCGAACGCTGCTACAATCATGGATTTATTGTCAGCAGTCATGCCCAAAGCGGTGCTTTTCCTCGGTAAATGTGGAGGATTAAAAAGAGCGAATGTATTAGGGGATTATGTATTGCCAATAGCGGCGATCCGAGGTGAGGGAACGTCGAATGAGTATTTACCACCTGAGGTACCTTCATTGCCCGCTTTTTCAATGCTTCGTGCCATTTCTTCCGCCATACGTGATCATGGAAAAGATTATTGGACAGGTACGATTTACACGACAAATCGTAGGGTTTGGGAATACGATAATGATTTCAAGGAATATCTTCGTAGTACGCATGCCACTGGTATCGATATGGAAACCGCGACCTTGCTTACTGCCGGTTTCGCTAACCAAATACCTACGGGTGCATTGTTGATGATATCGGATAAACCGATGGAAGAAGATGGTGTAAAAACAGAAGCGAGTGACCGGAAGGTAACTCAACAATTTGTAGGAGAACAGGTAATGTTGGGAGTTGAAGCTCTTCAACAGATTTTGGATGGTAAGAAAACTATCCGTCATATCCGTTTTAGTTGGTAATAGCGAAACCTCATAATTTATGGCAAAAAAAGAAATTACTTTCGAGGAGATTTGTAGGGATATAACAGCAAGGAGGTTTCAGCCTGTTTATGTGTTAATGGGCGAAGAGCCTTTCTTCATCGATCAAATAACAGATTTATTATTAAAAAGCGTATTAGAGGAATCTGAGAGAGATTTCAATCAGATTATTCTGTACGGCGCAGATACAGATGCTATTTCTATTATCAATGCGGCACGTCGTTTTCCGATGATGTCCGAATATCAATTGATAGTTGTTCGAGAGGCTCAATTAGTGAGAGATATAGAGTTGCTGAGCAGTTATGTGAAGAATCCTTTGTCATCAACTATTTTGGTCATAAATTACAAATATAAGACTTTAGATCGCCGTCGTGCGTTAGCGGCCGCAACCGATAAAAACGGTATTTTATATGAGTCAAAAAAGATCCCGGATTATAAAATGCCGAGTTTTATCACCTCTTTGATGCAACAGCGTTCTATCGGTATCGATCCAAAAGCCGCTCAAATGCTCTCAGATTTCCTTGGAAACGATTTAAACCGTCTCAATAAGGAATTAGATAAGCTGGCAATTATCTTGGCTGAAAAGGCCTCAAAACGCATCACACCGGAATTGATCGAGCAAAATATAGGGATTAGTAAAGAATACAATAACTTTGAGCTGATAAAGGCACTTGCCATGAAGGATATATTAAAGGCTAACCGGATCGCTCAGTATTTTGAGAAAAACCCTAAAAGTAATCCGATACAGATGACACTTCCTGTATTATTTAACTATTTCTCAAACTTGCTGATTTGTTATTATTCAAAGGATCGATCGGAATCAGGATTGATGACCGCACTTGGTTTACGGGGAACTTATCAAGTAAAGGACTATCTTTTGGGGATGAAAAATTATCCAGCGATGAAAGTTTTTAATTTGATCAGCGATATCCGAACGACTGACGCAAGATCTAAGGGAGTGGAAAACTCTTCAGCGACAGATGCAGATTTACTAAAAGAATTACTTTACAAAATTTTACATTAAACAGAAATCATAGACTTAGTGCAGGCAAAAGGGCCTTTTTTCCTAGAATGATGAAAAAGTCAAACTGGAAAAAGAGGCCTTTTTGTTTATTTATCAATTAATTACGCATATTTTATCTCTCTGAGATTTTAAAATTTATTCAATCACGTACCTTCTTCCTCAAAAATTCCAAGAAATCCATACTTAAAGCTATAATCGGTATAGCCATAGATTGCCTTCATTATCCGTTAAAGGAAAAATAGACAAGTTGGCAGTAAAATAAATAGAGTAAAATTATATTGTATACAAATATAACCGAGAAATGAATGTTTACAATCATATATACAATAAAAGTATTTGAGTAGATTACAAATGTTGGTGGTTTTTGTAATCATTATATAGATGTTACAAATGTACCATGTTTACATTACTAATATAAATCATGGATTACTATATATTTCTTTATCCACGTAAGATTTGCTATAAATTATAAATAACCAGTTTTTTATATAGAAATATTGATTGTTTACATTAACTAAACATGTTTTTCTGTCTACAAACGTATAAAAACCCCCTAACTATACATCATATGTATTATTATATTTACATATAGATCAGATATATATGCTATTTTTCTAAAGTTTTTCTAAATACTCTATACCTCCTTCTTGAACACGGTTTACAGTTCTACCCATCACATATGTATCGGCGTGATACATATGTATCAATTTAGTTTTATAAAAATAAATTGCACAAATGGAAATATTGATTTATCTTTGTATCCAGTTTACTTTGTGGATATTTATCTTAGTAAACAGTCATAATGGCAGTATTCTAGTAAGAATTTAAGATATATATGAATATGAGAGATCGTATTTTAAAAATAATGGAACGTGAAGGACTTACCCCTTCTAAATTTGCCGAATCGATCGGTATACAGCGTTCGGCAATGTCACATATTATATCTGGGAGAAATAATCCGAGTTTGGATGTTCTGCTAAAAATACTGGAACGGTTCACTTATGTTGATTCTGACTGGCTATTGTTTGGCAAAGGCGAAATGGTCCGAGAACATGTGTTAACTGAACCTAATTTGTTTACAAATATGCTTGAAAATCGTCCCAATGTACAAGTTGTTGCCGAAAATCGCAAGGAAATTGGGGTTGAGATACCTGTAAACATCCAAAAACAACCTGTTGTAGAGCAAGTTATATGCCAAGAAAAGCCTTCTAAAAATGTTAGTAAAATAATGATATTTTACTCCGACAATACGTTTGATACTTTCGTCCCTGAAAAAAACAAGAAAGACTAAGGTAAACTGTTCGGTATATACGTTATATTCATGTATCTTTGCGGATAAATTGAGTAATCGTGTATATGAAGAAGTACATCTTAGACATGAAGGTAACTGAAAACTGTTACCTTCATAAAAATTATTGCCTGCTAAAGTTAACCTCGGATGGGAATCTTCCAGAGATGCTTCCCGGACAATTTGTAGAGGTTCATGTAGAAAACTCTCCTACAACATTCTTACGTCGTCCGATTTCTGTCAACTATGTAGATAAGTCTAAAAATGAGTTGTGGTTATTGATTCAACTTGTTGGTGATGGCACGAGAAAAATGGCAGAATTCCGTCCCGGTGATATTGTAAACATAATGCTACCACTGGGTAATAGTTTTACAATTCCTTCCAAGGAACAGGAGAACAAAAGACTTTTGCTGATTGGTGGTGGTGTTGGAACCGCTCCGATGTTATATCTAGGAGCTTGTTTAAAAGAAGCCGGTTTTGAGCCTACTTTTCTACTTGGGGCTCGTTCTAAGGATGATGTATTGCAATTAGATGAATTCCAGAGATTTGGTAAGGTTTATATCACAACCGAAGATGGTTCGCTAGGCGAGAAAGGGTATGTGACTAACCATACGATCCTTAAAGAGGTTCGATTTGACCAGATTTATACTTGTGGTCCTAAACCAATGATGGTGGCGGTAGCGAAATACGCAGGTGCGGAAGCTATTTCTTGCGAGGTTTCTCTTGAGAACACGATGGCTTGTGGCATAGGTGCTTGTTTGTGCTGCGTAGAGAAAAACAAGGAAGATCATAATGTGTGTGTATGTACAGAAGGTCCCGTATTTAATATTGAGAAATTGTCATGGCTGAATTAAATGTAAACATTGGGAATTTACCGTTGAAAAATCCGGTAATGACAGCATCCGGCACGTTCGGATATGGTATAGAATATGCTGATTTCATGGATATTTCACGTTTGGGGGGTATTTTCGTGAAAGGTACCACTATCCAACCTCGTGAAGGTAATGATTATCCAAGAATGGCGGAGACTCCTTCCGGAATGTTGAATGCCGTGGGGCTTCAGAATAAGGGCGCCGATTATTTCGCTGAGCATATTTATCCGGAGATCAAGGACATCGATACGAATATGATCGTAAACGTGAGTGGATCTTCGATTGAAACGTATGTCGAGTGTGCGGAAAAGATCGCAGAGTTAGATAGGATTCCCGCTATCGAACTGAACATTTCTTGTCCGAACGTAAAGCAAGGTGGTATGGCTTTCGGCGTTACTACGTGTGGTGCGGGGGAGGTTGTAAAGGCTGTTCGTAGGGTTTATCCAAAGACACTTATTGTAAAACTTTCTCCTAATGTAACTGATATTACAGAGATCGCTAAAGCTGTTGAAGCGGAGGGTGCGGATTCTGTTTCGTTAATTAATACGATGCTTGGAATGGCCATCGACGCAGAGAAACGTAAACCTATATTATCTACAATAACTGGAGGTCTTTCCGGGCCTTGCGTAAAACCTGTAGCTCTACGTATGGTATGGCAAACGTATCATGCGGTAAAGATTCCAATTATAGGTTTGGGAGGTATTTCAAATTGGAAAGATGCCGTGGAGTTCATGTTAGCTGGGGCTAGTGCTATCCAGATCGGAACTTATAACTTTGTAGATCCAACTGTTTCTATCAAGGTTATTGATGGATTGAATGACTATTGTGACCGACATGGTTTTAAATCAGTAAAAGAGTTGATCGGAGCATTGGATATTCAGAGATAATCTAAGTTCATTTATAGACTTTATTTCCATTTTTTCAATAATAAAAAAGGATGTGTTCGCTTACGCAAAAAGAACACATCCTTTCTTTTTATTATGAAAGATTATTCGATCTCTAATACGGCCGGACAATGATCAGAATGTACGGCATCATTTAATATATAAGCGGCTTTAACTTTCGGCTTCATATTGTCGCTAACCATACAATAATCAATACGCCATCCTTTATTTTTAGATCTGGAATTGAAGCGATAACTCCACCATGTATATTCTTGCTTATCCGGGTTCAAGAAGCGAAATGTATCCGTAAAACCTGCGGATAAGAAGCGAGTCATCCATTCCCGTTCTTCCGGAAGGAAACCACTGTTCTTTGCGTTCCTGATCGGATCATGAATATCTATCGGCTCGTGGCAAATGTTGTAATCGCCACAGAGAATTAAGTTCGGACGGGATTTCTGTAACTCAACGACATATTTCTGGAAATCTTCCAACCATATCATCTTAAAATCCTGCCGTTCATCCCTACTAGTCCCGGAAGGATGATAGACACTTACGATCGATACATCCCCGAAATCAGCACGGAGGAAACGTCCCTCATTATCATACTTCTCGATCCCATTCCATACTCGATATGATCCGGTTCCTGTTTCGTAAGAATGGCCACGCCACTATATCCCTTCTTTTGGGCACTAAACAAATAAGACTTATATCCTAAAGCCTCGAATGTTTCCGACGGAAACTGGTCTGGTTGTAACTTTGTCTCTTGGATACATAACACGTCTGGCTGTTCTTGAGCCAACCATTCGGGCAAGCCTTTGCCTACGGCAGCCCTTAATCCATTTGTATTGTACGTTATTATTTTCAATTCGCTTTGATTTTAAATAGTATGTATACATATTTGACCTTAAAGGTATGAATTTTAGAAATAAAAACAAAATAATATGTATATTTGCGATAAACCATGTTTTATCGTGTGAGTTGTTTTGTCCGCATGATAAAAGATAAAATCAAATGAGTATGGAATTAGTGTTGAACACATTCGGGACATCACTCAGTCGTGATAACGAAGGCTTTGTTATCCTTTCGAAAGATGGGAAACAGCGGATTCCGGCAATCGGTATCACTTCGATCCAGATCAGTTGCGGCGCACAGATAACGAGCGATGCCGTACTGCTTGCCATAGAGAGGGAGATCGAAGTCTTGTTCATGGACCGGAGCGGACATCCGATAGGACGGATTTGGAGTCCGAAGTATGGATCCGTATCAACGATCCGGAAAGGGCAATTGAGCTTTACCTTTACTAAAGATGCCGTCTCATGGATCAAGGAGATTATCTCAAGGAAGATAGAGAACCAGCAAGCCTTATTGTTGCTTATGACTCCCCGATCGGCCGAGATGGAGAAGAAAGTGCGTAAATCCATTGATCGCTTGGAGGATTATCGGGCAAAGATAAGGAGTGTCGAGGGAGAGATCGTGACCGATGTGGCCCCTTCTTTGCGGGGCTGGGAAGGACTTTCCTCGAGGATCTATTTTGAGACCTTGAATTTGTTCCTGCCAGAGGAGTACCATTTCGTGGGTAGAAGCCAACATACTGCGACAGATATAGCCAATGCTTTGCTGAACTATGGTTACGGGCTGCTATACGGAAAGATCGAGGGAGCTTTGATCAAGGCAGGCATTGATCCTTATATCGGGGTGATGCACAGAGATGACTACAATCGTCCAGTCTTGGTCTACGATGTAATAGAGCTGTATCGGATATGGGTGGATTATGTTGTTTGCCTCTTGTTGATGCAGCGAGTGGTAACCGATGAGTATTACTCGGTAAGGGAAGACGGCTCCTATTGGCTAGAAGCATTGGGACGCCGTGTGCTGATCCAGTCCTTGAATGACTACTTGGACGAGGTAGTAGTAGTCAAGGGTGTTTCGAGAAGCCGATTGAATCAAATAACGCTTTATGCGCAAGAGCTTGCGCAACAATGGAAAAAATATAATTGATCATGATTTCCGCTGGTATAAACATTATTGCGAACGCGGATCAGCTGCACAAGGTGCCCGTTAAATCCGTGTATGATTCGTTGCGTAATCCTCGTCCGAACATCGTCTCGGCAATCCGGCAATTGCGGATTGTCAGGGAGATCGACGAGAAACAATACGGTGCGTTGAAACGTCAACTCCCTTACTTGGTATGTGGGATGTTCAATCCCCCTTATCGCAAGACGGAGAACTTCGCCTATGCGGAGTATTTCATGATCGACATCGATCATTTGTCCGGTAAGGGGCTGTCTGTACAAGAGACTCGCAGGCGGATAGAGGAAGACTCTAGAGTGGTCTTGGCCTTTGTTTCTCCGGGTGAGGACGGGTTGAAGGTCTTGTTCAAGCTGAGCGAACGTTGCTTTGATAGTGGGGTGTATTCCCTGTTCTATAAATCATTCTTGATGAGCTTTAGCGAGCAGTACGCCTTGCAACAGGTGGCCGATAAGCGGACGAGCGACGTGACGAGGGCTTGCTTCATCAGCATGGATCCGGATGCCTACTATAATCCGGATGCAGATTTGGTAAATATGAGAGCGTTCTTGGACGTAGATAGCCCTAGCGCATTGTTTGAGTTGAAGAGAAAGCAGGAACAAATGCTCAAGGAGAATGCCGCTTCTTCTCCTAAGCGGGATGAAGGGATCGGTTCTTCGGATCCGGACAAGGAGGCGATGGATCGGATCAAGCAATTGCTCAATCCGAAAGCTCCTAATAAGGAGAAAGCACCAATCTTCGTGCCGAAAGAACTGGATGAGATCATGTTGAAGCTGAAACCATACGTGGAAGAGACCGGGGTGGTTATCTCGGAAGTGATCAACATTCAGTATGGAAAGAAGATTCGTTTCGTGATGGGACTGAAACAGGCCGAGGTAAATCTGTTTTTCGGGAAAAAAGGTTTTTCGGTCGTTCGTTCTCCCCGTTCTGGAACAAATGCGGAGCTGAATGAATTGATGACGGATTTGGTTCGCAACTTTATTAGCAACTATTGAGATCTATGGCTAGAAAGAAAGAAGGAAAGCCTCCGCTTTCATTTGCGGAGGTAATGCGCAAATTGGTTCATGCGGGAATTTCCGGCTCATCAGTTCCCAATCGACAGCCAAATGAGCTGGAGGAGATATCCACGTTGGATGAGCGGATAGCAATGGTATTAGGAATCGTAAACCGGGCTGACAGGCCCTCTTCGAATATGTTGTTTTTTGTGATGTATGACATAGAGAGTAATAAGGTCCGCTATCAAGTGGCCAAATACTTGCTGCGCAAAAGCTGTATACGGATACAGCGTTCTATCTTCTTGGCGGATTTGGGAGTGGAGGAATATGATCATATCCGTAGTGATTTGGCGGAAGTCCAAGCGGCTTACGAGAACAAGGATAGCATCTTGATCGTCCCCATCTCTCCGGATTATCTTCGCTCGATGAAGATAATCGGCCAAAAGATAGCGTTGGATATCATCATGCGCAATAAGAATACGTTGTTCTTTTGAATCTTTAGTTCTAGGGCAACTG
Organism: Parabacteroides sp. AF39-10AC; assembly: GCF_003635405.1. Classification (NCBI taxonomy): domain Bacteria; kingdom Pseudomonadati; phylum Bacteroidota; class Bacteroidia; order Bacteroidales; family Tannerellaceae; genus Parabacteroides; species Parabacteroides sp. AF39-10AC. The sequence continues at coordinate 194,113 of NZ_QTLP01000002.1, read as the reverse complement.
CAACAAAATTATGTTTACAGCATATATGGAGTAGCGATTTATCCGTTGCTTATCGCCTCTTCAAGTGAACAACTTACGGCTTGCCAAAGGAATAACTTACGGTTTGTCAAGTGAACAACTTGCGAGTTCCTCTAGCCACTAACTTATGGCTTGGAAAGCTATTTACAGATGGCTTCAAACTATCATTTTGATCGCTTTGATGGTTCTTTATATCGTTGTTTATTATGCGGTTAGATAAAAAATGGAGGATTTGTGAATTGTTTTCTTGAATGCACGTGACTCGCCCTCCGGCAAGGGATTCCGGTTCTTTTTGACGGTCGGCAAGTAACTTAACTTCATCGACCAAGTATCTTAGTTGTGTTGGCAAAGTATCTTAAGATACTTGGTCGATGAAGTTAAGTTACTTTGCCAACTAGGGAATTTTGGTGCGGTTGCCCTAATTTAGCTCAAATCGCTCTTTAACTTATTGAAAAAATCACTACCTTCGCAGTCTCTTAAAAACAGGTTAATATTTGTGAATTAAAGAGTGGAAGTATATGAATTTCTAAGGTATAGATTTGGAATATATAGGTTTAAGAATTTTGCCGTCAGAGAGGTAGTTCCATTAGAATAAGGATTAAGACTAGCGCGACGGGAACGCATAGGTGTGCTACCATAACGTCAGAGAGGTAGTTCCATTAGAATAAGGATTAAGACTCAACTGATTAAACTGTCGCCTCGTCATCTGATAGTCAGAGAGGTAGTTCCATTAGAATAAGGATTAAGACAACGTCTTTAGTCTTGATAACCAAATCCATGACATGTCAGAGAGGTAGTTCCATTAGAATAAGGATTAAGACCCAGCTGATTGAGCACCAGCAAATGCATCTGCTCGTCAGAGAGGTAGTTCCATTAGAATAAGGATTAAGACTTCTAGACTCATGATCGTACACTTCATAGTCGTCTCGTCAGAGAGGTAGTTCCATTAGAATAAGGATTAAGACGCTTCATCTCTTTAAGTTTCTTGAATTTGTATACGCGTCAGAGAGGTAGTTCCATTAGAATAAGGATTAAGACTGTTTGGTTCCTGTTCACGTGGAGAGGAGACGAAGGGTCAGAGAGGTAGTTCCATTAGAATAAGGATTAAGACTTACGAACAAAGTCAGGAAAGCCTGTTACTTCAAGTCAGAGAGGTAGTTCCATTAGAATAAGGATTAAGACTTATCCTTGATAGACAAATCCATAGCATTTTACGGTGTCAGAGAGGTAGTTCCATTAGAATAAGGATTAAGACACCGCACCTGTTAGCGTTTTCTCACTTGCTTTCTTGTCAGAGAGGTAGTTCCATTAGAATAAGGATTAAGACTGTAATAAACGCTTTCATATCAATTTTGTTTAAATTAAGTCAGAGAGGTAGTTCCATTAGAATAAGGATTAAGACCCAACTAGGATAACCTTACGTCCTAGCGCATCTGTTAGTCAGAGAGGTAGTTCCATTAGAATAAGGATTAAGACCTTTTCCGTAACATACGAAATCTCTTTACTTAATATCGTCAGAGAGGTAGTTCCATTAGAATAAGGATTAAGACACCTCTTTACCGCTTTTAAATAGCTGACACCACGCGTCAGAGAGGTAGTTCCATTAGAATAAGGATTAAGACTTTCCGGATTTAAATAGTTGACACCACGCTTTAACCGGTCAGAGAGGTAGTTCCATTAGAATAAGGATTAAGACTCCATAGAAAGTGGCGTATCTTTGTGAAAAAGTTTGTCAGAGAGGTAGTTCCATTAGAATAAGGATTAAGACCTTGCAGGTGTACCATCAGGTAATGTACGTATTACGGTCAGAGAGATAGTTCCATTAGAATAAGGATTAAGACTCAGACAATTTTAACTCTGCTTTTATTTTTATTTTCGTCAGAGAGGTAGTTCCATTAGAATAAGGATTAAGACTTATCCGTTGCCGCTGGTTCTATTGTTATTTTGATATGTCAGAGAGGTAATTCCATTATAACAAGGATTATAACAAATTCACCAAAATCTCGACTTTCCCAAAGAATTGACAATTTGACAATTTGTTATCCAAACCCTTTGAGAATCGAATATTTCGGGGTAAAGTACATCTCGCTTCCAAATTCGCAAGAAAAAAATAGCAATGTACTGTTTATTAACTAGATGTTGAAAAAGCAGTCTTTCATTTGAGCGAAAATAATTCACCTTAATTCCTATCACGGCAGTTGTTTGGACGTTTTTTAGGATCACGGCTGGGTTGTAACAAGGTTAGAATGCCTATTCAAGACTGCTGATAACCCTATTCTTGGCTACTTTCGATGCCCAACGACAGTACTGGCGTGTCCCGAAACGACTACCGGAACACGCTCAAACCACTACTTGTGCACATGAGCCATGCTATTTCTACCCAAAAACGAGCCTTTCGTCTCTCTATTCTCCCTTATTTTATCAATTTGCCACAAAACACTTGTCACAAAACACATCTTTTGGAGAACAAAATGACAATAAATGTTGTAGGATTCGTTTCTTATCCCTATTTTTGGTGTTAAACCAAATAGAAATCATGAGAAAGATTAGAATACTTTGTGTCCGATTCCATAACGAGCTTCAGAACAACGAGATCGAGATGTTTCGCGGAGCCGTATTGAGCAAATTGCCGGAAGCCTCGGTCTTGTTCCATAATCATATGAACGATAACTTTCGCTATTCTTATCCATTGATCCAATACAAACGCCTCTTTGGCAAAGCGGCCCTTGTCTGTTTGGAAGAGGGAACGGAGGCTATCGGGGAACTATTCTCGGCCGGTGATTTTTGTTTTCGGATAGGCGATCGGGCGGTAAGGATGGAGATTGAGTCAATCCACCCCCAACAGGTAGTGATCCAACCATGGGAGTCTTCTTTCACCTATCGCTTGCATCGCTGGTTACCTTTCAATGAGGATAATTACCGGATCTATCAGCGATTGGAAGGACTTGCCGAACGTTATGACTTTTTGGAGAAGAAGTTGATCGGCAATATCCTCTCGTTCGCCAAGGGGTTGGGTATCTATTTTGATACTCGGTTGACGTGTAAGATATTGGAAGTGGAGAATCCCTATTGGATCACCTACAAAGGGGTACGGATGATGGCGTTCAACGTTCGTTTCAAAACCAATGTCTCCCTACCTGACAACATCGGCTTAGGCAAGGGGGTGAGCTTGGGAAATGGGACAATATACGGTTAAACTCCTCTTTCCGAGCGAGAATTTTGAACCTTCATTTTATTATCCTTATTTTTGAGAAATAAATATCCTTAATCTGATCGAAGACATGGAAAATATAAGAGAACGGATCTATTTGGCGGCATTGTTGCACGATATCGGAAAATTCTATCAACGTGCGGATCAAGGTAGCGTCCGGACAAGTAAACATTTGAAAGAACATTGTAAGGACGAAAGCTCATTTTGTCCTGTGCATGCTGGGAAATATACCCATAAGCACGTGTTATGGACCGCACAATTTATCGAAGATTTCGTACCCGTGTTCAAGAACCTGTTGCATGATGAGAAAGAAGCATTGTTCTCTTCACGGGATAGTCTGCAAGGATTAGCTGCGGGGCATCATTTGGCGATGGAGCAATTATCGGAATGGGGACGTATCATCAAAGAGGCAGATTGCCTTTCTTCCGGTATGGACAGAAGTTCGACCGAAGCGTTGAGAGATGCGATGGACGAGACAGAGACCACATGGGATGCTTTCAAGCGAAAACGTATGATCTCGGTGCTAGAGACGATCAATCCCAAACAAGTGCGAACATATGTGGAAAAGAAGGATTGGTCGCATCTTCCCGTTCATAAGATGGAATTATCGAAGACTTGTTTCCCCGGTTCGAATTTTGAGACATCTCCGGATTATGAGACTTTGTGGAAAGATTTCAAGGGAGAATTCAAGTTTATCCAATCCAATACATATCGTGCCTTTTCCGAGACTCTTTTGAGCTTATTACTGAAATATACGAGTTGCATCCCGGCCAGCACGATCCATTTTCCGGATGTTTCTTTATATGATCACTTGAAGACAACTGCGGCACTGGCTGTTTGCCTTTATGATTACCAAGCAGAAGGTGGAGAAGGCAAAAATCCTTTCCTTTTGATCGGAGCGGATTTCAGTGGTATCCAATCCTATATTTATCAAATCGTATCTAAATATGCAGGTAAGAACCTAAAAGGACGATCGTTCTACTTGCGTATCTTATCGGATGCGGTCGTGCGCTACTTGTTGAAGGAGCTGTGTCTGTTTCAAGCGAACGTGATTTATAATTCCGGTGGAGGTTTTTATTTGTTGGCTCCCAACACGGAATTCGTAAGGAGGCAATTGCGGAAAGCCATCCAAACGATCGAGAAGCGTTTTTTCGAGACGCATGGTACGACCCTGTTTGTGGCGATCGACAGCATCGAGTTGTCGAAAGAGGCTTTGATGCACAAAGGGAACGAGAGTCTGGGACAGGTCTGGGGAAAACTGTTCGTGAAACGAGATCGGAAGAAGTCTACCAAGTTCGCCTCTTTAATCGAAACAGAATATGCCTCTTTCTTCGAACCCCTCATGCAAGGAGGGGATACCCGGCGGGATAGTATCACCGGAGAAGAGTTTTTACCGGGTGAACCGATAATCGAAAAAGAAGACTTGAGCTTGAAGACGATTACGAATGGACAGATCGAAATAGGTCGTAAACTGAGAGAGACGAACTTGATAGTCGTGAAAGAGGGAGAACCTTTGCCTTATTGGAAAAACGAGATGCAGATATCTCCCGCACAGTTGGGATTCACCTATTATTTCTTGAACAATGCCGACTTAGAGAAGATGAAAGATCAATTGCGAGCCTCGGCAGACAAGGTATCGGTAATTACTTTAAACGGGAAAAATGGAAATTGTGACTTCTTGCGTACGATAGATGGTATCAATAACATTTATGGGCTTGAGTTTTACGGAGGGAACGAGACGGATATGCGGAATGTACCTACCTTCGAGGAGATGTGCAAGAATGACAACTTCTCTAGAATGGGAGTGCTGCGGATGGACGTGGATAATCTAGGGAATATTTTCCAAAATGGGATCGCTCCGGAGCGGGCCACGTTATCTCGCTTCGCTGCGTTGAGTCGTTCTTTTGATTTCTTTTTCTCCGGTTATCTGAATACGGTTTGGAGGGAGACGGAGCCGGATCGATCCTTTATCGTTTATAGTGGTGGCGATGACGTGTTTATCGTCGCAAGCTGGGATGTAGCGATCAAGCTGGCGGAAAGGATAAAAGAGGATTTCAAGTTGTTCACTTGCAAGAATCCGGCGTTCTCCTTATCCGGAGGAATTGCGATCATTCCTTCTAAGTTTCCGATCATGAAAGGAGCCGAGGAGAGCGCAGAGGAGGAAAAGCTAGCAAAATCACATATAATATATAATGTACGTGATGAGTGCGGATGCGAGAAAAACGCTATCTCGTTCATGGATATGCCCTTGAATTGGGAGTGGGAGTATATTGCGGTGAAACATCTGAAAGAAAGGTTGTGCGATCTGTTGAAGGCCGACAAATTACCCAAGTCTTTTTTGTCAAAACTTATGAATCATTACGCAAATGCAGGAATCGTCAAGCATATGATAACAAGACCTAAAACCTATTGGATGCTAACGTATGACTTGAGCCGCATGAAAGAGCGTAGTAGCGATGAGAGCGTCAAGAAGCTGATCGTTTGTTGCATCCATGAGGTGTGCGACCGGGATAAAGGGACTTTGGGCGGTGAGCCTTTGCGAACCGATTATCATGCGCTTGAATTGTGGAGTTTCGCGGCACGATGGGCGGAACTGGAATATAGGAAAGATAAAGAATAACTTAAAACATAAAAGCGATGTACGACAATAATTTTAATAGGGGTGGAAATTCCCGCTCACGTATGGGTGGACAAAATGTGGGCAATAGAAGATTTCAAGATCGGGGAAACGAAAAAGAAACCGTAGAACAAGTTTTCGGCCGATTGAATTATGAAAAAGAGTGGATCACTTGCGAAGCCTCCGCTAGCTTGGTAGAATATGCGGAACAAGCGGGTAAGTTCATGGCAGAAAACGAATTGACCAATTCTAAGATCCGTAGTATATATGGAGAGATCAAACGGATTCAAATGGGAACCTTTGAAAATGAGAAATCGTCTTTCTTCTTATTGAAACCCAAGGTGGCTTATGCGCTAGGGCGTGACAATAAGAATGAGGGGCTGAAATTGTTTAAGAAGATCTTTGACAAGGCCGCTTCGGATGTCTCAGATCAAAAAAGCTATCATAATTTCTGTGGGCTCATTGAGGCTATACTTGCTTATCATAAGGCTTATGGGGGAAAAGATTAATAAGTTTGTTTCATTTAGAAAAACGAAAGAGTTATGGCTACAATAAAATTGATAAAGAAGATTATTTATACAGGCACAATTACCTTGAAGACCGGTTTGCATATCGGAGGAACCAATGCGGCGTTGAATATCGGTGGTCCGGATAAATTTGTGGTTCGCAATCCTATTAATAACGTTCCCTATATTCCGGGAAGCTCTTTGAAAGGGAAGATGAGAGCGTTAGTCGAGATATCGAAAGGTTGTGCGTCTGTCAATAATAAAGGGGAAGCGAGAGCCAGCGAGGATCCGGATTCCATTTCCGGACGATTGTTTGGGGTAGCTACTGGAAAAAATAATAACAGGCCCTCCCGCTTGATCGTCAGGGATGCGGAGTTGGATCTTAGTGAACCGGAGTTGTTTGCCAATACGGATCTTCCTTATACGGAAAGCAAGACGGAAGTGGCTATCGATCGGGTTACGGCGAAAGCGAATCCTCGCACCTTCGAGCGTGTTCCCGCGGGGGCGAAGTTCAAGCTAAACATGGTATTGAATATTTTTGAGGGTGAGGATGAAAAGCAATTGAAGGAAACGCTGAATTTGGCTCTTTGTTTGTTGCGAGACGACTATCTGGGAGGACATGGATCACGGGGATATGGACAAGTGTCCATTGAATTAGATAATCCGGAGGGTGAACCGAAAACCTATTGATTATGGCGATCTACACCCTTGTCAAATTAAAGAGTATGGCTCCTTTGCATATAGGAACGGGGAAAGAGAATTATGATTTCTCCGCTTTGGATTTGCAAAGTGACACTTTATCCGCGGCTTTGGCAGCCATGAAAGCTCAGAATGGAGAAAGTGGGGATCTGGAAGAATTCTTGAATTCGTTTACCCTAAGCTCCGCTTTCCCGTTTGTCGGAGATCGCTATTTTCTTCCGAGACCTCAAGGGAAGATGAGCGTTACTATCTCGGATGGCGAGGAGTATGTGTCGAGGAAAAAGCTGAAGAAGATAAAATATATCGAGGTGGATTTATGGAGCGAGTTGGCCGCCGGGAAAGAGGTATCAGTAAAGGAACGGCAGCTGCAAGACCAATTCTTGTTATCATCCATAAGGAATGAGGACTTTAGAAGGCCTTATAAATCAAAGGTGAACCAACGGGTTACGATACCCCGTGAAGAAGGGATCTATGCGGATCCGTTTTTCTTTGAGTGGGTTTATTTTCATTTGGATGCAGGGTTGTATTGCTTACTGGATACGCCGAATAGCCAACGAGACGATCTGATCCGATTGTTCAAGCAATTGGGGGAGTTTGGTATTGGAACCGATAAGAATATTGGAGGGGGAAAATTTGATGTAGAGATAAGGAACTTGTCTTTGCCAGAGATCGACGCTCCCGACTCTCAATTATTATTGTCTCTTTTCATTCCGGCAAAAGAGGATGTAGAGTTGTTGAACCTACATGATTCTTGCTATGATTTGCTGCACCGAGGTGGATATATAGCCGGGAGCCAAGAGATGGATTTCAGGCATTTGCGTAAGAAATCCGTGTATATGTTCAATGTTGGTTCCGTGTTTAAGACAACCAGTCGTTTAAGCGGGAAGGTCGTCAATCTTCGACCTCACTGGGACGATGAGCGATTGCACCCTGTTTTTCGAAGCGGAAAGCCTTTTATTGTTCCTGTTAAATTTAAACTGTAAGGATATGAGCAAGGTGAAAATAGAAACACTCACGCCTATACATATAGGAAATGGAAATTTCTTGCAAAGGAATGCCGATTTTGTTCTATCCTCGCAAGGCGGTGATTCATTTATTCATGTGATTGATCCTAAGAAAATCTTGGACTTTATAGGAGTGGAACACATTGATGATTGGGTGCTTTCGATTGAGAAGAAAGAGGAAAGTATACGAGATTTTGTTCGTCGCTATAGAAAGAATGCGTATCCGGATGATTATTCCCAACGTATCATTACGAACTGTGCGGGTGCGATCAAGGCAACCGATACCTTGAAAGAATGTTTACACGATGGAATGGGTTTGCCTTATATCCCGGGCAGTTCGATCAAAGGAGCCATACGGACCGCTATCTTAGCGACAGTAGCGAAGGATCGTCCTTTGGAAAAAGAGATCAGGATTTCCCGGGAAAAAATGGGAGCCAGACGGGTAGAGATAGAACTATTCGGAAGAGATCCAAATAACGATATATTTCGTTTTCTTCAAGTCGGCGATGCCTACTTCGAGAGAGAATGTGAGATCGCCATGCGTATGATAAACTTGAATGTTACACAAAAAACGAATCTGCAAGATCGTTCTAAATCGCAAGTAGTGGAAGCGATCGGGGCTGGTTGCGATTCCATTTTTCAGTTGAAACTTGCCGAGAATACTTATTCATGGTGTAAAGCAAGATCCCAAAACATAGGCGATCTCCCTAAAGAGATGGAATCGGAACCTTCATTGTTTGTGTCACTTAATAGGCATACCAAGGATTTGGTCTCTGATGAGATAGCTTATTGGAGTGATATAAGTAGTAATAAAGAGGGAGCAGAAGATTATATTGCAAGTATGCGGCATATTCTTGATGAAACTAAAAATTGTCAAGAGAGCAAAGAGTGTGTATTACGCATAGGGCATGGATCCGGTTGGCGGTTCATTACGGGTGCTTGGTGTGAGGCCTTAAATAATTTTGACGAGGTAATCGCTGTTTCTCGTCCAAATAACGGACGATACCAAGAATATGATTTTCCGAAGTCCCGCAGGATAGATGAGGATAGTGATATCTTAGGATTTGTTAAATTGTCGTTGATTTAAAGAGTAGTGTCATGAATAGAGTCATAGTAAATATTATATCAGAGCAAACAATTCCAAACTATTTGTTTATCAAGGAAATGTTTCAAATTGGAGATAAACTGTTGTTCATTTCTTCCCAAAAATTTGCGGAAAGGATAGAATGGATCAAGCAATCATTAGGTTATGTGAATTGTACCATTGAATCCATTCTTTTTCAAGATGGAGAAGAAGAACGTTGGAAAGATATGGAGTCAAAATTACAGGTTCAAATATCTTCAGAGTGTTCTTATATTGTTAATTTGACAGGTGGAACAAAATATATGAGTTTGCTTGTCCAAAATGTATTTGAGAGATATAACAGTCAATTCTTTTACATTCCATTTCCGAAAAATGAGTTGCTGAAACTTTCTGAGAATGATTCTATAGCGTTGGATTACCGATTGACTGTTAAAGAATATTTTTCCAATTACAATGTGACATTTACAGAGAAGAAACTTGTAAAGGGTGAGGCATATTGTGATTATTTCTTCAATCGGTTTGTGGATGGAACATTGAATTTTAAAGCGATTGATTTATTGAGATCGTATCGGAATATTAAGAAAAAAATGGCAGTGTATAGCCTTGAAACTTGTATGTCAACAGAAAAGAAGCCACGTATAGATGGCTTAAATGATTTCTTGAGTAACATAGATTTCCCTATGGAAGAATCGGGCTATTTAAATCGTGGTGAAATAGAATATTTGACAGGAGGATGGTTTGAGGAATATCTTTATTACAAGATTAAGAAGTACATAAGTCCTCAAGACATAAAATTAGGTGTTCTAATCAAACGAACTGAGAATACAAATCAAAATGATTTGGATGTTGTGTTTATCTCCGGCAATAAATTGTTTGTGATAGAGTGTAAGACCGGCATATTGGGAGAGAAAATGTTTAATGAAACGGTCTATAAGGCAACTGCTATCAAAGAGGCCGTTTTGGGATTATCTGCTAATACCTTTATCGTCTCGCTTGCTCCTAAAGATGATAAGCTGAAAAATACAGCTAAGAATATGGGTATACAGTATAAGTGTAGAGAGGATATTGAGGACTCTCAGCTTTTTGAGAATTTTATAATGCAGATAAAAAAGACCGCAAAAGATTGATATGTTCATAAATCTATCCAACCACCCCTCCACCAATTGGTCAGAGAAGCAATTGGCAGACGCACGTCAATACGGAGATATAGTGGAGTATCCTTTTCCTGATATTCCGGCAACGGAAGGCGAGGGGTATGTCGCCTCCTTATCGATGGAGTATGCTCATGAGATCATCGAGCGATATGATCCGTCCGAAGATGTGGTGCATATTATGGGTGAAATGTGTTTCTCGTTTGCTTTGGTTCGTTTGTTACGGAAGTTCGGATTTGTCTGTGTCGCCTCTACTTCTGAAAGGATCGTGAAAGAGGATCGCCCGGGGCATAAAGAGGTCTTTTTTAATTTTATTCGGTTTAGACAATATGGATTCTAAGAAAAAGAAATTGGTATTGACTGCCAATCAACAGCAGGTCTTGGAGGACTTGGTTGGTTTTATCCGGAATAAGGCGGCAAAGGTTTTTATTCTATGCGGATATGCGGGTACGGGTAAAACAACCTTGATGAAGGTTCTCATAGAGGAATTGGAGAAGAGGAATTATTCATTCTCTCTATTAGCTTCGACGGGGAGAGCGGCCAAGATCTTGTCGAATACGACTAGGTATTCGGCTTCTACGGTGCATAGCTTGATTTATAAGTTTGACGACTTGAATCAGGATATGGATAAATTGATTGCACAAAGAGAGAAAACGGGAGTGGATAAGTTTGGTCAACTTTTACTTAGTTTCTCTTTGGTACCAATTGAGAAATATGAGGAGGATGCCAGATATTATATTGTTGATGAGTCCTCCATGATTTCGGATGAGATTGACAAGAATGCTACCCAAGCTAATTTTGGCAGTGGGAAACTATTGGCGGATTTATTGGCATTCGATCCTAAAGGAAAGTTTGTCTTTGTGGGAGATGTTTGTCAGTTACCTCCGGTCTTGCAAGACTTTTCACCAGCTCTCTCGGCGGACTATGTAAAACAATATTATACATTACCTACACAAAAGGTAGAGCTTACGGAGATCGTTCGTCAAGGCATTGGCAATGATTTGGTTTTGTCTGCGCAAAGAATGAGAAATCTTCATCAAAACCCTCCGGTATGTTTATGGGGAAAATTCCCTTTACGAGGATATGAGCATATCCGTTTGTATTCTTCGCGAGAAGAGTTGTTGAATCAGTACATCGAGAAGGTAAAGAAAAAAGGATATAATGAGTTGACAATGATCACGCAATCCAATAAAGGATGCGTGGAGTTGACAAATTCGATAAGACCTGCTTTGGGATTTACGTCACCAAGAATTGAGATTGGGGATTTGCTGTTGGTCACTCAAAATAACTATATATCCGGTTTGATGAATGGCGATATGGTTGTGATCAACAAGATTGGGATAAAAAAAGAGCGAGCCGGACTTACGTTTGTCTATGTGGAAGTGAAGGAATTGTTCACGGAAAAGGTATATTCCTTGCTGATGATCGAAAATATCGTGTATAGCACAGCGATCAACTTGACGCAATCGCAACAAAAAGAGTTGTTCATTGACTTTTTTATGCGAATGAGAGAAAAAGGAATTAAACAAAAAACAGAGGCTTTCCATAGGGCGATGATGACAGATCCTTATTTGAATGCTTTACGTGCGGTATATGGCTATGCTTTAACATGCCATAAAGCGCAAGGAGGAGAGTGGGAAGAGGTCTATTTAGATATACCGAGAAGAATATCGCGAGAACCGAAAGCCTCCACTTATCAATGGCTATATACGGCAATGACTCGTGCGAAGGGGTATTTACACATTGTAGATGATTTTTATGTAAGGTAAAAATATTATAGTTATGCTGGAACATTTGAACGATATTTTAGAGAATACTCAGATAACGGCCTCGACCGCCGCCGTACGATTAGCTATCAGCTTCGTGCTTGGCGCTATTATCGGTGTAGAAAGACAATTTCGCCGCAGGGACGCTGGTATGCGAACCTTTACCTTGATCTGTATGGGATCTGCCGCCGCCATGTTGATATCTATCTGGATACCACAAACCTATCCGAATTTCTTGAATGGAGATCCGGGGCGTATCGCCGCCCAAGTCCTTACAGGTATTGGTTTCTTGGGAGCAGGAGCTATTATTCAAAGTCATGGAAGCGTGCATGGACTCACTACGGCGGCTTGTATTTGGGTAATGGCTGTAGTAGGTTTGGCCGCTGGTGCCGGCATGTTCTTAGCTGCCTCGATCACTACGGCATTTACCTTGTTCGTATTGGTTTCTTTAGAAAGGCTGGAGCGACGTATGTATTTGGATGGTGTTAATAAAATACTTACGATAAATTGCTCAACCTCGACTCCCGATCTTAAAGGTATCCGGAAAATCTTGGAAAATAGGAGCATATTTATCGTAAGTCTTTCTTATGAGCATAATTACGACAAGAATACGTCGACAATTACCTATAAAGTCAATGTGAAATCCAAGTCCTCTTACAGTGAGTTATTCACTGAGATTCGAAAACTTGGTTACATTTCACAAATACGTCTTCTAGCTTGACAATGCCGTTTATTCAAGTTCACCCTTTAGCATATGCCCGGCGATACGAGCCGCTTCCTCAACGTATTTACCGCAAGGACGTTTGGCATAATACTGTTGTGTGCGTGCGGAAGGAGCGGGATTCGTCGATGTCTCTTCCGGAGGAAGAAGGCTACGGCAAATGATCGTCCCATGTTTCTCCTTGAATAAAGCCGCCATTTTTTGTACCATGCCATAGTTGCGGGCACGCGCCTCTTGATCTAGCGGATCAAATACCGGATACTTAAATCCGGCTAACATCGCCATTGCGTTTACGGTACCACAAACCTCACGCATGCGTCCGACACCTCCTCCAAAAGATACAGACATCTTTTTCGCCAGCTCTAAATCCAACTCGAAGACATCCGAATAAGCGAGGAATACAGATTGAGCGCAATTATATCCGGACTCGAAGTTGTGGACCGCTTGGTTCACACGTTCCTCTATATCAAAGGATTTCATAGTCAACACAAGCTCTGTCCGCCTTTACCGGGCCAATAATTCCTTTAGCGACCGCTACATGTTCCGGATGATTAGCGTACGTATTTACATCTTCCAAGGTAGGTAATTCAGTAGTTAAAATAATATCCCAAGTCTCCGCCGGATTACAATTAAAATCTACACGGATCATTTTCAATACGTCTATCTTATTGATTAAGGCTTCCAGTTTATCCTTAATTTCTTGCATTTTGGCTTGCTTCTCAGCCGGAGTTTGAAACTCCTTCAACTTAAACATTACAATATGTCTGATCATAATCGCTATACGTTAATTATATTACATCTGTTCATCCAAATACGAATCCTTGTATCCAAGGAAATATAAGATACCATCGAGGCCAATCGTAGAGATAGATTGCTTGGCGGTCGCCTTAACCTTCGGTTTGGCATGGAAGGCGATACCTAGACCGGCGATACTAATCATCGGCAAGTCGTTCGCCCCGTCGCCAACCGCTACGGTCTGGCGAATATCCACGTTCTCCACTTGCGCGATCAGGCGTAATAACTCCGCTTTACGCTTCCCATCTACGATATCACCCACATGATTACCCGTTAGCTTGCCATTCTCGATTTCAAGCTCGTTGGCGTATACATAGTCGATATTATATTTTTGTTTAAGGAAATTACCGAAATAAGTGAAACCTCCGGAAAGGATAGCGATCTTGAAGCCCACCTTTTTCAAGATACGCATCAAGCGGTCTACACCTTCTGTGATCGGTAGATTCTCGGCGATCTCCTGCATCACGGATACGTCCAACCCCTTTAATAAGGCACAACGCTGGCGGAAGCTCTCGCAGAAATCGATCTCTCCACGCATGGCTGCCTCTGTAATCGCTTTTACTTGATCGCCAACTCGTCGATAACCTCCGTCTCTATCAAGGTAGAGTCCATATCGAAACAAATCAGACGGCGCATACGGCGATACATGCTATCCTCTTGGAAAGAGATATCCATCTCAAGCTCCGTGGAAAGTTTCATGAACTCCGCTTTCATGCACTCCTTGTTTTTCGGGGTACCACGTACGGAAAACTCCACGCTCGCCTTAGGAGTACGGGCATTCTCGTCCAACGGGATACGTCCCGTGAGCCGCTTGATATCATCAATATTCATATCTTGCTCCGCTACGATCCGGGAAACACCCGCGATTTGCTTGGCCGTAAGCTTACGGCTTAATATCGTGATGATATACCGGTTCTTGCCCTGCATACCTACCCATTTACTATATTCTTGCTCTGTAATGGGATTGAAACGGATATTGACATCTAATTCGTAACTCTTGAACAGTAGTTCTTTCAATATATCGCCGGAATTTCCTTCCGTGCTTTGAAACAAGATACCCAATGATAAATGGTTATGGATATCCGCTTGACCGATATCGAGGATAACAGCGTTGTTCTTGGCTAGAATCTCCGTAAGAGCCGCCGTTACACCCGGACGATCCGCTCCATTGATATTTATCAGTATTATTTCGTCGTTTTGTGCCATATTTGTCATTCTATTAGGCAAAAGTACGTAAGAATTATCGAAAAAGAGTACATTATATTGAACATTTTTGCTTATATTTGTTTTATCGTATTAACGACAAAATGTTTAATGAGAACCTGGCAACCTTAAAAAGTCCTGACCGGCAGGCGAAATGTATGAGAATCCAATTTGAAATCAAGGAAAAGTTGCCCGACATTATTTCTGAAATACTTCATTCAGATAAGTGGTTGACTTTAGTGAGAGATGAGAATCATGGATTGCGACGTGTGACGATTAAAGATCCCTACTTTGATTCAGAGGCATGCGTCGATATCTGGGAGCATGAGATTCATGTAACGACAGCTTGGTCTAACTACACCTATCGAATCTATCAAAAAGGTAATTCTGTTTGGTGCGAATACATTGGCGCTTATAGAGGATTGTTGGAACAAAACCTTTTGCCGACAATGACTCCGAAAGAAAACATTCTGGATTCGGAAGTATTGAACAGTTCTTTGTTTGGTGACAGAAAGGAGACCTTGAGAAATTACAGCGCGGAAAACCTTAAGCTGAAGAATTTTAGGCGGGATAATTTCGCCGCGGAATATCAACTGGCTTCTCCGCAAGACCATCCTAAGATCGTATATGATGAGTTTATTAAAGAAGGGGTTCCAATTCCCCCTCCTGAAGATAGAAAAGAAAAGTCCGGTAATTAATACCGGACTTTTTTTATTTGAGGATCATCGCATGATACCCGAATCCTCGTCACTATTCCAAAGTTTCTTGTTGGTCTCCTTGAACTTGCGGCCGAAGTCAAAATTCCAAGAGAAGGTTAGCATCAACATTCGGCTGAAGTCGTTCGCGTACATGTTCGTACGGCTGGGAGCGTAAGCGTTCCGATTTTCCTCTACCCGTTTGTACTGGCTGGAGAAAGGCATCATCAATCCGGCTCCAACGGCGAATTTTCCTTGATTGTACCGGAACATAAACATATGGATATTCTCGCCACCATGCAATAATTCGCCGACAAACGTATTATAGCTACTTTGTATCTGGAACATAGCCATGAATTTCTTGTACATAGCCATGACGGAAGCCCGGTAATACCAATTGTTATAGGTATGCGAATAACTATTTCCTTCGCTGATATAACGATTGACTCCACCTGTCACGGATAGGCTTATGATCCGCTTGATGATAGGGCCGACACGTAATGTCAAGTCACCGCTTAGTTTCTGCCATCCTTTTTGGTTATCGGTAATGCGAATGAACTTATTGTTTTCCCGTATCACTTCCTCCATGATCCGGTCCGGGCTATTACTGTAATAAAAGTTTAAGTCTCCGGTGAATATTCCTTTTTTATATAGATAATTGGCTTGCATGTCATAACTCTTATAGGGTTTCAGATAAGGATTTCCCCGGCGTATCTGTAGCGTATCGATATATTGCTCGATGGCGCTTAGTTCCGATAGGCTAGGTGAGACATTATTTACGCTACCGTTTACCCGGAAATACATATTATCCGTAAAGTTATATTGTAAGGAGACCTTTGGGCGGAACGTATAATATTGATAATCTTCCTCGCCTTCTTGCTTGAGCCATGAGCGGGAGACACCTATTCCGGCGGTATAATTCAACTTCTTGACACGTCCGCTGAATTCCGTATAGAGATACGTCTCCGACTGTTTCATCTTGGTTCGTCCTCCAACCGTTCCGCTGTAGGTGTTATCCGTCCACGATTGGGTGTGTTTCAATCCTCCTCCCAATCGACCGGCCTCGAATTGCCGTTCGTAGATTCCCTCGCCGATGATGGAATATTTGTCTCCGTCCACGTTCGACAAGATATCCGATAAGAGGATATCGTTTTTCCATTCTTGATACATTTGGTTTGCGTTCGTATGTATGTACGTACCTACCATATTAAGTATCAATGTCTGCTTATGTGGTAAGGAGCGTTGGTAATAAAGGTCGAGGGAAGGACGTTTGGTAGAGTTGCTATTTGGATTCCAAGCGTATGTCTTATCCTCGGGATTATTGTTGGTATACAGGTTCTTGCCGCCACCTTTATCCTCGTCTGATAAGAAATAGCGTAGCGTGGCATTGAAATAATAATGGTCGTTATCTACCAGATTATAATTAAGAGAGAGGTTATGAGAGGTCTCGGACATTCCTCTTGGCAGACCTTCCGAGGTACGTTCCATCGTCTCGCCACTCTCAAAGCGGAAGGTCTCGACTCCTTCCGTCCAGATATGATACGGATTCCGGTAGCGGACGGCGTATTGCAATCCGAACTCCGATTTCTTATGATTGAACTTCGTCGATACCTGATCGTCTCCAAAAGAGGTGGTCGGCGAATTACTAAGATCCAGATTGACAGAACCTCCGCTAGTTTCCCTCTGGACAATGTAGTCGAGTACGACAGAGGCGTTACCGTAACGTAAGCCCGGATTATCATGATATTCTATCCGGATTACCTCCTGTGGCGATAAACCCCGGATATCGGACAGCTCTACCTTGATACCGTTGATACAGAATTGAATCGTCCCTTCATTCGATAGCGATACGCTATTCCGGATCGGGTCCACTTCCAAACGGGGAAGCATCAAGGCGTTCAATAGATTGATGCCATTGCTGGAGGCCGCTTTTTGCTCGGAGGTAGGGAATGCGATCTTACGGTCCGCCGTATTACGGATAGCGGAAGCGTTGACCGTGACTTCATCTAAGGATATAGAAGCGGATGCCAATGAGATCGTACCGAGATCTATATTCTGGGAAAGTCCCAGCACGGAGACTACCGAAGTCTTGTAACCTATGGAGGAAACAGATACTTGATAATCTCCGGCCTTGACTTTCTCGATCCGGAAAAGTCCTTTACTATCCGTCGTCGTCCCTGTGATGAATGCGGAATCGGCTGTTTGAAGCGTGATATTCGCGAACTCAAGAGGAGACTTGTCGGATAGATCGATGACTTTCCCCCGGATCTGTAATTGTTGTGCCCGAATACCCCAAGAAAAGGATATAAGAAGGGCTGCCATAATGATTTGTTTCATTATAGTACGATTTAATGATTAAGAAATAATGTGTGTATGTGCTTGTTACTTAGTCCAAATCTCTTCTCCGTTCAGACGGATCTTCTGGATATTGTTGATACGGATATGCAACGTGAGATTTTTATCTTGCCCGGCGTCCCTCGCCCCGCTAACCAATAATAGAGAATCGTGGCGGCTGACTTCCGGCAAATACCGTTTCATTCCCTCGTAATAGAGTAACGACCGGTCCTTTGCTTCCAGTATTTGCCCCCGGGGAAATTTGGAGGCGGTTCTCGTATCGACTTTTATGTTTTCCGCTTTCAACTCCGGATTATCTATCTGGATAATCTGAAACTTTTGCGTGAAACCTGTAAGGCATTTTTCCGACGTAAACTGGGCAACGCCGAAAGTGAGGACTGGGACGATATATAATGTCGCTATCAGGGCGATAAATACGCGATTACTTTTTTTCATGATTGTCTTCATTTAATGGTAGATATATATAATGTATAGGCTTTCGTAAGCTCGTCGATACCTACATCTAGCAGGTGCATCTCCTTGAAGACGGCGGGAAGTACCTCTTCCACGAACTGGTTATGGCGCATCTCACGGATTTTCTGCTCGGCGTCGGAAGCGACGAAGTAGCCGATCCCACGCTTGTTGTAAATAATATCGTTGGCTTGCAGGCGCTCGAAGGAACGCATGACCGTATTTGGATTTACCTCCATCTCTACCGCCAGTTCCCGTACGGACGGGATACGGCTATCGGCTTTGTAATTACCACTCAATACCCGGTCGCAAATCCGCTCGGCTATCTGGATAAATATGGATTGATTCGTATTGTAGTTCATCTTAGTTCCTTTTCTTTAAGTTTTAGATAAGCGACGTATAAGACCACGAGGGTCGCGATGAGAAATGCGGGTGTAAAGGCAAAGCTCAGCCAATACACGGCGGTATAAAACGGTGAAGATTCATAACAAAAACTATTCATACCCGGCTGGATATTCAAGATGTTTATACATAGATAGACAATCCCTATGATAGAGGCTGCTATCAATATATATCCGCCACAAGCGATTCCTAAGGCATACTTCCGGAACGTGACATAAGAGAGAAACATCAAGGAGCCGGCAAACGCCAGCATGGTGAAATCTTGCAAGGTCATGATAATGTCCTTGAATGCTACAGGCTGTATATGAATGAGCATTGAGGCTATTCCCGTCCCAGTCCAGAACGTGACTTGGTATGTTAAGAATACCACGATGCCTTCGATCAAGATAGCGGCAAATTTCTCTTGGTTGCTCGCGGGAAGCGTTAAGAACAATCCTCTAGGGCGGTGTATCATTAAGTTTACGTAGCTACAGAAAGCGATAAAAGTCCCCAATGATCCCAATACATATAATGTAAGGGTACGGAATCTCGTATCCCATAAAATGGAGGATAATAGGAAAAAGAAGAGGACTCCGAGGATGACCAACACCCCATAAGCTAATTTCTTCTTATTCTCTATCCAATCTTTGCGAAGTAAAAGATTGATGCGTTGTATACTAAAATCTGTTTTCATATCTATGTGTATTTAGGAGTTCATGATTCTTTGGATCTCTTTGGGATACGTTATCGCCGCGTTAAAGAGCAACTCTAAGGATACGGCCGTCTCTTCCTTGCCATCCCTTGCGGTGACGCCTATTGTCCCTTGCGGGGTAGGCTCGGAATAAAGAGCTTTCTCTTCCGGCAGGAGTGGTCCGAAATAAAGTTTCTCGCCGATCTCGTTCAACGTCTTATTCAATAGGATTTGCCTTTGGTCTAAGATCAATACCGTGTCGATCAAGCTTTCCAGATCCCTGACCTGATGCGTGGAGATAATAACCGTCTGATTGTCATCTATCAAAGAGGCTACCAGTCTGCGGAATGTCGCTTTCGAGGGAATGTCCAGCCCATTTGTTGGTTCATCCATTAGAAGCAGGGGCGTATGAGCGGCCAGCGCCAAGGTTATCGCCACCTTTTTCCGTTGTCCTTGAGACATTTTCGACAGGCGATCGGATAGATTGATCTCAAACGATTCTACGCAAGCCTTGCAGATATCGTCTCTAAATGTCGGATAAAAAGGCGCGTACATCTTTATATATTCTATGGCGGTGACCTCCGGCATGGAGATTTCCTCCGGCAATAAGAATATCTGTTGCAAGAAACGAGCGTTTCTCTCGGAAGGAATTTCCTCCAATACGAGGCAAGAGCCTTGATCCGGAAAGATCTGTCCGCTTAGAAGGTTTAGAAGCGTAGTCTTTCCTTCGCCGTTCTTTCCCAATAAGCCACAGATGTGTCCCGATCCAACCTCAAGATTGATACGATCAAGTACCTCTTTTTTGCGGCTATAGCTGAATGAGAGTTCTTTTAATGTAATCATATGTTTTGCTGCTTTAGTGTATTAGTTTAATAGTACACTGCAAATGTAGTGGAAGTTTTTGAATAAACAAGAGGGAAGGGTATTTTTTTCCTTTTATTTTTCAAGATGGCAGTACAAGGTGATTAAAGGGAATCTCTTAATGCTATTAGCCTCTTTTCCAAGAAGGATTAGCGGTTTGCTCTTGAAGCATTGCTAATTTTTCAGTTGGTGCATGATCATCTAACGGCTGTTGGAAGATCATGCACCAACTGTTAGATGATTATGCAACAGTTGTTGGATAATCTATACTTAAAGATGAAATCGCTAAGGATTCCCTGTTATCGGTCTAAAGGTAGGGGAGCGGGAAGCTAATGATTCTTGATGATTTTGCGGTTCTCTCGGGGAGAAAAAGGTACTCTACTTCTAAATTTATGTTGCAAAACAGTTAATTTTTTTATCGATGTGTGCGCTAAAACATATAAAAAAGCTTGCTAATTTGCAGAAAATCGCTATATAATTTGGTGGAAAGAAGTATTTGGTTTTATATTTGCACCCGTTAAAGACAAGTAAGTGTCTCTTTAGCGAAAGAAACATGCTTGTTTACGATCCTGAAAATCAGGAGTCGGGAGTTTGTCCCCCGGGAGATTCCCCCGATTAAGTTTAACGTAAAATTGAAAATATGAAGGTAAGAGCTTATGTTCTCATCGCATCGGTAGCGTTATTAGGAATGTCTGCCGGTTCGAAAAAGGCGAAACTTACCGAGGGTGTGAACCCCGGTGATCTAGCTCCGAGAATAGAGTTTTTGGGAAACGACGCTAAAGCCAGTTTCCACAACCAATTAGGACGTTATACATTGCTCAACTTTTGGGCGGCTTACGATGCGGAATCGCGGGCTCGTAACGTGCAATTGGCGAATGAGGTTAACAAGTTTGGTCCGGACAAAATCGCGATGTGTTCGATCTCTATGGATGAGAAAGAATCTATTTTTACCGAGACGGTAAAGATTGACAAGTTGGATCTGTCAACGCAATTTCACGAAGGACTGGGTAAAGAGTCAGAGTTGTACAAGAAGTATGATTTAAGAAAAGGTTTCAAGAACTTCTTGATTAACGACGAAGGAGTGATAATCGCCGCCAACGTCACCCCGGAAAAACTGACCGAGATTCTGAAAGCAATTTAATCAGTATTATTTAGCAAAGAGGGCTGTTCCACTTCAAGATGGGACAGCCTTTTTTTATCGATTCACGAGTTTTCGTTTCGAGAAGATGAAATAGCATGTATAGTCTGAGAAGGAAATGTACACTTTCTTTTTAAGTCCGTGTTTATTATTAACTCTTTTTGATTTATTAACCCTAATGGATAGGGTGATTGAGAAGGTCCTCTGTCTTTACTGTAAATGAACAACTAACATCCTATAAATAATGAGATCTATACTTTTCTTTATTTGTTTGATCTTTACCTTTGAGGGACAGGCGCAAAAGGTAGAAAAATCCCATATGTGGAAAGTAGAACTCTCCGGTGCCTTGAATAATAATTCAGCATGGGAGGTAGAGCCATCTGTTACTTATCTACCGATTCCTTATGTGGGAATTACTATGGGGTTGCTTTTCTGTAATACGATTGAGAAAGATAGTTATACGGGGTTTTCAAGAGATAATCAGTGGTTCTGGGATTCAGATGAGAGTAATCCGGGCTGTCATTTCTTTGCGTTACGTCCGGCCATCCAGTTAGTAACTCCCGCTTTTAAATTCGGGAAAGACAAGGATACGGGACTCTCTTTGGTCGTTTCACCCGGATTAACCATTCCTTTGCCTGTCAATCAAGAGTTTAATATAAGCTATGTTCCAAACACTCCCGGGGTATGGATACCTCAAAAATTCGATCATATAAAGAACAAGGGAGGTAAATCGTTATTTTATCATATTAAAAGTATGTTGAGCCTTGATATAGACCAGCGGTATATATTCTCTTTGGGGTATATATTCTCGAATTTTGATTTATATAGTGGAGGGCGAAACTTCGTTGTAGAGGGAAAAAGGCTTAGTATGCCCCGGATTCGTTTTATGCATTCGTTCTTTCTAAGTATTGGATATCGCTTTTAAATCGTTTCATACATTGTCTTTCTCGTTTAGCCCAAAAAGGGAGAGCTGTTTTAAGGCTCCCCCTTTTGCATAAGCTTATATATAATAATGTATAGGATTTATCGAATTGCTTCTACTTCTTCCGTACGCAAAGGGATCTTCTTTCCTAATAGACGAGCGCCGTTCTCGGTAATCAGATAGTCTTCCTCGTTACGTATGCCACTGAAATCTTTATATGTAAACAACTTCTCGTAATTGATGAATTCGGTGAACTTGTTCTGGCCTCTCCATAAATCCATTAATTCGGGGATGAAGTATACGCCCGGCTCGATGGTCAAGACAAAACCCGGTTCCAGCTTACGTCCCAAGCGCAATGACTTACGTCCGAATTCCGTACTCTTCGGTTGTCCGTCATAACCAACGTATACCTCTCCCAGATTCTCCATATCATGTACATCCAATCCCATCATGTGGCCTAAGCCACAAGGCATAAACATGGCGTGAGCACCGGCTTTTACGGCCTCCATCGGATCTCCTTTCACGAAACCAAGGTCCTTTAAACCCTCCATGATCACTTTACAAGACAACTCATATACATCCACGAAAGGAATACCCGGGCGCAAAGCCGCTACGGCAGCCTCATGGGCGGCTACTTGAATATCATAGATGTCTTTTTGACGGGTCGTGAATTTTGAGTCGGCCGGGATGGTGGATGACATATCTCCGGCATATCCCATCTCAGTCTCGGCACCGGCGTCCAATAACAGCATATCGCCGCTCTTAATCATATGACTATGATCATGGTTGTGCAAAGTCTGCCCATTGATCGTGGCGATGATAGGGAAGGAGAGCTGGTAATTGTTGGCGAAAGCTACTTCCGCAACGGCAGCCGCTACATCCGACTCCCGGATTCCCGGACGTACGGTACGCATGGCAGTCAGGTGCATATCGGCGGTTACGATACAGGCTTTCTCGATCTCGGCGATTTCTTCCTCGCTCTTATAATTCCGTTGGTTTACGACACCCATGATGAAAGGTACGGAAGGTTTCTCCGCACCGGGTACGATACCCAACCATTGGAATAACTTGATCTGGTGTTCCGCACGATACGTCGGCAGATAATGGATTGGCTGGCCTTTTTGCTGGGCATTCTTCAAGTATGTCTCGATCTCCTTGAAAGGACGGACCTCCTTGATACCTGCGGCCTCGCTCTTCTCTTTTAGGGTGGGCTGCGTACCCATCCATACAATCGCGTCTATAGTCAACTCATCGCCAAAGATGATCTCCTTATCGTTATCGATATCGATGATAGCGGATAACCCGGCGTATGGCAATCCGAAGAAATACAAGAAGGTAGAGTCTTGACGGAAGTGATACGTATTATCGGCGTAGTTCATCCCACTCTCGTCGTTTCCAAGGAATAGCAACAAACCGGAACCTATGGTTTGTTTCAGCTTAGCCCGGCGGGCCATATAAGTTTCTTTACTGAACATAAGGATTATTTTTTGTTAGTGTACCAAAGATAGTAATTAATGTAATATACTAGGCCGACATTCGAAATTATTTCTTACATTAGCCCATGTAAAATGTAACCTCTGGTACCTTATGAAGATTCAAAGAATTCAAGAACTTACCGATGCCTCCATCGTCTGTGGCTCAGAGAAACGGGAGAACGATGTGCAGTGCGCTTTTGCCAGCGATCTGATGAGTGACGTGCTTACGCTGGATTGTGGCGATGTGCTGTTGGTGACAGGACTTTGTAATTTGCAAACGATCCGTACCGCGGAGATGGCGGAAGTTTCTTATATACTTTTCGTGCGGGGGAAGAAAGTAACCCCGGATATGCTGGAGCTGGCTCGTGAGAACAATATGGTTCTTCTGGAGACAGATCATTCTATGTATCATACGGTCGGAGAGCTTTATAGCGCGGGGCTCCTTCCTATATATTAAGAAAGGAGGTCGTGAGATATGCTATTTAAGTTTGAGTTGGAGGGCGGTAATTTCTCGAAGGCGGGTTATGCGTCTAGCCAGATAAAGAAGGTCTTGAAGCAATTGGCTATCGATCCCCGGATCATTAAGCGGGTGGTCGTGGCGCTTTATGAGGCGGAGGTGAATATCGTGGCTCACGCTTGGAGAGGAACGGTTGTCGCTGAATTGGACGCTGATAAAATATCTTTGGAACTGAAGGATGAAGGGCCCGGAATCCCGGATATATCGCTAGCTATGCGTGAAGGGTATTCGACGGCATCCGAGGCCGTGCGTGAGATGGGATTTGGTGCCGGAATGGGACTTCCAAATATGAAGAAGAACGTAGATGAATTAACGATCGAGAGCCAAGTAGACGTAGGTACCACGGTACGTATGGTCACATGGTTTAATAAAGAAGGAGCGTAGACCATGGAGGAAGCTAATTTTTATCATGCCTTGAAGATTGACAATGACCGCTGTATAGGCTGTACGCATTGCATGAAAGAGTGCCCTACGGGAGCGATCCGTATCCGGGATGGTAAGGCTTTGATCCATAAGGATTGGTGCGTGGATTGCGGCGAGTGCTTGAAATCGTGCCCGACAGAGGCTATCTATGTGGAGCAGGATGACTTCCAGCGTATATTTGATTATAAATGCAGGGTAGCGTTGATGCCCACGGTATTTATCGGGCAGTTCTCAAAGTACACGACCGAGAAGGAAATTATCAGCGCCGTTATGGAACTGGGCTTTACCCATGTTTTCCAAGTAGAGTTTACCGCCGATATGATCCATAAGGAAATGGTACGGCAGATGGAAAACGCCGAGGAAAAACCGGTGATCAGTTCTTTTTGCCCCGCTATCGTCCGGTTGATACAAGTCCGTTTCCCTGCGCTGGTGGATAATATCTTATTGGTGAAAGCGCCGGTAAACGCCTCGGCCACTTATTATCATAAGATATTGGAAGGGCAAGGTGTTCCCTCGGAAGAGATCGGTATCTTTTATGTTACGCCTTGCGCGGCGAAAATCGCGGCGTTGAAGGGAGCGGAAGGTTATTCATCTACGATCAAAGGCGTGATAAATATGGATACCCTATATAATAAGGTATACCATATTCTTAAGAATCGCCCGAGAGGATACGAGCCGGAATGTGAGCTTCCTCCGCCATTAACGAAAAAAGAGATGCGATGGAGCCAGACAGGAGGGGAGGCCAAACATTTCTCCGGTCGTTGCCTCGCGATCGATGAGATCCATAATGTGATCGATTTCTTGGAACGAATGGAAACGACCAGCGAGGTACGTAACGTAGACTTTCTGGAACTGAGGGCTTGCGACCGTAGCTGTGCCGGAGGTGTATTAGCCGTAGCGAACCGTTTCCTCACGGCCGAGCGTATCATGAAGCGATCCATGAACCGGGATAAAGTACCGATGATATACGCCGCCGATAATTTCGAGGCTTTATCCTATTTGAGGCAGCATATTACGATCCGTCCGGTGCAACCGAATCCCAAACGGTTGTACGAAGGAACGATCGATGAGATGCTGAAGAAAATGGAGCAAGTGCGGAAATTGATGTGTTACCTACCGGGAATCGATTGTGGCGCTTGCGGTAGCCCGAACTGTCAAAGCTTGGCCGAGGATATCGTACGCCACGAGGCTCAATTCAGTGATTGCGTATTTATGCAACGTAATATGGAGAAGCACGGTAAACTAGACCAAGAGCATGCCTTCCGTATCGTTGAGAAGACATGGGGGAAAGATCGTTTAAATAAGGATTGTTATAAGAAAGGAGCTAAATATGAAGGTTTGTGATTTAGTGAAGATGTTGAATCTTACTGTATTTTGTGGAGAAGAGGGCCTTGATACAGAGATAACCGGGGGCTATACGAGCGATTTACTAAGTGATGTCATGGGACATATCGAGGAGGGTATGCTATGGATTACCATGCAAACGCATCAGAATATACTGGCCGTGGCTACTTTAAAAGACGTCTCCGCGGTATTGATCGTGAACGGAACCTCTCCGGATGATGAGACCTTACAAAAAGGTAGGGAAGAGGCTGTCCCTCTTTTAGGAACTACACGTTCCGCGTTCGAGGCTTCCGGTATGATTTACCGCTTATTACAGAATGAGAATGGATGAAACAGTATTTAGCTGATTTACATATCCATACTTGCCTGTCGCCATGCGGCAGTCTGGAAATGAGTCCATCGGAGATCGTGCGTCGTTCCTTAGCGAAAGGTTTGGATGCTATTGCCATTACGGACCATAATACGACCTTACAATGCCCGGAGATTCAATCCCTTGGCGAGAGATTCGGACTAAGGGTCTTTGCGGGCGTAGAAGTTACGACCCGTGAGGAAGCGCATTGTCTGGTTTATTTCCCGACCGATGAATCCCGTAAGCGATTCCAACGATATTTAGAAGAGCATCTCCCTCCAATTCCAAATGATCCGGAACGTTTTGGCGATCAAGTTTGGGTGAATGCGGAGAATGAGATTCTAGGAGAAGTACCCTATCTTTTGCTCTCCGCCTTGGATCAAAGCGTAAACCAAATAGCCGCTCAAGCACGTAAGGTGGATGCTCTATTTGTAGCCGCCCATGTAGAACGTCCGTCATTCAGCTTGATCAGTCAATTAGGTTTTATAGACCCCTGCTTATCTTTAGATGCTATTGAATATAATAATCAGCAAAGATACAGTAAGTTATTGTCTATTCACGGGTATTTGAAAGAGCAGACTCAATACTCAGCCTCGGATGCTCATTGCCCCGAACAAATAGGTACTCAGCCCTCCATTTGGCAAACGGAGGAATTAACCTTCGATGGCTTACGAAAGGCTTTTGATCAAAAAGACAATCACTTAATTTTCGCCTCTCATGGATAATCTCTCGTTTCATATCACGGATATAACCGCTAATAGTATCAGAGCAAAAGCTTCTGACATAGAGATAGATATACAGATAAAGGACACATCCATATGTATTCGTATCGCGGATAATGGCTGTGGTATGGATCCGGAAACAGTCTCTCTGATCCGTAATCCGTTTTATACGACTCGCACGACACGAAAAGTGGGTCTAGGCTTACCTTTCTTGATACAAAACGCGGAGCAAACAGGCGGGAATGTGGAAATATCTTCCATACAGGGAAAAGGTACGGTAGTTGTTGCTTGTTTTGTCTCATCTCATATTGATTGTCCACCTTGGGGAGATTTGGCGGGCACGATGGCTATGCTTATAGGCAGTAATCCGGACATAAACGTTCATTTCTCATATCATTCAGATCAGGTTTCATTTGATATCAGTACGCGAGAGCTTAAAGAAATCCTAGAGGACATGCCATTAAGTCATCCGAAAGTCATGCTTTATTTGAAGGAGTTAATAGCGAATCAAATAGTTGCGTCAAGTTGAATTAATCTTTTCATATAGGTGATCTGATCTTTTCACAGCTGTGATACGATCTTTTCACATCCATGAAACAAACGTTTCACAGCCGTGAAAAGATCTGTGTCTTTACTCAAAGCAGCTACAAGCTTTGCTTGAATGCACTAATTTATCCTTATCTTGCTATTAATTTTATAATTCCCATTATGTTTAATAGTATTATGAACGATCAAAAAATGACTACTCCGCGATACATGATACACAAATAAAAAACCGCCTAGTAACCTTATATTACTAGACGGTTCCATTTATTCTGAAAGAAGAAATTACTTATTCATCTCTGCTTCAATAGCATCGAATTTATCACCCATATTCAAGTTGTAGTAAATACCTCTTAAAGCGGTCATATATTCTCTTTCTTCTGGTTTCATTTGGTGAGCTTTCTCAAAGTAAGGAAGAGCTAGCTTAAAGAATTCCTTAGCTTTGCCTAATTCCTCTTGATATTGTTTTGCGTCGTTGATCATATTAGCCTCACCTTGCTTGTTTACACCTTGGTTGTAATATACACGACCTAAGTTAGAGAGAGATTCGATATAGTCAGGATTGATCGCCAATGCTTTCTTGAAATACTCTTCAGCTTTAGCGTAATCTTTCAAACCAGTCTCATAAACACGGCCCATTACATCGTAAAGCTGTGGATTGTTGGAATCCTTAGCGATAGCTGTGTTCAAATATTCAATAGCTTTCTCATTTCTATTAGAATAGATGTAATTGTTTATAAGGCTCATTAAGAAATACTGTTCCTCAGGGAATTTATTCAAACCTTCTTCCAAAGTCTTCTCTAAATTCACGGTATCTTTAGCTTGCTCATACTCATAGCATAAGTATTGATATACCTCGCTTGCTCTATAATCCGTATTTTTAGCACGCTCTAACGCTGCGATAGCTTTTTGAGAATCGCCAAGTTGGGTCGCTGCTACAGCGGCATAGAACTGAACTGTCATGAAGTTTGAATCTCTTTCAGCGACAGCCTCACCTTTAAACATTGGCATATCAGATATTTTCAGGTATTGCTCGAAGAAATCGTAAGCTTTGTTATAATCTTTCTGATCGAAATAGTAAGCACCACCATTGATGTAATATACGTGGTTTGCTCCTAGGATACCTTTGATATCTTTCGTGAACTTAGGTTTAACTTTTCCTTTTTCATTAGGAAGTTGATCTAACTCATATGCTTTCTCAAAGTATGGCAAAATACTACCCAATGCCTCGTACATAACAGGCTCGTCCGGTTGTTGGCCCAAGACTTGTTTAGTTCTTTCGTTGCTGAACTGTTGATCCTCGATAAAACCGGCAACATACCAAGTTTTAGCGTCATCCTTTGTTTCAGGGTTTTCCAAAGCTCCTTTAATAAGAGTTCTGGCTTCCGAGAAATCAGGAGTTGTCCCCTTAGCTATACTTTGAGCCTCATTTACAGCTTTTTTCTGTGCAAAAGAGACCGATGCTGCGACACATAGTGCCACTGTTAATAATACTCGTTTCATTGCGATAGTAATTTTGAGATTAATATTTCTATTTGTTTGAAATTATTCAGTTATTTCTTCGTTATCATTTTGTTCGTTATCCTCCTCTGATTCCGGTAGATCAACATCGGTACCTAGACTAGCTTGATTCTCACTCAACTCTCTTCCCTCATTCTCTTGTCTGGCTTCTTGTTCCGCTTTTTGCTCGGCAATCTCCTCTTCACTCTCAGACAATACTTTACATACAGAAGCGATTTCGTCGTTGCGCTTTTCTAGATTAATCAAACGAACACCTTGAGTAGCACGTCCTATTACGTTCAAATCGGCCACTTTCATACGGATAGCGATACCCGACTTATTGATAATCATTAAATCGTTCTCGTCCGTAACATTCTTGATGGCAACTAATTTACCGGTCTTCTCCGTGATATTAATGGTTTTTACGCCTTTACCGCCACGATTCGTTATACGATAATCCTCGATAGAGGAACGTTTTCCATATCCCTGCTCTGATACGACGAGTACGGTCTCTTTTTCCTTGTCCTTGATACAGATCATACCAACGACTTCATCGGTATTATCCTCGTCCAAAGTCATACCTTTCACTCCGGAAGCCGTACGGCCCATTACACGTACCGCGCTTTCATGGAAACGGATCGCCCGGCCATTACGGTTCGCTATGATCACCTCGTTGTTGCCATTCGTCATACATACTTGGATCAAGCCATCGTCTTCACGCAATGTAATAGCGTTCACACCGTTTTGACGAGGACGGGAATAGGCCTCCAACAAGGTCTTTTTGATCACACCTTTCTTCGTACAGAATAATAGGTAATGAGAATTAATGAATTCCGTATCGGTGGTTAATTTCTTAACACGTATAAAGGCTTGTACCTTATCATCCGGCTCGATATTCAGAAGATTCTGGATCGCACGTCCTTTAGCGTTCTTAGCTCCTTCCGGAATCTCGAATACCTTCAACCAATAACATTTACCTTTTGCCGTGAAGAATAATAAGGTCGCGTGCATGGATGCCGGATAGATATACTCAACGAAATCCTCGTCTCTAGTCTCGGAACCCTTCGCTCCTACACCACCACGGCCTTGCGCACGGAACTCACTTAACGGGGTACGTTTGATATATCCCATATGAGATACGGTAATGATCATCTCATCATCCGCATAGAAATCCTCCGGATTTAATTCCTCAGAGGCGTAAACGATATCCGTCTTACGTTCGTCGCCAAATTTATCCTTGATTTCCAATAATTCATCTTTGATAACCTTCATACAAAGGTCCTCATTCTCCAGAATCTCATTCAAATAAGCGATCAACTTCTCGATCTCCTCATATTCCGCACGCAATTTGTCTTGTTCCAGACCTGTCAACTGACGAAGTCTCATCTCGACAATAGCACGTGCTTGAAGCTCAGATAAAGAGAAACGTTCGATCAAACGCTCGATAGCCTCTTGCGGGCTCTTGGAAGACTTGATAATCGCGATTACCTCGTCTATATTATCGGAAGCGATGATCAAGCCTTCCAATATATGAGCTCTCTCTTCCGCTTTCCTCAATTCATATTTTGTACGCCGGATAACGACCTCATGACGGTGCTCAACAAACGCCTTGATTAAGTCTTTTAAGTTAAGCAACCTCGGACGGCCGTTCACCAAAGCGATATTATTAACGCTGAATGAGGATTGCAGAGCCGTAAGCTTATACAATTTATTCAGTACGACACTCGAGTTCGCGTCACGTTTCACGTCAACTACGATACGCATACCGCTACGGTCGGACTCGTCATTGACATTGGAAATGCCATCGATACGCTTCTCGTTTACTAGGTCAGCGATATACTTGATCAACTCAGCCTTATTTACCAAATAAGGAATCTCGGTAATAATAATCTTCTCATGATTATTCTCCACCTCAATCTCGGCTTTACCGCGAAGGATGATACGTCCCCTACCCGTCTCGAAAGCGTCTTTCACGCCTGCGTAGCCATAAATTGTAGCGCCTGTAGGGAAGTCCGGAGCCTTGATATATTGCATTAAGCCTTCTACCTCGATATCTCCCTTGGCATCGATATAAGCGATACAACCATCTAATACCTCGCTCAAGTTATGAGTCGGCATATTCGTAGCCATACCAACGGCGATACCCGATCCACCATTTACAAGTAAGTTAGGAACACGAGTCGGCAATACGGTCGGCTCCTTCAACGTATCATCGAAGTTAAGCTGGAAATCTACCGTGTCCTTATCGATATCCCGGAGCATTTCTTCGGCGAGTTTACTCAGTCGTGCCTCTGTATAACGCATAGCGGCAGGACTATCACCGTCCACTGAACCGAAGTTACCTTGTCCGTCTACTAACGGATAACGCATAGACCATGTCTGGGCCATACGAACCATGGCGAAATATACAGGCGAGTCGCCATGTGGATGATATTTACCTAAAACTTCACCAACTATTCTCGCAGATTTTTTATAAGGTTTGTCGGATGTGTTACCCAGTTCATTCATTCCAAATAAAATACGGCGGTGAACCGGCTTAAAGCCATCCCTAACATCAGGAAGAGCACGTGAAACAATGACAGACATTGAATAATCAATGTATGCCGATTTCATTTCCTCTTCGATGTTAATCTTAATAATTCTGTCTTGATCAACCATTTAGTTTTATATTAATTACACTCAATATCTCACCTCTGAAAAATTGCACTAAGGTAAGGTTTTTCCGTATACTACGAAAGAATTTGTCTTGAAATTTTGCGCCTCTGGGCTTTTCAAGGCTTATTAAGGAATAATGGCACGAAATTTGATGATAGTTGGAATAGATTATGTAACTTTGCGTAATCAGTACATATATAATATAGTATGAAAAATTATTCGAAAAGATTGATTGACGTGATTGAGTATAGCCGTGAAGAAGCGGCTAGGCTCCAGAATAGCTATATCGGGCCGGAACATTTGATGCTAGGCATCATTCGGGAAGGCGAAGGCGAGGCAATGCGTGTCTTGCGAGAGCTACATACCGATCCGATGGATATTAAACGCAAGATTGAGCAAGAAATAAAGAACACATTCGATTCTGAGGATTCTGTCCAGCATGAGATCGCTATAAGTAAGACTACAGAACGTGTCTTGCGTATGAGTATGCTGGAATCTCGTTTATTCAAGGAAGATGAGACCGATACGGAACATCTCCTATTGGCGATATTGAAAGAGGAGTTTAACGTAGCCGCCAAGGTGTTGAACGATGCGGGTATTACTTATCGTTCCGCATATAATATATTAGTAAGCGGAACCGGTTTGAATAATATGGAGGAATTCGACGAGATCAGCGACGGATATACGGATGATGACGAAGATGACGAGGACGAAGGTTTCTCCTCTCGTCGTGAGGCATCTCGCCCCTCTTCCGGTACTGGAGCGGGAGCCGCTCAACCGAAATCCCCTAATGATACACCTGTTCTGGATAACTTCGGAACGGATATGACACGTGCCGCCGCAGAAAACCGTCTAGACCCGATTGTGGGACGTGAGAAGGAGATCGAGCGTTTGGCCCAGATATTAAGCCGTAGGAAGAAAAATAATCCGGTATTGATTGGTGAGCCGGGTGTGGGTAAGTCGGCTATCGTAGAGGGATTGGCTTTACGCATTATTCAGCGTAAGGTTTCCCGGGTGTTATTCGATAAGCGTGTGATTAGCTTGGATATGGCTTCTATTGTCGCCGGTACGAAATACCGCGGACAATTCGAGGAACGTATTAAGGCTATCTTGAATGAGTTATCGAAGAACCCGAATATCATCCTCTTTATCGATGAGATTCATACGATTGTTGGCGCTGGTTCCGCTTCCGGATCTATGGATGCGGCGAATATGCTGAAACCTGCGTTGGCTCGTGGTGAGATTCAATGCATTGGCGCTACTACTTTGGATGAATATCGTAAGAATATCGAGAAAGACGGTGCGTTGGAACGTCGTTTCCAGAAAGTGATCGTTGATCCGACTACGGCGGAAGAAACTTTGCAGATCTTGCGTAATATCAAACCTCGTTATGAGGAGCACCATAATGTGATCTATACTGAAGATGCTTTACAAGCGTGTGTAAAATTGACAGAAAGATATATCAGTGACCGTAATTTCCCGGATAAGGCGATCGATGCTTTAGACGAGGCCGGTTCCCGTGTACATATATCTAATATCATTGTTCCGAAAAGTATCGAAGAGCTTGAGGCAAAGATCGAGGATACGAAGAATGAGAAATTAGCGGCCGTGAAATCTCAGAACTTTGAGTTAGCCGCAAGTTTCCGCGATAAGGAGCGTCAGTATTTATTGCAACTGGAGGCCGCGAAAGCTAAATGGGAACAAGAGCTTCAAGAACATCGGGAGACCGTTGATGAAGAGAAGGTCGCTGAAGTTGTTGCCATGATGTCTGGTGTGCCTGTTCAACGTATCGCTAAGGCAGAGAATGTCAAGCTTCTGGAAATGGCGGACGTATTGAAAAGTAAGGTGGTCGGGCAGGATGATGCTGTTCAAAAGATTGTAAAGGCAATTCAACGTAACCGT
The DNA here is from genome assembly GCF_003635405.1 of Parabacteroides sp. AF39-10AC. Lineage (NCBI taxonomy): Bacteria > Pseudomonadati > Bacteroidota > Bacteroidia > Bacteroidales > Tannerellaceae > Parabacteroides > Parabacteroides sp. AF39-10AC. The sequence goes on along the minus strand of NZ_QTLP01000002.1, from coordinate 160,415 downwards.
GTTGGCTTGAAAGATCCGAATAAGCCGATCGGAACTTTTATGTTCCTAGGACCGACGGGTGTAGGTAAAACTCACTTGGCCAAGAAGCTTGCTGAATATCTATTTGATTCGGCGGATTCTTTGGTACGTATCGATATGAGTGAATACTTGGAGAAATTCGCTGTTTCCCGTTTGATCGGAGCGCCTCCCGGATACGTTGGTTACGAGGAAGGTGGCCAGTTAACAGAGAAAGTACGTCGCAAGCCCTATTCAGTGGTCTTATTGGACGAGATCGAGAAGGCGCATCCGGATGTATTTAACTTGCTGCTGCAAGTCTTGGATGAAGGCCGTTTGACGGATAGTCTGGGTAGACGTATTGATTTCAAGAATACGATCTTGATCATGACTTCCAATATTGGTACCCGGCAATTGAAAGATTTCGGCCGTGGCGTTGGTTTCAATACCCAGATGGCTGGTGAGCCGGATAAGGATTTCTCCCGTAGCGTGATCCAGAAAGCGTTGAATAAAGCATTTGCTCCAGAGTTCTTGAACCGTGTGGATGATATCATTATGTTCGATCAGCTTGATAAAGCCGCTATTCATAAGATTATCGATATTGAGTTACAGGGTCTGTATCAGCGTGTATCAAATCTGGGCTATGAGTTGTCGATCACAGACGAGGCAAAAGATTTCATTGCGACAAAAGGCTACGATATCCAATTCGGTGCCCGTCCGTTGAAGCGTGCGATCCAGAAGTATCTGGAAGATGAGATGGCGGAGATGATTATCCGTGCCTCAGTAGGTGAAGGCGATACGATTATCGTAGACTTTGATAAGGAAGAGCAGAAAATCACGACTTCGATAAAAAAGAAAGATGCTGAATAAGTTTGTCTATGAATATAGAAGCCGGGCGTGAGTCCGGCTTTTTTTATGTTCGTCCATCTTATTCGTCTGTCATTTTGACACACAAAAAAAGCATGACCTAATTGAATAGATCATGCTCTTATTTCTTTTTTTACTTAAGTACGCAGGATGAGACTTGAACTCACACGCCGTAACCGGCACTACCCCCTCAAAGTAGCGTGTCTACCAATTCCACCACCTGCGCATTTTAGGAAGGGTGCCCAGAACAGGACTCGAACCTGCACGATCGCAAAACCACTCGCACCTGAAACGAGCGCGTCTACCAATTCCGCCACCTGGGCAATCAATACGAGAAAGAGCGGAAGACGGGACTCGAACCCGCGACCCTAACCTTGGCAAGGTTATGCTCTACCAACTGAGCTACTTCCGCATATACAACCGCTTTGTTCTCGATTGCGAGTGCAAAGGTAGTGATTTCATTGAAACCACCAAGCCTTTGCGTTACTTTTTTATTGGATTTTTTTGACCAATTCCGTAAATAGTTGTGTCATAACAGATGCTGCTTTATTAGCCGCTACGATAACATCGGCACCATCATTTACAAAGTCGTCAGCGAAGTGATAACCTTCGTTCGTGATGACAGACATACCGAATACACGCAAGCCCGCATGACGTGCCACGATTACTTCCGGTACCGTACTCATGCCGATCGCATCTCCCCCGACTTTTCCATAGAAAGCGTACTCGGAAGGAGTCTCGAAGGAAGGGCCTGTCAAACCTACATATACACCTTTCTTTAACGGGATAGATCGGGAGGCGGCTATTTCTTCCACATAGCGGATAAATTCACGATCATAAGCACGGGTCATATCCGGGAAACGAGTGCCGAAATCCTCATTGTTCGGACCGATCAGCGGGTTCGGCATCATATTGATATGATCCCGGATGATCATCAGATCACCTACCTTGAACGTATTATTGATACCTCCGGCGGCGTTCGAGACCAAAAGGTTCTTGATTCCTAAGAGCTTCATTACACGTACGGGAAAAGTGACCTGTTGCATTGTGTAGCCCTCATAGTAATGAAAACGGCCTTGCATAGCCAAGACTTGCTTATCCCCTAGTTTGCCACAAATAAAATTCCCCTTATGCCCGGTAGCGGTAGATTTCATAAAATGTGGGATCTCCGCATAAGGTATCACTATAGGATCTGTTATTTGATCGGCTAAAGAGCCTAAGCCACTACCAAGGATAATGGCGGTCTCCGGGTTACCTTCGATCCGGCTAGCTAAATAGGCGGCCGCTTCCCGATATTGTTCGGTTTTAATCATTTCCATATTTAATCAATTTAACGTTTCATCAAGTTATAAGCTATCTCTGTCGCTTTCTCCATAATCTCGTCCTCTCCCGGTACCTTCTTATTCTCCATCAATATTTTACCATCACAGATAACGGTATCCACGCAACTGCCGTTGGCGGCGTATACAAGATTTGAGACGAAATTGAAGTTCGGGGTAAAAGCGGGGGTGTTGAGATCTATCAAACATAGATCGGCTAAATACCCTTCCTTGATCTGCCCGGCTTTTAAACCGAACATAGCGGCTCCTTCCGCAGTAGCGGCTTGCAGCATCTCATTTGCGGTCAAGGCTTCGGGATCCTTTCGCCAAGCTTTTCCTAACAGGGAAGCCAGCTTCATCGCCTCGATCATATCCAAGTTATTGGAAGAGGAACAACCGTCCGTTCCCAATCCCACGGTAATACCCAATTGGCGCATTTCCTTAAACTTAAAATGAATACCGGAAGCCAGTTTCATGTTTGAGGCCGGGTTATGTACGACTTTCACCTCGTGATCGGCCAACATGCGAAGCTCGTCATCATCGATGTAAATTCCGTGAGCGATAATCAAACGTGGAGAAAGCACACCTAACTTATATAAATAACGTACAGGAGTGAGTCCGAATCTATCGAGAGAGTCTTTCACTTCCCCCTCTGTCTCTGCTAGATGCAGATGGATCGGGATTTGATGTTCCATAGCGAACCGATGCGCCCATTTCAGAAGCTCACCGGAAACGGTATAGATGGCGTGCGGCCCGATCGAGAAGCGAACCCGTTTGCTGTAGTTATCCACATCTTGGATCAGTCGCTCGTTATGGCGTTTGCATTTCTCCGCCTCTTCTTTATCAAAACCATCGAAGCAAACGCCGGCTATGATACCTCGCAATCCCATCTCCTCCGTCACATCGGCCGTGACACGAGGGCGTTGATACATGTCGAAGAAAGTGGTCGTGCCACTTTTTATCATTTCCAAGCACGCTAATTTCGCTCCCCAATATACATCCTCACGGGTCATTTTCGCCTCATTCGGCCAGATCTTTTGCTCAAGCCATGGCATAAGCGGCATATCATCGCCGAAGCCGCGGAACAAAGTCATGGCAGCATGTGTATGAGCGTTCACGAAACCGGGAATGACGGCTTTACGGCTACCATCCAGTATCTTATCGGCAGGAAAAGACAAGCCCTCTCCTATTTGCTTGATCTCTTTTCCTTCGATATAGATATCAATCGTCCTATCGTTAAACAGGACATTCTTTATTAATATACTCATCTTCTTCCTTCTTATTTATATAAACGGTAGAATTCCGCTACCGACTCGATTCCCTTGAAGAAGATATCCAACTCCTGACTCTCGTTGGGCGAATGGATCGCGTTTTGCTCCAAGCCGAATCCCATCAGTACGGTCTTGATACCTAATACCTGCTCGAATGTAGAGATAATAGGAATGCTACCTCCGCGACGAACCGCCAACGGTTTCTTCCCGAATGCGATGCCAACAGCCTTTTCTGCCGCTTGATAAGCTGGCAAGTCTATCGGACAAACATATCCTTGCCCGCCATGGCTGGGCGTAACTTTCACTTTAACATAAGGTGGGGTCACACGAGCTATATACTCCTCAAACATTTGGGAGATCTTGGCATGATCTTGGTGTGGAACCAAACGAGTGGAAACCTTGGCATAAGCCTTTGAAGGCAATACAGTTTTGCTTCCTTCCCCCGTATATCCGCCCCAAATACCACAGATATCGAAAGAAGGCCGACAACTATTACGTTCTAGCGTAGAATAGCCTTTCTCTCCGAAAAGAGCGTCTACCCCGATCGCTTTCTTATATTTTTCCTCGTCGAATGGGATTTGGGCGATCATCTCCCGTTCTGCGGGAGATACATCCTCCACGTCGTCATAAAAACCCGGGATCGTGATGCGTCCATCCACGTCGGTGATATCTGCCATCAATTTGCAAAGTACATTGATCGGATTCGCTACGGCTCCGCCAAAATGACCGGAATGCAAATCGCGGTTCGGTCCGGTTACTTCTATTTCCCAGTAAGCCAAACCACGTAAGCCTGTCGTGAGCGACGGTGTTTCAGCGCTGACCATGCTTGTATCGGAAACGAGGATTACATCCGCTTTCAATAATTCTTTATGTTCCCGGCAAAAATCTTCCAAGCTAGGAGAACCTATCTCCTCCTCTCCTTCGAAAATAAACTTCACGTTACACTGTAACAAGCCTTCTTTAATCGCTGTCTCAAAACCTTTTACTTGAATCATACCCTGTCCCTTATCATCGTCTGCTCCACGGGCCCAAATGCGTCCGTCCCGGATCACCGGCTCGAAAGGTTCACTCTTCCACAATTCCAAAGGTTCGGCGGGCATCACGTCGTAATGAGCGTAAACCAATACGGTCGGAGCATTGGGAGATACCATTTTCTCGGCGTATACGACAGGATTGCCTTTCGTAGGCATTACCTCGGCCTTATCCGCACCAGAAGACAACAGCACCTCAGTCCAACGCTGGGCACATGTCAACATGTCCGGCTTATTCTCATGCTTGGCGCTGATTGACGGAATGCGGATTAAAGAGAACAATTCCTCAAGAAAACGATCCTTATTGGATTCGATATAAGATTTTACTGACATAGCGTTTTATTTTATCAAGTTTATAAATTGTAGCAAATATAACGAAACAGATGGGGATTGCAAGGAGTTTTATGGTATTTTAGCCGTGTTACTACAATAGGCGTGCAGTAACACGGCAAGGCGGGTTGCAGTATACGAAAGAGTTTCATCCCATGATCCATTTAGCTCGTTCACCTAATATACGGTACATGAACCAAGTAAACGCCCATGAGATTATGAAAATCAAAAGTGCCATTATGGGTACTTGCAAAGGTATCGGTAAATCAAACTTCCCGATCAAGATAAAGATCGGACCTACGACAAAATAATGTACGATATAGATTCCGAAACCATATTTGGATATTTTCGATAGTTTTTTAGCTATGAGAGTATTATGAATACGTACCTTTTGAAGAAGAATAAATACAGCTGCCGTCATTAAGACTACATTCGGACTACAGAAGGTGAAAAATAACTCCATATCCAATTCTGTTGCCTCGGGATTCGCTGCGGCCGAACTGAATCCACAATAGGTTATGGCATAACCAACCACAAACATGGCTGCGCAAATAGCGAAGGTTTTCCAAATATTCCAATTATTACCTTGTTTTAAGTAATGTCCTAATAGGAGATATCCGTTGAATCCTGCGAAATAATAAAACATGCCGAATTGATTCCACGTCGCTTCCCCGTATAAATATTTGCTGATATAGGCAGACATATAAGGCAAGAAAAGAGATACGAACCATATCCCTAAATAGACCCTCTCTTTGGAACGATCCGCCTTCTCGATCCATGCGGAGAAGAATGGCATATACAGATACAATCCGATAAGTAAATAAATATACCACATATGGTTTTCCTTAAAACTGAAATTGAACGGGATCATGGCGATGTCTTTCAATGCGTCGGATAAGGATTGTGACTCATTTCCTTGCACATAGCAGAAAAACTCACCGATTATCTCTTTCGGCAAACCTAATAGCCCTGTAACCCAAGGGAATATATTGTATAATACAGACCATATCAAAAAAGGAAATAATACCCTATATATTCTCTTTTTATAGAAAACACCTAAAGATTGTTCCCGTATAGGCAATAGTAAAAGTCCCGTCATCATAACGAAAAGAGGAACGGAGGGCCGTAAAAGAGAGCCGTAAACAGCGGCCCAATGTTTATATTCCGGTAAACTTCCGAGTGTAGGTGAGATATAAAAAGGATCTATACAATGTACTCCAATAACCATCAGCATAGCTACGGTTCGTATTACATCGAGCCACACGATATGTGACTGTGTTGTTGCGTTGTTCATGGATTTATGTGTTAAATTTAAAAGATGGGTGACAAAGATAGAGCTTAGTATGAGAATTTTGTTTATCTTTATTGTTAATTTATTGTATCAAGTATTATGGTCAAACGAATTATCATTATCGGCGCTACCTCCGGTATCGGCTATGAGGTTGCTAAGATTTATTGGAAACGAGGATATCAACTGGGATTGGCTGGTCGTCGGGTTGATCGGTTGGAGGAGTTTCGTAAGCAAGATCCGGAGCATATCCAGATAAAGCAGTTGGACGTGACCGCCGAGGATGCCGCTGATCGTTTAGACGAATTAATCCGTGATTTGGGAGGAATGGACATCTTCCTGCTTAGTTCAGGGATCGGCAACCAGAATAAAAACTTAGATACTTCCATTGAACAAGCTACGATACAGACGAATGTGACAGGCTTTACACGTATGGTACTAGCGGCCTATCGTTATTTTTCCAGTCAAGGTGGCGGGCATATATCTGTAATCAGCTCTATTGCCGGAACCAAAGGATTAGGTGTCGCTCCCTCCTACTCGGCTACCAAACGATACCAAAATATTTATATAGACGCTTTAGCCCAACTTTCCCGTATGGAGAAACAGCCTATTATACTTACGGATATCCGTCCGGGATTTGTCCGTACGGATTTATTGAAAGACGGCAGGAATTATCCTATGCTGATGTCTCCCCAATATGCCGCCCTGCGTATCGCCAACGCTATAGACCGGAAAAAGAGAAGGGCGATCATCGATTGGAGATACGCTATCCTTGTCTTTCTCTGGAGACTGATCCCTGAATGGCTTTGGGAACGGCTGCCGATACGGAATTAGGATCGGATATGTTAGAGGTTCATCTTTTTTGCTTCTACATTAGATTTTCTCTTGCGCCGGGAGCATGCTGAAGGACCGCACCGACTATCTGGCAACTATCCAATTCATCACAATCGCCACATGTATTAAAGCCTTTTCCGGATACACATTTGCATATTTCACAATAATCACTGCAATACGCAAATTTCACTCCGTCCGCACGACAACCCATACAGTTTATAGTTGCGGCTGTAATTTCGGGCGCATTGTTCATGGCGCTCCACTTTTGTGCGGTTTTTTCTCTTAGCTCATTATCATTCTTAACTGTGGCTATGCGGGCATCGCAACTTTCGCAATCTAATCCGCAACAGGCTATCAATTGTTTCATTATTTAGTTGTCTATTTATTTTCTTGTTTGTTTCTGTCCTTGCTTTTACTTTTCGGCAAACATAATAAAAATTCCTACCTTTGCGCCCAATTACTAATTTTTTAATCTATACAGATGGGTTTATTTATTAAGAAGCCTTTAGCGGATTTGATGACCGAGGCAAATGATTCGGGCAGTAAATCGCTGAAGCGTATCCTTGGCCCGTGGAGTTTGATCGCCTTAGGTGTCGGTGTTATTATCGGTGCCGGATTGTTCTCCATTACGGGTGCGGTGGCCGCCGGGTATACGGGGCCTGCCATTACTTTATCTTTCGCTATCGCCGCCTTGGGCTGTTGTTTCGCCGGGTTATGTTACGCCGAGTTCGCTTCCATGATCCCGGTGGCAGGTAGCGCATATACCTATTCGTATGCCACGATGGGTGAGTTGGTCGCTTGGATTATCGGTTGGGATTTGGTGCTCGAGTATTGCGTGGCCGCTACGACCGTTAGCATAAGTTGGAGTCGGTATTTGGTCGTTTTTCTGGAAGGATTCGGAGTACATTTACCGCAAGCCTTGACGGCTTGCCCTTGGGATGGCGGTATCGTGAATATCCCGGCTTTCGTGATCGTGGTGTTAATGAGTATTTTGTTGATACGAGGGACGGAAGGAAGTTCTATCTTCAATGGGATTATCGTATTCTTGAAAGTCTCCGTAGTCTTGGTGTTCGTAGTCTTGGGATGGAAATATATCCGTATGGAGAATTATACGCCTTATATACCCGCTAATACGGGGACCCTAGGCGAGTTCGGTTTCTCCGGTATCCTACGAGGGGCGGCTATCGTATTCTTTGCTTTCCTCGGTTTCGACGCTGTAAGTACGGCGGCGCAGGAAACCAAGAACCCGAAACGGAATATGCCGATCGGGATCTTGATGTCATTAGTGGTTTGTACTATATTATATATGTTGTTTGCCCACGTGATGACCGGAGTCGTACATTACTCAGCGTTTGCTGGCCAGAATGGAATCGCTCCTGTGGCAATAGCTATCGATCATATGGGGCAAATGGATGCTTCTGGTGTGATTCGTCCGGATTACCCTTGGATGAACCGGGCGATCGTAATAGCTATTTTACTGGGGTATTGCTCGGTTATCATGGTAACGTTATTAGGACAGAGCCGTGTATTCTTGAGTATGAGCCGGGATGGGCTGCTCCCTCCCCTATTTTCCCATATCCATGAGAAATTCCGCACGCCGGCACGAAGTAATTTCCTGTTTATGTTATTGGTCGGTGCATTGGCAGCTTTCGTTCCGGCGAGCGTAGCGGGCGAGATGTGTAGTATCGGGACTTTGTTCGCCTTTACGCTAGTTTGCGCCGGGGTATTGATTGTCCGTAAGACAATGCCGGACGCTCCCCGGTCTTTCAAGACCCCGTTGGTTCCGTTCGTGCCTATCGCCGGTATCATAACTTGTCTGGTGATGATGCTTTTTCTCCCGGCTGATACATGGATTCGTTTGGTATTATGGATGTTAATCGGTCTGGATATATATGTCTGCTATGGCATCAAACATAGCAAACTGGAACATATGCAGAAACATCGCTCGGGACAGACCACATTGGATATGATCGGTATTACCCTATCCGTGCTTTGCGTGATTACGGGGCTTTGGCACCAGCAAACCGTGGGATGGGGCGAAAGTAAAGTCTTATTGATTATCTCATTCGTATTCGCTTTTACGCATCTAGCTTTCTATCTTTACAGACTCGGGAAGCAGTTTACGAGCCTTACCCGTTAGCGATTCAGCACGATTAGTCTCGATGGTCAACACCAGTAGTGGTGAAGGCTTATGCGAATAGTCGCGTTGACCTTCACCACTACTGGCGTACTATACCACTTCCTTTGATACGATTTATCGGATTCTAGCTCTTAAAAGTAAGCCTCTTATTCATCATAAAATTAACGGCTCCGTAAACGAAAAGTCCAAGGAACTGACCCAGATATTCATTTAGATCGATCACCTCCACCATTAAAAGCAAGAATATGAATTGAGTAGCGTAAGCGCAACCAAAAGCGATTAGGAATAAAGGAATCTCCTTCCAGAAATTACCTTTCCCGGAAGAAAATACCCAGTATTTACTCCAAAAGAAGTTATTCACCAAGGCAGCCACATATCCAGCCATGTTCGACCACAAGTAATTACAATCCAGAATATCCATTAATATCCAGATTACCAATGCGGTGATCAAAGCGTTAGAAGAACCTACAATGGCGAAACGAAGAATACGAACAGATTCCTTCATGCTGTTAATTATACGTTTCGAATGACAAATATACGGGTTTATTTCTATATTTGTGCTGTACTTTTGATCAAGTATGTAACATTCTTAAAACAATTATGAGTATGATTAGACTAAATGTATTTATTCAAGTAAGTGAGGAGAATCGTCCCGCCGCATTGGAGACTGCGAAAGAATTGGTTGAAAAGTCTTTGAAAGACAATGGCTGTATAGCTTATGATATTTTCGAGAGCTCTACTCGTAGTGATGTATTGATGATTTGTGAGACGTGGAAAGACGCTGAATCCTTATCAGCTCACGAAAAAGCTGAGCATTTCGTAACGTTGGTTCCTAAATTGCAAGGATTAGGTGCGATGAAACTTGAGAAATTTACATTTTAAGGGTTTTATGTAGGATCTTATTATAAGCCTGAACATGCTAAAAAATCATAGTTATGAATCCTTCAACTTATAACTATGAATGAAAGAAAACATAACTATGATTTTTTTAGTGTTATCGCTCGTTGATTGAGATATATTCCCTATCGTCCAAAACGTTCTTGTAAGCCGGACGGATGATGCGTTTTCCGTCAAAGTTCAACTCCTCGATACGGTGAGCGGTCCAACCCACGATTCGGGCCATGGCGAATAAGGGCGTATAGATTTCCTGTGGCAAACCGATCATCTCATAAACGAATCCGGAATAGAAGTCCACGTTCGAGGAAACCCGTTTCTTAGTTCCTTTATGCTTGGCGAAACATTCGATCGCTCTTTCCTCTAATAACTCAAGGAAGGCGAATTCCTCAGAGCGACCTTTCTCTTTTGCCAGATCACGAGCCAGTTCCTTTAATACGACCGCACGGGGATCGGAAATCGTATAGACCGCATGGCCGATACCATAGATCAAGCCTGTCTTGTTATAAGCCTCTTTGTTAAGCATCCGCATGAAATAAGTATCGATCTCGTCCACGTTCTTCCAATCCGCGATATTCTCTTTTAAATGATGGAACATATCTACTACCTGAATATTGGCGCCTCCGTGCAACGGGCCTTTCAATGAGCCGATACCAGCTGCGATAGATGAGTACGTATCCGTTCCCGTAGAACTAGTGACGCGTACCGTGAACGTAGAGTTATTACCACCACCATGTTCTGCTTGCAATACCAAGAGCAAATCCAACGTACGTGCGTCCAGATCCGTGAAATCACGTTTCAGCATGTGAAGGAAATTTTCTGCGATCGATAAGTTCTCGTGCGGATGACGGATGTGTAAAGAACGCCCCTGTGTGCTATGACGATAAATATTGTAGGCATAAGCGATAATCGTCGGGAACTTAGAGATCAATTCAATAGATTGGCGCATTAAGTTATCTCGGGAGGTGTCGTCCGGGTTTGCGTCGAAGGTATACATCTCCAATACGCTACGAGCCAATATATTCATGATGTTCTGTCCTTCCAGATCCAGAATATTCATCTTGGTCTTTTGCTCCAAGGGCATATTATCGTTCAACAGTTCTTTAAAGGCTGATAATTCCTCTTTATCGGGGAGTTTACCAGAAAGTAATAAATAAGCCACTTCCTCAAAACCGAACCGTTTTTCCTTGATGAAATCACGAGCTAAATCCTCTACGTCGTAACCTCTATAGAATAACTTACCGGGGATCGCTTTAAGACCGCCCTCTGGCAAGCGTTCGTATCCTACTACATTACCGACTTGGGTCAATCCTACTAACACGCCGCTACCATCCTCGTTACGAAGGCCACGTTTCACATTATACATCGGGAAAAGTTCGTTGTCAATCTTGCAAGCCTCTCTGGCAGCCTCGGACAATTTGTAAATTAAATATTCTTTCTTCAACATTACTATACTAATTTAATTGTTTCGATAATAGAGATGATACGATCACCAAATTCTTTGGTGCCTAGAGATTTGCCGTTCGGCATAAAACGAGCCAAGTCATGAGTGGCCTCTCCAGCGGAGAAAGCTTGCTCCATAGCGGATGTAATCAGGTTAGCCGCATCACTCCATCCCATATATTCCAGCATCATCACGGATGATAATAATAAGGAAGAGGGGTTTACGAGATTCTTTCCCGCGATATTCGGAGCGGTTCCATGTGTTGCCTCGAAGATCGCATGACCACTGTTATAGTTGATATTAGCGCCGGGAGCAATGCCAATGCCACCTACCATCGCCGCTAATTGATCGGAGATATAATCGCCGTTCAGGTTCAAAGTAGCGATCACGGAATATTCTTCCGGAATTAATAGAGTGTTTTGCAAGAAGGCATCGGCTATGACATCCTTGATAATGATTTTACCGGCCTTTGAAGCTTCCACTAAGGCGGTATTGGCCGCTTCCTCGCCTTGCTCTTTCTTGATCTTCTCATATTGAGGCCATGTGAAAGTGAGATCCGCAAACTCCCGTTCCGCTAAAGCGTATCCCCATAGTTTGAAACCACCTTCCGTGAATTTCATGATGTTACCTTTGTGTACCAAAGTCACGCTCGGTAACTGATGCAATATCGCGTATTCGATAGCGGCACGCACCAGACGCTCCGTACCTTCCACAGAAACCGGCTTGATGCCGAAAGAGGAAGTTTCCGGGAAACGTATTTTCTTCACTCCCATTTCCTCGGTGAGGAACTTCAATAACTTTTGTGCCTCCGGAGTCCCTTGTTGCCATTCGATTCCGGCATAGATATCTTCCGTATTCTCACGGAAGATATACATATTCACTTTCTGCGGCTCCTTTACCGGAGATACGACTCCTTTAAACCAACGAACCGGACGGAGACAAACATATAAATCCAACGTCTGACGGAGGGCCACATTTAATGAACGGATACCTCCACCAATCGGAGTTGTCAACGGTCCCTTAATACCGACGATGTATTCACGGAATGCTTCCATAGTCTCATCGGGAAGCCAACTTCCGGTTTGCTTAAACGCCTTTTCACCGGCTAAGACCTCTTTCCATTCAATGGAACGGGTTCCGTTGTAAGCTTGCTTGATGGCAGCGTTTACTATCTTTTGGCTAACGGGAGTGATCTCATGCCCCACGCCATCTCCTTCAATATAAGGGATCGTCACGTGATCCGGAACGAAAATATGATTACCTTTCTTTGTTATCTTACTCATGATATCAAGATTTTTTTGTTTGTCTTAGTGAGCTGTATTTAAAGCGGAACCCGCCTTGAACCATTTAATTTGTAAATCATTATACGTATGGTTAACCGGGAATGATTCTTGCGTACCATCCGCATGAAGAAGAACGGCCGTCAACGGTTTGCCCGGCTGAAAATCTTTCAATCCGATGATCGAGATATGGTCATTCTCACGGATCTTGCTATAATCCTCCTTATCGGCGAAAGTCAGTGCTAACATTCCTTGTTTCTTCAAGTTTGTCTCGTGGATACGGGCGAAACTCTTGGCTAGGATCACTTTTACATTTAGGAAGCGAGGCTCCATGGCTGCATGTTCCCGGGAAGAGCCTTCACCATAGTTTTCTTCCGCTACGACGATCGAGGAAATACCATTTGCCTTGTATTGTTTCGCTACGGCAGAAACTGCTTCATATTCATTGTTCAGTTGATTCAATACAGAGTTTGTCTTCCCATTGAAAGCGTTTACGGCTCCCATCAACATATTATCCGATATATTTTCCAAATGCCCACGGAAACGTAACCATGGACCGGCCATCGAGATATGATCCGTCGTACATTTACCTTCAGCCTTGATAAGAAGGGGCATATTCGTGAAATCCTCTCCGTTCCAAGGAGCGAAAGGCTTTAATACCTGTAGGCGATTGGATTCCGGATCGATGTTCACCACTACGTTCTTACCCGTAGGTGCCAGATAGCCGTTATCCTTTACCTCGAAACCTTTCGGCGGAAAATCCGTGCCTTTCGGTTCTTTCAGTTTCACAACCTTACCATCCTCTGTCTTCAAGGTATCGGTCAAAGGATTGAAACATAGATCACCTGCGATGGTCAAGGCCAGTGTCAGTTCCGGAGAAGCGACAAAAGCATGTGTATTCGGATTACCGTCCGCACGTTTAGCGAAGTTACGATTGAATGAAGTAACGATCGAATTCTTACGGGTATTATCATCCGTATGACGTTTCCATTGTCCGATACAAGGACCACAGGCATTCGCCATAATGGTTGCGCCAATCCGTTCAAAATCACCGATAATACCATCTCTTTCCGCCGTATAGCGGATTTGCTCGGAACCCGGGTTGATGATCAAGGGTGCCGCTACCGGTATTTTATCCTCATAAGCTTGGCGAGCAATGGATGCCGCACGGCTTAGATCTTGATAAGAAGAGTTGGTACAGGAACCGATTAATCCGACCTCCATCTTTCGGGGATAGCCATTCGCTTTTACTTTTGCGGCAAACTCCGAGATAGGCGTAGCTGCATCCGGCGTGAACGGACCGTTGATATGCGGCTCCAATTCGGAAAGGTTAATAACGATTACACGATCGTAAAACTTATCTGGCTCGGCACGAACGTCCATATCCGCTTCCAGATATTCACCGATAGCTTCGGCCCAGCTCGCTACCTCGTCACGTCCCGTGGCACGAAGATATTGAGCCATTGTATTATCGAATGGAAATAAGGAAGTCGTCGCTCCTACCTCGGCACCCATATTACAGATCGTAGCTTTTCCGGTCGCTGAGATTGAGGCGGTGCCCGGACCAAAATATTCGATGATAGCGTTCGTTCCACCTTTTACGGTTAAGATGCCCGCTAGCTTAAGAATCACGTCCTTCGGCGAGGCCCAACCATTCAAATTACCAGTTAACTTAACACCAATTAGTTTCGGCATCTTCAGTTCCCATTCCATTCCGGTCATGACATCCACGGCGTCGGCTCCTCCTACTCCGATAGCGACCATTCCAAGTCCTCCGGCATTCGGGGTATGTGAATCAGTTCCTACCATCATACCGCCGGGAAACGCATAATTTTCCAATACCACTTGATGGATAATGCCTGCTCCGGGTTTCCAAAAACCGATTCCATATTTATCGGAGACCGATTTCAAGAAATCATAGACCTCGCTATTGCTTTTGGTAGCCGTATCGATATCCGTCTTGGCTCCCATATTCGCTTGGATCAAATGGTCGCAATGCACGGTAGCCGGTACTGCGGATTTTTCTTTTCCGGCGTTCATGAATTGTAAAAGCGCCATCTGAGCGGTGGCATCTTGCATAGCCACACGGTCGGGACGGAAATTCACATAATCCTCACCTCTTTTGAAAAGGCGAGTCGAGCTTTCATCGTATAGATGCGCATATAAGATTTTCTCGGCCAAGGTCATCGGGCGACCACCGATACGTTCGCGGGCTGTGTCCACTCTTCTGGGGAAATTTGCATAGAAATTTCTAAGCATGTCAATGTCGTACACCATATTCATATTCGTTTTTTATTGTAAGCCTTTTCGCAAATATATTTATCTATAACCAGCTAAAATGTAATAAATAAGACATCTGCCAATGAGTCTTTGTTTTTATTATCAACAAATATATAATATAATGAAATACAATTTGTTCGATAATTTCTATGAGGTTATAGAGGTTATTTATAATCTCCCGGATAACTTAGAAAAACGGGCTAATCGCACGTTTATTAATAAAACGTACCATTAGCCCGTTTTGTTCAAGCCTTGGAGCTGTTTTTTCTACTTATCGAGACTTTCTTTCCATCTTTGGGCATAACTATGCAAAATAGATGCGATACCCTCTCCGATCCGGACATAATCTTCCCGTTTAAGGTTGGCTAAAGATGCGCGGATAGACCACTCGGGAGCATCAAAACCTCCTCCGTTCAGTAAAACCAAGGAAGTTTCCTGTGCCAGACGGAAAACGACATCCAGAGGTTCGTAATTCTTTTTTAGATATTCCACGAAATCATCCCCATAGAATTTCTTAGCCCAGACAAGCATATCGATCTCACTATAATATCCCGCACGCAAAGGGTCGTCTAATAAGGTGAATCCGGTGCTTTCCCACAATGTGTGTAAACGCTCGTGGATCATATCCTGCATCCTTTTCTTATAGGTATTTTCCGCATCTAATAGAGCGAAAGACGCAAACAGAGACATTTGTGTTTGCTGTGGCAAGGAAAGACCGGCCGTATGATTCAAGGCTACTTGACGGCTATCGGCTACCATACGATCAATAAAGCGGATATCCTCGGGATGTAAGGATAGACTGCTATATCGTTTTTTTAGAAGCTCCTGTTTATCTCTTGGCAATTCACGGATCATTCGGTCGTAAATATTATCTTGATGTAAAGCGATTACCGCCAATCTCCATCCGGTTGCCCCGAAATATTTGGAGAAAGAGTAGACACATAACGTATTCTTTGGTAATTCGGCCATCATCGAGCGAAAATGCGGAATAAATGTCGCATACACATCATCCGTAATAATCATGAGGTTGGGATTGTCGTTCCGTACGATCTCAACGATCCTATTCATCAATGCTTTTGTCAATCCGTATGAAGGCGGGTTGCTCGGGTTTGTTATGAAAGCGGCTTTCACGCTAGGATCTTTCAGGACATCTAAATCTTTTTCTTGATATTGCCACGTGTGATAGCCGTCTTTTGTCATCTTCAAGGCTTTTATCTCTATGACATTAAAAAGATAACGAGCCTGTTCCGGAATCTCTATATAAGGAGTGAATACCGGAGCGAAGAGAACGATGTTGTCTCCCTTATTCAACAAGAAATTCTGCTGCAAGGAATCGAAGATATAACACATGGCGGCAGTTCCACCCTCGGTAGCGAAAAGGTCGAATATTCCCTCAGGGGGCTGGTTATCACATAATTCTTGGTCTAAATAATCCCGCACGAGCATTTCTGTATATTTCAAGATACGATCGGGAACCGGATATTGATCACCAATGACACCTTCCGCCCATTCATATACAAGCTCATTCTCATCTACACCTTTTTCCGTGACCAGATATTCATAGGTACCCTTCAATAAAGTAGCGCCGGGAGATTGCGCATGTTTCTTTAGGAACTGTACGAAGCGAGACGCGATCCTTTTCCGGTTGGGAATCCCTGCGGCTCCGGCCATCTCATCTGCCAATTCGGTTTCCCGCTGGCATTCCTCCAAGGCGAACTGCCCTAATAGGAAGAACGCCTCCCGTGGAACCGTACTGATCCAGTTTGGATTTCCCCTTCCGGCGTTCAGCATGATGTGCGTACTTTTACGAGCGCTTTCATCCGCTAACTCTATCAAGATGTTCTTTAGCTCGAAAGGGCTAATCTCCGACATCTTTTTCTCATATTCTCTCGTGATCTGTATTTTCTTCTTTTCCATACATTATATATATTACATGATTAGTACGATAACGACACCCCAGATAATTAATAAAGTATTACCTACCGCATAGGTAACGGTATAGCCCAAGGCTGGAGTCTCACTTCCTACGGCATCTTCCACCGCTCCCAACGCTGCGGTTGTCGTACGTGAGCCTGCCGTACAACCTAAAGTGATAGCCGGATGGAACTTAAAAACGTAACGTCCCATCAGAATACCGATGATAAGCGGGATAGATGTCGCTAAAGCGCCGATAATAAATAAACTTATACCGACTTCCTTCAATCCGGTCACGAAACTGGGACCCGCCGTGATACCGACTACGGCGATAAACATATTCAATCCCAAATTATTTAATATCCAGATGGAGGGTTCCGGAATACGCCCGAACGTCGGATGCTTAGAACGAAGCCATCCAAAGATGAGTCCGGCTATCAAAGCACCTCCACTCGTACTTAGGCTGATCGGGACACCCCCGAAATGAATTGCGAGCGAACCTAAAATTCCCCCTAAGAAAATACCGATACCCACGAAAATCAAATCGGTCTGATTGGTTGGGCGATCGGGATATCCCAAAGCCGTAGCCGCTTTATTTACCTCTGATTTCATGCCTACCAATTCCAGCATATCACCGGAATCTATTACCGTAGCGGCCAAGACCGGGATATTGATACCCGCACGCCTTATGGACTTGATGCTAACACCATGCATGAACGATTGATTGCGTAGATAGGAAATCTTTTTCCCCACGTATTCCTTATGGATCACTAGTACGGGTAACGTCTCCGCCGGAAAATCGAGCAATTCAATGTCGTTGACCTCGTCGCCAATCCAATTCTCCTCTCCGATCACGAATTCCCGGCGGCCACTTAGAACAACCTCATTTCCGGTATGTAAAACCAAATCCGGTTTAACATCGGTCACTACATTATTAATACGGACACGCTCCACGAACAAATGCCGTCCCAATTGGTCCAGATATTCCTCCAACTGCTTTACGCTTTTACCCTCCTTGAACCATTCATTACTAATCTTATAGGCCCGGAAAGTTACCGGACGGGCGGCAGGCATAAAGCCCGGTTGCTCGCTCTCGTCGTTATTTCCCATTTTAGCCTCTAGTTCTTTACACGCTTTTTTCACGTAGTCGAGTCCTCCTAAAAGACGTGGCCCGATATCACTCACCAACCATGCGGACCCTGCCGTACCGAAAATATAAGTTACCGCATAGGCCACGGGCATCACGTTGACCATAGCGCTTTTATCCGTATCGCTAATATTCATCTGTCCGATCGTATCTTCGGCAACTCCTAATACCGCCGACATCGTCTGGGAGCCCGCCAATAATCCTGCGGCCTCGCCTGCGTTATATCCCATAAGTTTCGCTAACAAAAAAGGAGCGATCAAACAAAATATACACATGACGGCGGCGAAAAGCATTTGAGGAAGACCTTCCTTTTTCAATCCCCGGAAGAACTGTGGCCCAACGCTATATCCTACAGCGAAGAGGAACATCAAGAAAAAGACGGACTTTAACGGTCCGCTTATATCGATTTTTAATTGCCCGATCAATACACCGACCAATAATACGCTGGTAACCGTTCCCAGCGTGAACTTCTTTATCTTAAACTTGCCAATCCAGAAACCGAGAGCTAAGGTTATGAAAATAGCTAGCTCCGGATAATGTTGAAGTAAATTAGTTATCCATTCCATATCTATTTATTTGATGTTAAACAAAAAAGATGCTATTGGAACAGGGATTATTTGAAAGATGTTGTTACATTTCGGGATTATTTATATAAATTTGCGACCGCTTAGGTGATAGAGTTTGTCTACCGACAACTCTATAAAAGGGAATCCGGTTAGAATCCGGAACAGTGCCCGCTACTGTGAAGCTCTTGAAAAGGAAAGCGTTCTGCTATGCCACTGTCTTAAGAAAGATGGGAAGGTTGCTTTCCGAGCCAGTCAGGAAACCTGCCAAGCGAAGTAATGATTAATTCCTCCCGGGGTCAGGAGTAATTAAGAGGATAGAAATATCACCTATATCTAAAAGATGTTGGAGACGTAATAATACGTTGTCTCCGTGGGATTGATATGTAATCTAATTATTAATATATTCATATGATGAGGAAACACTTACTATCTTTCTTCCTGCTGGTCATCAGCCTAGTTTGTCGTGCGCACGATGGCGAGAATTTTGTAGCATCCGATTTATTCGCCTCTTTACAACCGGGCGATAAGGCCGCTTTATTGATGGTACATTTTGGAACGACCCATGATGATACCCGTGCCTTGACAATCGATGCGATCAATCAAAAAGCGAAAGAAGCTTTCAAGGATGTTGAGTTGCGTGAGGCATGGACTTCTCGCATTGTAATGCGCCGCTTAAAAGCTCGTGGCGTAGAGAAACTGAACCCGATCGAGGCCTTGGAAAAGTTAAAGACTGATGGTTATACACATGTCTTGATCCAATCCACGAATATAATCGAAGGTATCGAGATGGAATCCTTACGTAAGGATGTTGCCACCATGAAATCTTCTTTCAAGGAGATTCGTATCGGTAATCCTTTATTGTATACACCGGAGGATTATGAGGCGGTAATCGTCGCTATCACAAAAAATGGGGCGAAAGAAGGCGCTACTTTATTGGTAGGCCATGGCACTTATACACCGGCGACGGCCCAATATGCCATGTTGGATTATATGTTGAAGGAGAAGGGATTCAAGGATTATTCCGTAGGAACCATCGAGGGCTATCCTTCTTTTGATACGATGGTAGCCCAAGTAAAGGCCAATGGAACGAAAAAAGTCTTGTTGATGCCATTTATGTTTGTCGCCGGAGACCATGCGAAAAACGATATCGCCGGTGATTGGAAAGAGGAATTGGAAAAGAAAGGCTACGAGGTAAGCGTATTTATGGAAGGTCTGGGACAGAATCCGGATATCCAGAAGATCTTCATCGAACATGCCCGTTTCATGGCTAAACATAAGATGATCGATATCGTTGATAAGAAGAAAGCTTATGCGGTAGAGAAGGACTAAAAAAGTTCTCCAAATCTATGTTTTATTCCTTTCGGAAGAAAAAGTAATTCCTTCCGAAAGAAACTAAATTTTCATTCGAAGGAAAATGGAATTTCTTTCGAAAGGGATTTCACATGCATACAATAAACAGTTATAATGCTAAATATATGAAAAGAGTTTTGACAATCTTACCGTTGACAGCCTTATGTATCAGTACGATGCAGGCACAACACAAGAATGAGTACACGAATTTCGCCGATACGACATTCAATATTCAAGAAGTCGTAGCGACCGCCGCACGCAAGCCACGTCCACAAATCACGAAGTTGGACGTACCTATGAAATATCTTCCTATTTCAATTAATAGCATTACGGCGAGTAGTTTGGAGTTGCGAGGTATCCGTAATATCCAAGATGCGGTACGCTTTATGCCGGGCGTACGATTCCAGACATCTTATGGCGCATTTCAACAATTGTCGATCCGTGGTTTCGATCATTCTATCATGATGATAGACGGTATCCGCGATGAACGTTCGGCAATAAACAACTCTTATCCCGTACCCGATCTATCCTGTATCGAGTCTATTGAATTATTAAAGGGACCGGCTTCTGTACTTTACGGACATTCAGCCGTAGGTGGAACCTTGAATATCGTTCGTAAATCCCCGTCAGAGAAACAGAGCGTTAATGCTCGATTGGCCTACGGTAGTTACGAGAATAAAGAGGCGACACTTGGCATGGGCGGTAAATTGGTCGGTCCGGTCAATTATTACGCCAATGTCAACTTTTCCGATCAAGAGGGCTGGCGTGATAATGGCAACCGTCGCTTTTCCGGTTATCTGGCATTGCAAGCTAAAATGACGGAACGTGACATATTAGATGTTCGCGGAGGTTTTAACCGCGACTTCTATGGGACGGAGATCGGTCTTCCCGATTTAATGGCAAATGATGTATATAATGTGCAAACAGGACAGTTATATCTCCATAAAAATGAGATGCTACCGGGACTTGACCGTGAGGCTCGCTACAATAACGAGTCCGACTTTATGAAGAATCACGCATGGAACGTATCGACGCAATACACACATACTTTTTGGAACGGCGCGAAACTAACAGATCGCCTTTCTTACAATAACGACGATATCAACTATTTTGGGACGGAAGCCCTCGACTATCTCGAAAGTGATGATCCGATCTATGATCATTATTATATGAAAAACGGCCAGAAAAAATATATCTGTTTGGACAGTGTATATCTTTCTTTCCCGCTTCGCTTCTCCCATATAGCCAAGACGGTAGCCAATACGCTCGAGCTAAGCGGTAAATTCAGGACGGGTGAGATAAAGCATACGTATATGGGAGGTTACTCTTTCGTCGCCTTGAATCGTACCAGCTATTCGGGCTATAATTTAGGAGATGATGTTCAGGGTCCCGGCCTTTATTCGCATGTATCCGTTTATGATCCGCATAGCATGGGATATATGACCAGTAAATTCTCGAAAGCAACGGTTACGCATCATTATTCCAACAGCCTTTATCTTCAAGATATGGTTGAGTTCAACGAGCAATGGAAGGTATTAGCCGCTCTACGTTACGACTTTTTCCGTTATATGTCCGCCAGCGCTACAACTCCTACCGGACGACGTGAGTATGAGGAACATTCAAGCTTCAATATGATAAAGAATAAGGCGTTGACTTATCGTTTCGGAGCGGTCTATCTGCCCCATCCGAATACATCCATTTATGCTTCTTTCGCTTCTTTCTTCAAACCGATCCGTACGTTCTATCAAGATAATGTCGTTTATGTAGGAGGTGATGGAAATCGTTTCGAGCCTGCTCGCAATGAGGAAGTATTTAAGCCGGAGAAAGGATACCAAGCCGAGGTGGGGCTTAAATATCAATTGAACAATATATTAAGCGCCAATGCCAGCTTGTTCTATATCCGGAAGATGAACAGTACGGCTACGTTGACCAACAACTATCAAGAGGAGGTAAACGGCGAGACTACCACGATGAGCGTAATCGGACAGGTGGGTGTACAAGATTCCAAGGGTTTTGATTTTGATGTCACTCTTTCTCCGGTAAGCACCTTAGCGCTGACGATCGGTTATGGATTGAACGACTCCAAGATCCGGGAGATGAAAGAAATAAAGGATCCGGAATTGATCGAGGCTATCTATGGCAATAACCCGGATGAGACAAAGCAACAATTGAATAGCCAAGAAGGAAACTGGCAGAGCAACGTACCGAACCAGACTTTCTACGCATACGGCAGTTATACCATCCCTCGGGGTGTCTTGAAGAATCTGGAATTTCACTTGAGTAGCAGTTATACCGGTAAAGTATACCGTAATACATCTAACAACTCTTGGTTCGATCCGTATTGGGTAACCGATTTCGGTATGTCTTATTTGTTGAACAACAATATTCACCTTACATTCAACTTGAATAACTTGTTTGACAACAATTATTATAACCAAGCGCTCGGACAACAGATGGTGCCAAGCATGCCTCGTAATTTCCAAGTGGCTATCTCCTATACATTATAATATATAGAACATACGCTCATGAATCTATTGACAAAGATCACGCTATTTATACACAGGATACTGGGCACGGCGTTCAGTATCCTGTTTCTCGTTTGGTTCCTATCGGGATTGGTAATGATCTACCATACGTTCCCGCGAGCGGACCGGGCCGATAAACGGGCGAAGATGGATATTCTCTCTCTGGAGAATCTTCCTTCGTTAGACCAGATAGAGAAACGTTTACCGCAGAACGAGCGGATAAGCCATGTTACCTTAAACAGCTATTTGGGACAAACTGTTTTTCATATCCGGACGGAGAAAGGGAGCTATGATATTCCTGCCGACTCGACGGAAAGATTACCCGTAATCGACTGGAATCATATCCAACGTGTGGCATCACTATGGAATACCTCTTCCATAGCGAAGGTAGATTCCTTGTACACCTTGGACCAATGGATTCCATTCGGTCGTTTAAAAGAGGAATTTCCGATCTATAAATTCCATTTCGCCGATCCGGAACGACATGAATTATACATATCCTCTAAATCCGGGGAGGTTTTGCAATATACGGATAAAAACAGTCGTTTCTGGGCTTGGCTCGGGGCGATCCCTCATTGGGTCTATTTCACTTCCTTGCGGCAAGACGCTGAATTATGGATAAAGGTAGTTGTCTGGTTATCCGGAATCGGGTGCGTTATGTGTATCGCCGGGATCTATTTAGGAATACGGGATTTCCGGTTAGCGAGGAGACGTCATTTGATTTCCCCTTATAAGAAGTTCTGGTATAAATGGCATCATATTCTTGGGGTGTTATTCGGTTTATTTGTCCTCACCTTCTGCTTTAGTGGTATGATGTCTTTGGCTCGTGTACAGGATTGGGGGTTGAAAGCCAAGCTTGATATAAACCCGGTTCAAGAACTGCGGAAGATGGCTCCTTCCCCACTCGATTATCCGTTGGATTACAGGGCGGTCATACAAGCCTATCCCGGCCAGATCCGTCAATTGGAATGGAGTAGTTTTGGTGATATACCCTTTTACATCGTACAAACAGACACGAAGGATATTGTCGTGAACGCAAATAAGAGTGACGGGATATCTTTATTGAACCTGCGACCGGAAGAAATCCGTTCCGTATTGTCTCAGATACATGGTATCGGGACCACGGCTGATATCAAACTGTTGGATGCTTATGATACGTATTATATCTCACGAAAAAGGAATTTAGAACTCCCGGTCTGGAAAGTATCTATTCAAGACGTGGATAATAGTTGTTATTACATTAATCCCCGTAATGGACAATACCGTTATGTAAATACGCCGTCTCGTTGGAACCATTGGATGTATCCGGCATTGCATAGCTTGAATCTGAAATTCTTGGTAGATCATCCGGTCTTATGGAATATCGTGATGTGGGGAACCATGTTGGGAGGCACGTTCGTTTCCTTATCCGGTGTATGGCTTGCGATAAAATATATCAGGCGAAAAGCGAGAAGAAAGAAGTAAAGCCTGTATATTTGTATTATATTTATTGAGAACATTGTATTATAAAATAGATTTGAATGAATAAAGGCAAGATTATAGTCGCCGGAATCGGCCCCGGTAGCGAGGCCGATATAACGCCTGCGGTTTTGGCCGCTATCCAAAGCTCGGATGTCATCATAGGATATAAATATTATTTCCGTTTTATCACCCACTTGCTTCGTGAGGGAACGGAATGTATAGATACAGGTATGAAACGTGAGCAAGCTCGTGCCGAGCAAGCTTTCGCTTATGCCAACGAGGGAAAGACGGTTTGCGTGATCAGTTCCGGTGACGCCGGTATTTATGGCATGACTCCTCTGATTTATGAGATGAAGAAAGAATCCGGAAGCGAGATCGAGATCGAGTCGTATCCGGGCATCAGCGCTTTCCAGAAAGCTGCGTCCTTGCTTGGCGCTCCTATCGGACATGATTTCTGTGTGATTTCCCTCTCAGACTTGATGACTCCTTGGGAACTGATCGAGAAACGGATTCACGCGGCGGCCATGGCCGATTTTGTTACGGCGATCTATAATCCAAAAAGCGAGGGACGTTATTGGCAACTCTATCGTTTAAAAGAATTGTTCCTGCAAGAACGCAAGCCGGAGACTCCGGTCGGTTATGTACGTCAGGCCGGACGGGAGGAGCAAGAAGTATTCGTCACTACGCTCGCAGATCTGGACCCCGAGCAGATCGATATGTTTACGGTAGTCTTGATCGGAAACTCACAAACATATCTTTCCGGGAATCATATGATCACTCCCCGGGGATATTATGGCGAGATCAAACAAAAGAAAATGGATACGGGTATCGGACAGGACATCATGATCCGTAGTTTCCGTACGATCGAGAAGGAATTGAAAAACCAAGAGATCCCGTTGGATAAGAAATGGGCGTTACTCCATGCCATTCATACGACGGCCGATTTCGATATGGAAAATATCCTTTATGCCGACCCGGATGCTGTCTCTACATTATATAATAAGATCAGCGGCGGGGAAGTTCCTACGATCATCACCGATGTCACGATGGCTGCTTCCGGCATTCGTAAGGGAGCTCTGCAACGTCTGGGTGTCGAAGTGAAATGCTACCTTCAAGACGAGCGGGTCGCTGAGATGGCTTCGAGCAAAGGAATTACCCGTACTCAAGCCGGTATTCGTCGGGCCGTGGAAGAGCATCCGACCGCTCTGTTTGTCTTCGGGAACGCCCCGACCGCCCTTATGGAATTATGCGATTTAATACGTAAAGGTAAAGCCACTCCAGCTGGCATTATCGCGGCTCCGGTAGGTTTCGTACATGTGCAGGAATCCAAACATATGGTGAAACCTTTTATCGGTATACCGAAACTAATCGTGGAAGGTCGTAAAGGAGGTAGTAATTTAGCGGCTACGCTAGTGAATGCCATCCTTTGTTTTAATGACGCAGAACAATTAAAGCCGGGAAGAGACGTATGAACCGATTTTATGTCATAGGGCTGGATGATAATATGCGGCAATACTTTCCGCCGGAGATATTGGAGATAATCTCGTCCCACCGGGTGTTCTCCGGAGGCGTGCGGCATCATGAGATCGTACGTTCGCTCTTGCCCGAGAAAGCGGACTGGATCGATATAAAAGTCCCGTTGGACGAGGTCTTCGATCGCTATCGTTCGTACGACGGTCGGGAAAGCATCGTTGTATTCGCTTCCGGAGATCCTTTGTTTTTCGGATTCGCCGTTACGATTCAAAACCGATTGCCGGATGCGCAAATCCGCCTGTACCCGTCATTTAATTCCTTGCAACTCTTGGCACAAAATCTATTGATGCCTTACCACGATATGCGGATCGTCTCCCTTACCGGACGGCCTTGGCACGAGTTCGATCGTGCCTTGATCGAAAGTGCGTCTAAGATAGGCGTGCTCACGGATCGGGAACATACGCCTACGACTATCGCTCGCCGGATGCTGGAATACGGCTATGATAATTATACCATGTTCGTGGGAGAACGGTTAGGAAATACCGAACGGCAGAGCATCCGCCAATTCAGTATACAAGCCGCGGCAATGAATAATTTCGTTCATCCGAATTGCTTGATTCTCCGGAAAGAGCGTGACGGGCATTCCCGTAAGTTCGGCCTGCCGGATTTCGCGTTCGAGCATTTGAGCGGGCGGGAGAAGATGATAACCAAAATGCCGATCCGTTTGTTATCTTTAAGCATGCTGGATCTGAGAAACCGGGAACGTTTTTGGGATATCGGCTTTTGCACGGGTTCTGTCTCGATAGAGGCTAAATTGCTGTTCCCGCATTTGCATATCACGAGTTTTGAGATCCGGGAAGAGGGACGAAAGTTAATGACTGAGAATTGCCGTCGTTTTGGGACTCCGGGTATCGAGGCTATAATCGGAGATTTCTTATCGGTGGATTTATCAGCGTTGGAGGCTCCGGATGCAATCTTTATCGGCGGACATGGCGGGAAATTAGTGGAGATCCTTATGGTAGTTTCCAAAAAGATGAAAGAGAGCGGTGTCATCGTCTTCAACTCCGTATCCGACGAAAGCAAAGCGCTTTTAGAGGAAGCGGTCCGCCAAACCGGTCTTCGGATATCCGCCCAAACCCGTATCACGATTGATGATTTTAATACGATTACCGTGAATGTTATTTATAAATTATGAGTACAATATCAATTATTCCAATATCCGATAGTAGCCGGGTGCTTGCTGAGCGAATTCTTGCTTCTTATCCCGAGGCGAAGATCTTACCATTCGGCTCTTTCTCAAAAGAGGTTTTTCACGAATCCAGTAGTTTGGTATTTATAGGAGCGATGGGAATTTGCGTACGCAGTATCGCTCCCTTCGCGGAAGATAAACATACCGATCCGGCCGTGGTTTGTATAGATAGTACCGGCAAATACGTGATTCCTGTCTTATCCGGACATATCGGTGGAGCGAACGATCTTTCCAAAGAGTTAGCGAACCTATTAGGAGCCGAAGCGATTATTACGACACAAAGCGACAACGCAAACCTATGGGCGCTCGATACATTAGGGAAGAAATACGATTGGACCTTGATCGTCAAAGATAGCAATGCCGCCATCTCCACTTTTGTCAATGGAAAACCGACAGCGCTACTCCTTGATATACGAGATAAAGGAACGGATTATTTGGAGCGTACGGTCCCGTCTCATGTCTCTATCTTTTATTCCTTCGAGGCGATACCGCAGCAAGACTATGAGTTATTGATGATCGTCAGTCCCCAACAATACGATACTTCCATCCCTACGATCACCTATATACCGAAAGTCCTCCACCTAGGAATGGGTTGCCGCAAGGATATGCAAGGCGATCCTACGGTCGTTTACGAACATATTAAAGATGTATTGCGTGATAAACGCCTATATCCGGAAGCTTTGGCGGATGTAAATACAATCGATTTAAAGAAATGCGAACCGGTGCTGACATTACTGGCTTATGGAGTTATGGAATGCCCTTTCCACACCTATACATCGGAGGAGCTGAAAGATATCCCGGTACCCAATCCCTCGGAGAAAGTACTGGAGGTAACCGAATCCCCAAGTGTATCGGAAGCTTCCGCCATTTATGCGGCTCATGGCGGTCCGCTTTTGGTCGAGAAGCAAAAAGCGGATTTAGGGAAAGGAAATGAATATACCTTTGCCGTAGCGTTAGATCGGACGGCCTGCCGCAAGGGACATATCGAGATCGTAGGAGCCGGTCCCGGCGATCCGGACTTGATCTCTATCCGCGGACGGCAAATGTTGGAGAAAGCGGATTTGATCCTGTATGCAGGAAGCCTCGTCCCGAAAGAACTTACCTTATGCGCGAAGGCAGGCGCTACGGTGCGAAGCTCGGCGGATATGAATCTGGAAGAACAGTTCGCGTTGATGAAAGAGTTTTATGATAAAGGATTGTTTGTCGTTCGTTTGCACACGGGCGATCCTTGCATCTATGGAGCTATTCAAGAGCAAATGAATTACTTTGATCAATACGGGATGGATTATCATATCACTCCGGGTATTTCCTCTTTCCAAGCCGCCGCCGCCGCTCTTTATTCCCAGTTCACGATTCCGGAGAAAGTACAAACGATCATCCTCACTCGTGGCGAAGGACGTACGCCCATGCCTGAGAAAGAGCAACTGCACAAACTGGCTCAAAGCCAAAGTACGATGTGTATCTTCTTAAGCGCCGGTGTCGTAGAGAAGGTCCAAGAGGAATTATCGCGACATTACGCTCCAACCACTCCGGTAGCCGCTTGCTATAAATTGACATGGAAAGACGAGCGGATCTACCGTGGGCAACTGAAAGATCTCGCGAAAATCGTAAAAGAGAATCATCTTACACTGACAACATTACTTGTCGTCGGGGATGCCATCGATAATCGCAAGGGTCTATCCCGCTTATATGCGGATGAATTCAAACATCTTTTCCGTAAGTAATGATACTGATCCTTGGAGGAACGACAGAAGGCCGTGTGGCTGTGCGGGTAGCGGACGAGGCAGCCGCTACCTATTACTATTCTACGAAAGGAACTTTGCAATCCATTGAATGCGCGCATGGAATCCGTTTGACCGGAGCCATGAATGCGGAGGAAATGGAGTGTTTTTGTCGTGACCACGCGATTAAGCTATTGATTGATGCGGCACACCCTTTCGCTCAAGTGTTACACCAAACGATCGAAAAAGTATCGAAATGTTTACAGATTCCGGTGATCCGTTACGAACGTCGGTATCCACCTCGTGATGAGGACTTGATTTGGTGCGATAGTTATGCAGACGCAATTCACCAAATGGAAAACAAAGGTATCCAACGGCTACTTGCCCTCAGTGGCGTGAACACCCTTGCCCCGCTCCGCCCTTATTGGCGATCGCATACCACTTGGTTCCGTATATTGGAGCGGGAGGAATCTTTGTCGTTGGCCGAGAAGCAGGGCTTCCCCCAAGAACGTCTGGTTTTCTATCGAGAAGGTGAGGATGAGTTAAAGTTGTTGGAGCAACTCCATCCGGATGCGATCTTGACAAAGGAAAGTGGTTTCTCCGGCTATTTTACGGATAAAGTGAACGCTGCCCGCCAATTCGGAATACCAGTATTTGTCGTGAAGCGTCCCGCATTACCGGAAACTTTCTACCGAGTGTATGGTGAAGACGGATTGCGCAAACAAATCGAACGCCTATTACCCGAATTCTTTCCCTTGAAAAGCGGATATACGACCGGAGCTTGTGCTACCGCCGCCGCAAAAGCCGCTTTATTGGCCTTATTATCAAGGAAGGAACAAACAGAAAGCCAGATAACATTACCCTCGGGAGAACAGATAACGTTGCCGGTAGCCTATACCGAATGGGCCGGGTGTTCCGCCACCTGTACCGTGATCAAGGAGTCTGGGGATGATCCGGACGTGACGAATCATAGCCGGATCCGGGTTACTGTTCAATTATCTCTCGATGCATCCGGTTGTGCCATCGCCGTGGCAGAGTCGTGCCACGGTGATGGCACAGCTGTGCCAAGCCGATGGCACAAGCGTGCCACGGTAATGGCACAAGAAGAATATTGTCAAGAAACAGAAAGCGACGATACGGGAAGAGTCATCTTCCAAGCAGGTGAAGGAGTCGGAACCGTGACCCTTCCGGGACTCGGCTTGAAAGTCGGCGGCCCGGCTATAAACGCCACGCCCCGTAAGATGATCCGGCAAGAGCTGATTCCACTCCTGCCCTCACCCGATTCCGTCGCTATTGTCACGGTCTCGGTTCCCGGTGGCGAGGAGTTGGCGAAACGTACCTTCAATCCGAAACTTGGAATTATCGGGGGAATCTCCATTATCGGGACATCCGGAATCGTGCGTCCTTTCTCATCGGACGCTTTTATCGCCTCGATACGGAAAGAAGCCAGTGTCGCCAAAGCGATAGGTTGCGAGACGTTGGTTATTAATTCCGGGGCGAAGAGTGAACGCTACCTTCGGAGCTTATACGCTTCTTTGCCTCCACAATCATTCGTCCATTATGGGAACTTTATCGGAGAGACGCTAAAGATCGCTGCCGATTTAGGTTTCAAGCAGGTTATCTTAGGTATCATGATCGGCAAGGCGGTGAAACTTGCGGAAGGTTTCCTGGATACACACAGCAAAAAAGTCGTCATGAACAAAGGCTTCCTTCAAGATGTAGCGAAAGAAGCAAAATGCGAGGAGGCGACCGTAGATGCAATCAATCGGATTACGTTGGCCCGTGAATTATGGGAGCTTCTTGCGGAAAAAGAACAAAATCGTTTCTTCCCATTACTTTTACAAAAATGTAAATCGTATTGCGCTCCTATCCTTCCCGACGGCGAACTAACCTTGCTGTTAATATCCGAAGAGGGCAAGGTCTTGTACCAATCTTAGCTGTAGAGACGCAGCGCGCACGCTACGTCTCTACACCCCCCAGACTGTAATAGCATTTCTTTTTAGCTGTTTATTCTTTTTTATTAGGGATTCTTTAAGAATACATATTAGGAGGATTTCGTACTTTTGCCCTCTAAATATTGATTAAAATAATGTTTAGATATCTTTTAATTTATATGGCCTGCCTTCTATTCGCCTTTTCCGTAAAGGCGCAAGGCATTTCCAATGACACGATTCCGAAAGAAGTGCTGATGCTGGATGGTAAGCCTATGACCGAAAAGCAAATACAACGTTATCATAAACAATTACATAAAGACTCCATACGGGCCAACAAAAGGATCTGGTGGTCTATCCTTGGCGGACCGTCTTACACGCCGGAAGCCTCCTTTGGCGTAGGTGGCGCGGTTTTGGCTAGCTTTCGCTTAAACAAGAATGATACGATATCCCAACGATCGTTTATCCCTGCGGGATTTAACATTACCTTAAACGGGACGTTCGTTTTTGCCGGTGCCGGTACCTTATTCTTCAACGAGAATCGCTTCCGTATTTATATCAGTTACGGTTATCGGAACGAACCTTCGCATTATTTCGGGAAAGGCTATGAGACGATCGAGCAAATCGAGAAGAGCGACTCGACAACGAAATTCCATAAGAGTTCTTTCCAACTATATCCCCGTTTCGTATGGGAAGTTAGGCCTCATTTATATACGGGTCCTCTTTTTGATATTAATTTCAGCAAATCAGATGATATCAACCCGGTGATGGCCGAAGATCCTTATTTCAATAAGTTCAAACGAGATTATGTCAATATCGGTGTCGGCGGCTTGATTCAATACGATACACGAAATGACGTGGCGACCCCAAGTTCCGGTATGTTACTAAGCGCGATCGCTAAAGTGTATGGAAAGTATTTAGGCGGTGCATATAATTATGAGATGTTCGAGTTAGAATACCGCCAATTCCAGCAAGTATTTCGTCCTCGTAGCACCTTGGCATGGATCGCCAAGACACAAATCGGTGTGGGAAACGTTCCTTTTACGGAGCTTCCTTCGTTTGGCTCTCCTTTCGATCTTCGCGGATACTATTGGGGCAAGTACCGTGACAAGACCATGGCGTATGGGATTCTGGAGTATCGTCATATGTTCGGCAGCGTGGAGAAATATAAGAGCGGTAATTTCTGGGCGAAGTGTGGTTTTGTTGGCTGGGTCGGCACGGGTACGATCGGAAACGCTCCTATCGTAGACTGGAATAAATGGAAGTTCAACTACGGCGTAGGCTTACGTATCCAAATGCAACCCGGCAAGAACTTCCGCCTAGACGTAGGCAAAGACCCGAACCAAAAAGGGATGGCGGTTTATATGAATATGACGGAAGCCTTCTAAAACCAGAAGGCTCCCGTCTACGATTTATGGAAGTATAACCTTGCGTTAAAATTATCGTTTAAAAGCCGGAAATATCTTAATATCGATTTTTTTCACTAAGTTTGCGTCGTCGAAGGGGTGCCATACTATATGGGCTGAGATCATACCCTTACTACTTGATGCGGGTAATGCCGCCGTAAGAAAAACGAATGTTAGATGGATAAAAATGAAACGTACCGTTATCCGGTAGCTTTAACGATCGCGGGCTCTGATAGTGGCGGTGGTGCCGGAATACAAGCGGATATTAAGACTTTTTCCTCGCTGGGGGTTTTTGGAGCCTCGGCGATAACGGCTATAACCGCTCAAAACACACAGGGAGTGCGAGGGATCCAAGCGATCTCTCCCGAGATTTTGAGAGGACAAATCGAAGCTATTCTTGAGGATTTCATCGTAGATGCCGTAAAAATAGGGATGCTACATAACAAGGATGCCGTAAAGGTCGTATCTGAAACTTTACCTTCCTTCCAACAGACTTCTATCATTTTAGATCCAGTGATGATATCCACGAGCGGAAGTAAATTATTGGAGGATGACGCCATCCGAACCATCATGGATGAGTTGTTCCCTAAAGCGACACTGCTTACTCCGAATATTCCCGAGACGGAATATCTTTCCGGTATAAAAATCAATAACGAGGCGGATATCTTACTTGCCGCCCGGAAATTGCAGGAAAAAGGATGTAACGCTCTATTGATCAAGGGGGGGCATATTCCCGGAGTAGAAACGGTGGATCGGTTATTTATCAATGAGAATAATCCGATTTGTCTGGTCTCGCCAACAGTGGAGACCTTCAATACCCATGGAACGGGCTGTACGCTATCGTCCGCCATCGCCGCTTATATGGCACTCGGCCATTCATTGGTGGAAGCCGTACGATTAGCCAAGGAATATATGAATAACGCGCTCGTTCACGGGGCAAATGTATGCATGGGAAAAGGGCACGGACCTGTAAACCACTTCTTCTCACCCTCTGCCCTTCATAAAATCCGATGGAATCATGAATAAGCTGGTCGTAATTACTACACCTTATTTTTTCGCGGATGAAGCTTCTTTGATCGAACTTCTATTTGCGGAAGGAATGTCTCGTTTACATCTACGTAAACCGGATTGTAAACGTGATGAATTGGAGGGCTTATTGGATAACATCTCTCCGGCCTATTACGACAGGATCGTTCTTCATGATTGGTTTACCTTGGCAGAAGAAAGGGCTTTAGGAGGAGTCCATTTGAACAAGAGGAACCCGGAAGCTCCACCTTTATATAAAGGCAGTATAAGTCGTTCTTGCCATAGTCTGGAAGAGATTATCGAGTATAAACCGGTATGCGACTATGTATTCCTTAGCCCGATCTTTCAGAGTATATCCAAAGAAGGATATGGTAGCGGATTCCCCTTAGATGGATTGCGAAACGCGAAGGGCATCATCGATGATAAGGTGATTGCCTTGGGAGGAATCTGCCCGCAGACAATAACGAAATTAAAAGATATCCCCTTCGGCGGTGTCGCCGTTCTCGGAGCCCTTTGGGGAAACGATCCCTCCCTTCTAGTCGCGGATCAACTCATAAAACAATTCAAACGATTACAAGTATGGCCTTAAATTATTATTTCGGATATGATGAGAATGGAAGAGTCGGTCGGAGAACAACCGGATTACGCCCCCCTTTTGGTGGAAACAATCGCTTGATGTTTATAACGCATCGTACGCCTAAATATACGGAATGCGACGAGGTACGCATGGCAATCCAAGGAGGGTGCTCATGGATACAGTTGCGCATGAAGGATGGGATTTATGAGGATACCGTACGTACATGTGCCACTATCTGCGCGGAAGAATGTGAGCGAATCGTGGATTTCTGCGTAAACGATGATCTGGAGGCTGCCGTGACATGTGGCGCTACGGCTTGTCATCTGGGTAAGAATGATATGCCCTTGGATATCGCTTGGGAAGTACTGAAAGACAAGTTGGATTCCAATGCCATCTTCTATATCGGGGCTACGGCTAACACGTTCGAGGATATCCGGCTGGCCGTAGAACGAGGCGCCTCGTATATCGGACTAGGGCCGTATCGCTTTACGGGTACCAAGAAGAATTTGAGTCCCATCTTAGGTCTGGAAGGTTATCGTAAAATTATCGCTCAATGCAAGGAGGCTGGCATTGATATTCCTATCTTCGCGATAGGTGGTATTACGCTGGAAGACGTAGGCCCTTTGATGGAGACGGGTATAACCGGAATCGCTGTTTCGGGCGCGATTATCAATGCCCCCGATCCCGTGGAGGAAACCCGCCGGTTTATAGAGGAAATCAATAAGTACTAAACTAAATACATATGGCTACTAAAAAGAATATGCGTATTTCCTATCCGTCCTCGGAAAAGATTTATGTCCCGGGCGAGATCAATAAGATCAAGGTTGGTATGCGTAAGATTAAATTGTTGGACACGGTAACTTTGGATGAGCATGGAGAGCGAATCTTCAAGAAGAACAATCCGGTAATCGTTTACGATACGAGCGGCCCGTATTCCGATCCCAAGATATCGATTGATATCGCTAAAGGACTTCCTCGTATACGTGAGGAGTGGTACGGTAAGCGTAAAGATGTGGTTCAATTGCCGGAATTGACTTCCGCTTATGGCCGTGAGCGATTGGCGGACGCGAGTCTGAATTCCCTGCGTTTTCCCAAGCGATACTTGCCTTTCCGGGCTAAAGAGGGTAAGAATATCACCCAGATGTATTATGCGAAGAAGCGTATTATCACTCCGGAAATGGAGTACGTGGCGATTCGTGAGAACCAGCAAATCGAGGCTTTGGGACTGAAGTCGTATATCACGCCGGAGTTCGTCCGCAAGGAAATCGCCGCCGGTCGCGCGATCATCCCGGCGAATATCAATCACCCGGAAGCCGAGCCGATGATTATCGGTAAGAAGTTCTTGGTAAAGATCAATACCAATATCGGTAACTCCGCTCTTTCCTCCGGTATCGACGAGGAGATCGAGAAGGCGATATGGAGTTGTAAATGGGGCGGAGACACGTTGATGGATCTCTCTACCGGCGATAATATCCATGAGACGCGCGAGTGGATTATCCGTAACTGCCCGGTTCCGATGGGTACGGTTCCTATTTATCAAGCCTTGGAGAAGGTGAATGGTAAGGTAGAGGACCTTTCTTGGGAGATCTATCGGGATACGTTGATCGAGCAGGCGGAACAGGGCGTGGATTATTTCACGATCCATGCGGGTTTGTTGCGTAAACATGTGGAGCTGACGGCGACTCGCCTGACGGGGATTGTCTCCAGAGGCGGATCGATCATGGCTAAATGGATGCAGCTTCATGACGAGGAAAACTTCCTGTACACACATTTCGCCGAAATCTGCGAGATACTAAAGGCATATGACGTGGCGGTCTCTATCGGAGACGGGCTTCGTCCGGGTTCTATCTATGACGCGAACGATGCGGCACAATTCGCCGAGCTTCACACGATGGGAGAACTGACGAAAATAGCTTGGGAGCAGTTCGTACAAGTGATTATCGAAGGCCCGGGCCATGTTCCCATGAATAAGATTCATGAGAATATGAAGGAACAACAGTATGCCTGCCATGGAGCGCCGTTCTATACGTTGGGCCCGTTGACGACCGATATCGCTCCTGGATACGATCATATCACGTCGGCTATTGGTGGTGCGCAAATCGCTTGGCATGGGACGGCTATGATCTGCTATGTTACGCCGAAGGAACATTTGGGATTGCCGAATAAGGAAGACGTGCGTAATGGGGTGGTCGCTTATAAGATAGCGGCGCATGCCGCTGACTTGGCGAAAGGGCATCCCGGCGCTCAAGTACGTGATAACGCGTTGAGCAAGGCCCGTTTTGATTTCCGCTGGAAAGACCAGTTCAATTTGTCCTTGGACCCGGAAAGGGCTTTACAGTATTATAAGGAGAGTGCTGTTACGGATGGAGAGTACTGTACGATGTGCGGTCCTAATTTCTGCGCTATGCGGTTAAGTAAGGATTTGCAAGGTTGTAAATAAAATACTGTTTTGAGGGGATGAGACGGGGCATGCCCCGTCTCTACAATTGAGTGATTTGTCTTCCGCATTCGTAGCCTTCCTCATATAGTTCTTCCAGTTTCTTTGTGTCGCTTCCGGTACGGCCGACTTTAATTGGGTTTTGCGGACGGATGATGAAGGCTTTTCCTTCGGCCTCCAGTTGGTCTATGTAATCCAAGACCTCGTTGTACTGCCGGTATCGTAGTCGCAACTGTTCCCGGATCGCCGGGTATTTGTTATAAATAAAGCCGGGAAGGTAAAAATCTTTCTCTTCTTTCCGATAGCCTTTGTTACGGGTAAGGATGATGACGTTCTTGGAGAAGCCGTCGGCGATAGCCCGTCGGATAGGGATGGCATCGCATACGCCTCCGTCGACCATCGGTATCCCGTCTACATACGTAATTGGACAGAGGATCGGTAATGTGCAAGATGCTTTACAGATATCCACCAAACGTTTCTTATCTTTCTTCTCCTCGAAATATTCCGCTTTACCCGTCAAGCAATTGCTCGTGACCATAACGAACCGATCCTTGGACTTGAAATAGGTATCGTAATCCAACGGATAATACAAATCCGGATAGACATAAAACAAGAAATTCAGATCGATATATCCCCTCCCCCGTAAGAAATGACGAAGACCTATGTAATTATATTTCTTCAATAGGTCGATATTGCTAAAACGAGAGCGTCCCCGCTGGCGGGAAGCATACGAGATTCCGTTACTCGCGCCCGCCGATACTCCGATCGTATAAGGAAACCAAATATCATGATCCATAAAATAATCCAATACTCCCACCGTAAATATGGCACGCATTCCGCCACCTTCCAACACCAAACCTGTCTGACTATCTATTTCCATATATATACCTCTGAATTAAAAAAGCCATTGCTGGGTTCCCACCAAGCAATGGCCACAAAAATATAATAAATCAGCGATAAATAATAGTTCCTTTTTAGAATTTACTTGGTCACTTCGTTCACTAAGGGACGGCCTTCCTCGAAATCCTTGATGTTCCGCAAGGTAGTCTCGGCGATATTATGCAGAGCCTCTTTCGTGAAAAACGCCTGATGGGAAGTAACGATCACATTGTTGAACGAGAGCAGACGGGCCAAGACATCATCATCGATAATCTTATCCGATTTATCCTCGTAGAAATAGTCTCCCTCCTCCTCGTAGACATCCAATCCAGCGGCAGATACTTTCTTGGTCTTCAATCCCTCGATCAAGGCGTTGGTATGGATCAGTAACCCGCGTCCCGTATTGATAATCATTACGCCGTCTTTCATCTTGGCGATCGAATCGTCGTTGATCAGATAACGGGTCTGGTCGGTCAACGGGCAATGCAAGGAAATGATATCGGACTCTTTGTATAACTCGTCTAAAGAGACATAGGTGATCCCTTCCTCCTTGGCGAATTTCTCATCCGGATACAGGTCGTTTGCCAATACACGCATCCCCAATCCTTTTAAGATATGAATCAATATCTTGGCGATCTTTCCGGTACCGATAATACCGGCGGTCTTGCCATGCATATCAAATCCCATCAAGCCATTCAAGGAGAAGTTGCCATCTCTCGTACGCCAGTATGCCCGGTGTATCTTACGGTTTAACGATAACATCAAGGCCAACGTATATTCAGCGACCGCATAGGGTGAGTAGGCCGGTACGCGTACGACCGGTAATTTCCCCCTGGCGGCATTCAAATCCACATTATTAAAACCGGCGCAACGAAGCGCCAACAGTTTCACACCATTGGCAACCAAAGCGTCTATTACGGCGGCATCAGCCGTGTCGTTCACGAAAATACATACTGCGTCTACCCCTTGGGTTAAGACGACATTATTGATATTCAAATGTCCTTTATAGTAACGAATATCGAACTCATACCGCTCATTGATCTTATCGAAAGAAGCGATGTCGTAGGGTTTAGCACCAAAAAACGCAATCTTATACGCCATATAACTTTAGTTTTTTAATATAACTAAATTAAGCCCTTGATTGTTTATCGAAAAAGAAATCCATTCGTTTAATTATAGTACTTTTGTCCGCTGGGTAACAATATAGATGAGCATGAATCAATCCCATAAAAGATCTTTTATAGCAGTTCTTATTTTTATTGGCTTTCTCTTGTTTATGGCATTTTGGGGCATCGACTTGATCTTAGGGGCGTATGCGGGACATAAATTGAGTAAACTTGCCGAAAGGCATCATCTTGACATACGCTATGATAAGATCTGGTTGATGGGGCTGAGTACCGTACGTATGGAGGGATTGACCGTTATCCCGGTTGACGCTGATACGTTGATACATGCGGACAGGCTTCAAGCGAAACTGGAGCTTGGCAGATTATTGCTACTTACCCCTTCCATAGAGAGTGTACAAGCGGATAATTTGCATATTCATTTTATTAAGAAGGGAGAGAGAGCTAATTTTGATTTCCTTTATAAACCATCGAATCACCCAGGTGAGCCAGTGGAAACAGCTGTAGATGATAAGGAACGGGATTACGCACGCAAGGCTGAACGCTCCCTTAGTCTACTTTTCAATTTATTGCCCGGAAATGCCTTGGTACATGATTTATGTGTTTCTTATAGTAATAAAGGAGATGAACTAATACTAGAGATACCCGAACTCAATCTTGCTAACAATCAATTCTCTACGCATATAAACAGCACGGAGAACGGAGTTCGTAGCGAATGGATTTGCGAAGGCTCTCTCTCTGATAAGGAGCGACTCGTGAAAGCCCGTCTCTACGCCGACGAGCATACGAAGATTCCTCTTCCTTTTCTGGAATATCGTTGGGGGGCATCGGTACGTTTCGACACCTTGGCCTTCGAGCTTAAGGGACCTAAAATAGAAGAAGACATACAATCCTTACTCGGAAGCGCCTATGTGAGCGGGCTTACCATCCACCAAGAGCGTATATCTCCGGACACGGTCTTACTGGATAAAGGCTCTATACACTTCCGGACAAACATCGGTAAGAACTATATCGAATTAGATAGCGTCAGTGATATCCGGTTTAATCATCTGGATTTCCATCCTTATCTGAAGATCGTTAAAGATACCAGTTGGCAAATCACGGCCTCTGTGAATAAAAGGGATTTCCCTGCGGATCAACTGTTCTCCTCCCTGCCTAAAGGCTTATTCTACAATCTGGAAGGCCTGAGAACAGAAGGTACCCTCTCCTATCATTTTCGATTGGATCTGGATTTCGGACAGGTAGACAGCTTGATCTTGGAATCTACTTTGAAAGCGAAGGGCTTCCAGATCCTTGCCTATGGGAATACGGATTTGCGGAAGATGAATGAGCCATTTGAATATACTGTCTATGAGCAAGGCGAGCCGGTACGCTCTTTCGAGATCGGTCCGGCGAATCCCTCTTTCCGCCCGTTCAACGCCGTATCCCGTTATCTTCCTTTAGCGATCATGCAGAGTGAGGATGCCGGCTTCTTTTATCACAACGGTTTTATTCCAAGCGCTATCCGGGAATCGTTGATACAGGATATCAAGGAACGACGTTTCGCCCGTGGCGGCAGTACGCTCAGCATGCAATTGGTGAAGAATGTATTCTTGAGCCGTAATAAGACGATCGCCCGCAAACTGGAGGAAATGTTAATCGTATGGCTGATCGAGAGCAATCATCTGACCTCTAAAGAGCGGATGTTTGAGGTTTATCTGAACATCGCCGAATGGGGTCCCATGATTTATGGAGCCGCCGAGGCCTCACGTTATTATTTCGCGAAGGAACCTTCCCAATTAAACCTTGCCGAGTGCATTTTTATGGCCAGTATTATCCCCAAACCCAAACAGGTCCGCTATTGCTTCGACGGGTTGCGGTTGAAGCCGTATTATGAGGATTTTTACAGGGTAATACTGGATCGCTTGGTAGATCGCGGACTTATATCTTCGGAAGAGGCGGTAGGGGTAACGCCGGAGTCTGTCGAAATAACAGGTCCGGCTAAAGAATATCTGACGGCTACCCAAAGTCGATCTCCACGCTCGTCCCAACCCCTAGATCAGAAATAATATTCACCTTCGCTCCATAGGTGCTCAATATGCGTAGCGAGAGGCTTAGCCCGACACCATGCCCGGCGTATTCCCGGGTATTGCTCGCCCTGTAAAAGGGTTGGAAGATTCGTTTCAATTCCTCGGGAGGAATGCCGATACCTCGGTCGGATATGGTCAAGATACTGCCTCGAAGCCGCATCTCTACCGGTTTATCGTTCGAATACTTACAGGCGTTGCTCAAGATATTCTTGATCGCTATCTTCAATAAATAGGGATTGGCACGGATCATATAAGAGAAATTATCCGGGGAGAACGAGATCCGGGCCGAGGAGAACTGCATCAAGAAGTCCGCTAGGAAGATCGTCTCCATCGCGCTTTTCTGGATCTCCTTATCCCCGTGCGACAGGAACAGCAGGTGTTTGATCAATTGTATGATACGGCTCGTCTCCGTGGCGATACGTCTTAATGCCGCTTGGTATTCCTCCGGGGAGCGCTCTTTCAGCAGGCTGATCTCGCATTCGCCTTGAATGGCTGTCAGTGGATTGTTCAACTCATGCGAGGCGTTGCTGATAAACGCTTTCTCACTTTGGTAAGCAGCGTCGATCCGGTCTACCATCCGGGTCGCGTATAGTCTGCCGACAAAATAGATCAATACCGAGCTAACCAATATCAATCCCAGCAACAGCCAGCCGATCCGATGCTGGATATCCATCCCATACTGATTCCCGGAAAGGACAATCACGATGAAATTCCCCTCGTTGTCGGGATAATACAAAGCCGCTCCCATTTGCGTATCGTGCTTGAAGTGAACGATATCCTCTTGGTATAGAGATCTCACCTGCGTGGCGTCCAGATAACGGGACAGCACTTGCCGGGTCTCCAAGCTATCGGCGTTCAGCAATATCTCGGTAGCGACGGGAAGGGTTTCCTCGTAACGCTGTTGGATACGGGCATAGCTCTCGTCGTCGGTCTCGTCCTTCTCCCAATGCTTCTGTGCCGTGGCATAGGCTTTTTCCGTCAGGTAAGAATAGTACAGGCGAGAGATATAGCTCGTGGAAACCCAATAGAAGACAAGCGTCACGACGGCTATCACGCCTATGGTAATGGCCGAGTAAAAGAGAGCGATCTTGTTTCCTGTCTTCATGCTTCCATCATATAGCCCACGCCCACCACGGTATGGATTAGCTTAGGTTCGAAGTCCTTGTCTATCTTCGTGCGCAAATAATTCACGTAGACATCAACCACGTTCGTATTGGTATCGAAATCCTTGTCCCAGACATTCTTTAGCAAGTTCATCCGGCTCAAGGCCGTTCCTTGGTTCTGTATGAAATATTCCAAGAGCCTATATTCCTTTACGGTCAAATCGATGACCTGCCCATTCCGTATAGCCCGATGGCTTGGAGGATCTAAGACCAGATCCCCGCACCGGAGAGCCATATGGACGGATTCGTTTCCCGATCGACGTAATAACGCCTTTATGCGGGCCTCGAGCTCTTGGAAGCTGAAAGGTTTTACCAGATAATCATCCGCCCCGGCATCCAGCCCGCTAACGATATCCTCGGTGGTTCCCAAGGCGGTCAGCATGATCACGGGGGCATGGTAACCGAACCGTTGCCGGTACTGTTTGCAAAGTTGCAGGCCATTCATCTTCGGCATTATAATATCCAGAATCAGCAATTGGAAATCGTTCTTCTGTGTCAGTTCCCAACCGGCGGCACCGTCGTAAGCGACATATACCTCATGCCCGAACTCCCGCAAGCCTCTTTCTATAAAAGAGGCGATGTTTATCTCGTCTTCTACTAATAATATCTTCGCCATTGTATCGTATGTATTAATAAGAATGTCCATCATTAGTAATGCGTACTTAGGGTGATGCTAATCGTATCACAGAGGTGAATCGTTCTTTTCACGGTTGTGATACGATCGTTTCACCTCTGTGATATGATCTTTTCACAGCCGTGAAAAGATCAGTAAGTATAATCCTTTCGCATAATAACTCCAGTCGCCCTCCCTAATAGTTCCGGACTTTCTTGCTACAAATATAGCAATTACAACCTACGTTGCACTAATTTACCGTTCTTATCGTAAAGCATTCGTCGATAAAAAGCCTCCACCATCAACGGAAAGACAAAGAGGGTGAAGAACGTGGCTCCTAT
Organism: Parabacteroides sp. AF39-10AC; assembly: GCF_003635405.1. Taxonomy (NCBI): domain Bacteria; kingdom Pseudomonadati; phylum Bacteroidota; class Bacteroidia; order Bacteroidales; family Tannerellaceae; genus Parabacteroides; species Parabacteroides sp. AF39-10AC. Next base: position 118,471 of record NZ_QTLP01000002.1, on the reverse strand, counting down.
TAATCCGCCAATGATCACGATCGCCAAAGGACGCTGACTTTCCGATCCGATACCGTGGCTCAAGGCGGCCGGAAGCAGGCCGATAGCGGCCATGGAGGCGGTCATTAATACGGAACGTACCCTTGATTTCACGCTCATCTTGATCGAATCTTCCAGAGGATGCCTCTCCCGCAGGTTATTCTTGATGTCCGATATCATGATCACGCCATTCTGTATACAGATACCGAAGAGGGCGATAAAGCCGATACCCGCTGAGATCGAGAAGTTGAAATTCGTGATTAATAGGGCCAAGATACCTCCGACGGCGGCGTAAGGCACGTTCAATAAGACCAGTCCGGCATCCCGGGCGTTGCCGAAAAGGACGAATAGGATCACGAAGATGATCGCTATACTTACGGGGACGACTTGGGCCAAGCGTTTGGTAGCCCGTTGTTGGTTCTCGAAATCTCCGGTCCATTTCAAGGTATAGCCTTCGGGGAGCTTTACCTGCCTCTCCACTTTCCGCTGGGCTTCAGCCACGGCGCTACCCATGTCGCGGCCCCGGACCGAGAATTTCACGGCGCAGAAACGAGCGTGGTTATCCCGGTAGATAATCAACGGGCCGGTAATCGTATGGATATCCGCCAGCTCGCGGATAGGAATCATGGAACCATCCTTCGCCGGAACCAGTATCTTGCCTATCTCATTCTCGCTACGGCGGAAAGCGGATTCGTAGCGGACCATGATATTGAACTTACGCTCGTCCTCATAAAGCAGAGAGGCACTCTTACCTCCTATCGCCATCTCGATAATGGATTGCACGTCCTCCTTGGCCACGCCGTAGCGGGCTAAACGAGACTCGTTCAACTCGATCCGTAGCTCCGGCTGGCCGATATTCCGGATAACGCCCAGATCTTCGATACCGTCTACGGTCTCCAAGACCTTGAAAACTTCTACCGCCTTTTTCTCCGACTCGTATAGATCCTTACCGAAGACTTTCACGGCGATGGAACCCTTCACGCCGCTGGCCGCTTCCTCTACATTGTCCGAGATAGGCTGCGAAAAGTTAAAATCCACGCCCGGATAGATCGCCAGATCCTCTTGCATCTTCTCGATCAGACCCGCTTTCGAGCGTTCGCTTTCCCACTCTTTCTCGGGATATATATCCACATGGAACTCGATGTTGTAGAAACCTGTCGCGTCCGTGCCATCGTTCGGCCGGCCGGTTTGCGACAAGACCTGACGAACCTCCGGATAAGCCGCCAGCTTCCGGCGCATCTGGTTGGCCAATGTAACGGATTCATCCAAAGATATACTTTGCGGTAAGGTCGCACGGATATAAATAGAGCCCTCGTTCAGTTGCGGGAGAAACTCGCTGCCCAACAAGGTGAAGCACCAGATACCTACGGCGGCTACCAGCGTGGCGAACGTGATCGTCCGCTTCTTACGGGCGTGGCACCAGTCGAAAATACCGATCGACTTCCGATTGATCCACGCAAGGAACGGATTATGTTTCTCACGCACCTCTTTCCTTAATAGCATGGAAGATAGAACGGGTACCAATGTCAACGTAAAGATCAACGCTCCCAACAAGGCGAACCCCAAGGTATAAGCGAGCGGGCTGAACATCTTTCCTTCCACCTTCTGGAAAGAGAAGATCGGGACCAAGGCTGTGATGATAATCAGCTTAGAGAAGAAAACCGCTTTCGCACGGTCCTTCGCCGTATGACGGATAATACCCATCTTACTCATCAAATTGAAAGCGGGCATGCCTACTTCACGGGCTTTCCGGTCCAATGCCACGAAAAGCCCCTCCACCATCACGACGGCGCCATCGATAATAATACCGAAGTCGATCGCTCCCATAGATAAGAGGTTGGCGCTCATCCCCATCGCCCGGAGACAAATAAAGGCGAAGAGGAGTGCCAACGGGATAATGATCGACACGATCACCGTCGTACGCCAATCCGCCATGAAGATTAATACGATGAAAGTTACCAGCAGAATACCTTCCGCCAGATTATGTGTTACGGTCTTGACCGCCAGATCTACCAGATTCTCACGATCGTAGAACGATACGATTCGCACGTCTTCCGGCAAGGCGTTTTGTTGGATATCCTTGATCTTATCCTTCAAGGCGGCGATTACCTCGCCGGGGTTCTCCCCTTTTCGCATGACAACGATGCCTTGTACGACATCATCTTCCTCCATGCGGCCCACTTGCCCTAGGCGGGGAAGACTGGATTCGTGCACGGTAGCCAAGTGCTTGACAAGGATTGGCGTGCCATTGATATTCTTTACGACGATATTCTCGATCTCTTTTACATCGTTAATCAAGCCGATACCCCGCACGACATAGGCTTGCGAGCTTTTCGTGATCACGTCGCCGCCTACGTTGATATTACTTTTCGCGATAGCGTCATAAAGTTCCAAGGTCGTTACCCCGTAACTGATCAGTTGATTCGGGTTGACGCTAACCTCGAATGTCTTTACCTCTCCTCCGAAGCTGACGATATCCGCTACACCGGGTACGGCCCGCAACTTCCGCTCGATCACCCAATCCTGCAAGGTCTTCAATTCCCGGACGGAACGCTTATCGCTACGTAATGTATAGCGGAAGATCTCGCCGGTCGGGCCGTATAAGGGCTGCACTTCCGGCGTGACCCCTTCCGGCAGGTCGGCGTCGTTCAAGAGATTATAAACTTGCTGGCGGGCGAAGAAATCATCCACCTTATCTTCGAACATCACGTTGATGACGGAAAGACCGAAAAGGGTCGTGCTCCGGATATCCGTCTTTTTCTGTACCGGGTTCATGGCGATCTCGATCGGGATTGTGATAAACTTCTCGATCTCCTCGGCGCTCCTGCCCGGCCATTGGGTGATAATCGTCACCTTCGTATTCGTCACATCCGGAAACGCGTCGATCGGCGTATGGATAAAGCTGGTGATACCGGCGATTACGGTGATCGTGGTACAGAAGAAGATAAAGAATTTGTTCCGGAGGGAGAACGTTATGATATTATCTATGAATGTGTGCATATCGTCTGGTTACTTTAATTCGTTATACACCAAGAGAGCGTTCCGATCTACGATCCGATCCCCATCCTTCAAGCCGGATCGCAGGTAACAGAACTTCTCGGTTTGCTTATACACCGAGATCTCACGCATTTGCAAATATCCCTCCTTCGAGACATAGACAACGTATTCTTTACCATCCTCGAAAATCACGGCATGGGCGTTTACGCAAGGCATACTTTCTCCTTTTACCGCGCTCTGTACATATACGTTCGTAAACATTCCGGGTTTAAGCATATACTTCTCGTTCCTTAATTTGACTCTTACGCTCATGGTCTTACTTTCTCGGTCTAGCATATGATAGACCTTATCAATCGTTCCCGTAAACTCCATATCCTTATAGGCCAAAGTGGTGATACGAACGGTAGCCCCCTCTTTTACCTTGCTGATATCTCCCTCATAGACATCGGCCATCACCCAGACATCGTCGAGACCGGAAATGGTAAACATCTCCTCCCCTTGATCAGAACGGATCTGCATATCCCGGTTTATATTCTTATCGATGATAAAGCCGGAGACCGGCGCTTTCACCACATAGGTAGATGGGTCTGTTATGTTATAAATGGAATACATTTCTTGGATACGTTTGGTCTCGGCCTCGGCATCGGCTTGCTCTTGCTGGGCTTGCAGGAAGTCCCGGTCGGAAGCCATACCGCTCCGGGCCATATCTTGGGTAGCCTCCAAGTTACGGTTAGCGATAGCCAGTTGATGCTCGGCCTCCTTTCGCTGCTTGTCGATATCAGCGATCTCGCCGCTCCGGATCACCGCTAGGACATCTCCTTTCCCTACGTAATCGCCAACTTCCGCATGAATGGAGGTGACATTTCCACCAAATATCGGATACACATGGGCCACTCGCTCTGGATTGAAACTGACACGGCCATTGAGCAATAACTCGTTGGTTAATGGTGTGTCACGAACCGTATCCAGTGTTATAATCTCCTGTAAACTGTCATTTAATAGTAAAGGTTCCCGGGTATCGACCGAGGTGGTCGCCTGTTTCCCGCAGGAACATACCAAGGGTACTAAAAGGATGCATGTGATTAGATGCTTATTCATATCGTTTGATTTGCTTTTAATAGTTGAATACATGGCTACCCGTTACGGTATTTACCTCCTCCAAGGCCAGTAACACTTCTTTTTGAGTTTGGTAAAGTTGCAAGCAGGTTGTTTTGTAGGTCTCATAATAATCGATAAACTCAAGGAGACTGATATTCCGTTTTTGGAAATTCAAGTTCACGCCTTCGATAATCAAGGCGAAATCCTTCTCCAATCCATAGTTCGAGGAACGATAAAGCTGAATCGCCTTTTCCAATCGGGCATAGCTGGTGAATAATTCATTCTCGGCCTGGCGGCGTGCGTATTCTTCCTTATGGGCCTTTTGAGCGACAGATATTTTCGCCGCCCGGATATTCCCTTGATTCCGGTTAAATATAGGAAGGGAGACGCTCAATCCGATCGCCCAATAATCATTGATAAAGTTACCGGCCTTATCATACGTACCCTTTACGCTCACTTCCGGGAAAGCGAGGGAACGTTGTAATCTCACGTCCGCCTCCGAAGCCTTGATGCTTACTTGCGCCAACTTAAGATCCGGACGTTCGTATAATAAAGAGGTCAATTCTGAGAAAGGGACGGAGTCCATATCGATCTGGTTCAACACAGACTCATCGAATATCGGCTCGAAGGTATCATTGCCGGATATTCCTAGTAAAAGCCGCATGTCTCCTTGAAGGGAGATTGCTTGATTGGCGATATCATTCCGCTCTTGCCGCAAGGAAAGCAATAGGGCCTCGATACGGGACTTCTCTAATAAAGAAACATTCCCTTTCTCATTCTGCTCCTTGAGAACCTCCAGCAGATGAGCCAAAGAATCGATCTCACGATCGTAAATGGATTGGGATTTCCGGGTGAAATAAAGCGTTACGAATTTCTCCTTCAACTCGCTCCGGAGGGTTCTTAATACTTCCTCGAATTGGTAAAGGGCCATTTCCTTATGGATCTTCTCCAAACGGACACGTTTGTTTCGCTGTCCGGCGATATAGATCAACTGTTCCACCTCTACGATCGTTTCCCCTTGTTTCCCGAAATCAAAGTAATGTCCGTTCAACCGGTTATAAACATTTTGCTCCAAAGAGACCACGGGATTCTCGAAAAGTTTGGCCTGTACTACTTGGGCCTCGGCTATATCGATATTATACCGTTCGGCTATCACTTCCAGATTGTGCTCAGAGAAACGTTGCTCGGACTCTTTCAAGGAGAGGGAGACAACAGAGGCTTTTGCCCCAGAGAAAAGAAGAGATAAAAAAAGTAAAAGAGTGACTTGTCTGTCCATTTGCGTTAAATTTTACGCAAAGGTAGAAGTCACTCTTTTATCGCTTATGAATATTTAGTTAGAATACTCTTAGGCCAAATTAGAAATTTATTAGAGAGATTTAAAGTATAATATCGTTTTCTTTAATCCTTCCTCCAAACAAACCGTAGGTTCCCACCCATCTAATTTCTCTTTGGCCAACGTAATATCGGGCTTACGTTGCTTGGGATCGTCTCCCGGCAACGGGCGGTATACGATCTTAGAGGAGGAGTTTGTCAAACGGATCACGATCTTGGCCAACTCGTTCATCGAGAACTCTCCCGGATTTCCGATATTTACCGGACCGATAAAATCATCCGAGGTATTCATCATACGAATCATCCCCTCGATCAAATCGTCTACATATTGGAAACTACGAGTTTGGTTTCCATCCCCATAAATCGTAATGTCCTTATTTTGTAATGCCTGTATAATGAAATTAGAGACGACACGGCCATCGTTCGTACTCATATTAGGCCCATACGTATTAAAGATGCGGATGATTTTAATGCGAACCTTGTTTTGGCGATGGTAATCCATAAATAAGGTCTCGGCGCAACGCTTGCCCTCGTCATAACAAGAGCGAGGCCCTATCAGGTTGACATTTCCCCAATAGCTTTCCGGCTGCGGGTGTATCATGGGATCTCCATACACCTCACTGGTAGATGCTTGTAATATCTTAGCGTTCACCCGTTTTGCCAGACCTAACATATTGACCGCTCCTAACACGGATGTCTTGATCGTCTGTATCGGATCTATTTGATAATAAACTGGAGATGCGGGACATGCCAAATTATAAATCTCATCGACCTCGGCTTGGAACGGTATAGAAACATCATGCCTGATCAACTCGAAATGTGGATTTTTCAGCAGAGGAATCACATTCTCCTTACTTCCCGTAAAATAGTTATCCAGACAAATTACTTCATTTCCTTCTTCTAAAAGACGGGCACATAAATGAGAACCGATAAAGCCGGCGCCCCCGGTGATAAGTATTTGCTTCATTATATTAAATTTATTTCGTGAATTTCACCCTATAAGGTGGATCCGGACGTAAATAATCTATATCCAGATAAGGAATCTTAGGATAGATCAAGTCCAGATAGCGGAGGTCTAAGGGGCCGGGAACGACTTCTATCCGTACCTTAGCGACACCTTTATCGATAAAATCCAATATTTCGGCGGCGCTCGCTGATACATCAATGATTCGTTTTCTATAACGAGGTCCACGATCCGTTACGCATACAATGGTACTTTTCATATTCTCCAAGTTCGTGACTCTTAAAAAAGTACCAAAAGGATACGTACGATGCGCGGCGACTAATTCTTCTTTATCATGAACCCTTCCACTGGATGATTTCCTGCCGTGGAAACGATGATGGTAATACGAAGCAAGTCCTTCCTCCTGTGCCCATATTCCTTCTCCACACTTAACTGCGGCAAATATAAGTAATATGTAGAACAAGCGGAAGGACATGTACCTTTTTTAATCAATTATTGAAGCATTTTTCCATTATATTCTCCGTTCAAAGTCCTTAGAAAAACAACGATTTTTTCAACTTCTACATCATTGATCTCCTTTCCGATCTGGAACTCATGCATGATACGGATCGCATCCTCTACAGAGGCTACCGTTCCGTCGTGCATGTACGGATAAGTCAGCATCACGTTACGAAGTGTCGGGGTTTTGAACTTATGACGATCGGATTCTTTCTTAGTCACGGCATAGCGTCCGTTATCACCGTCCGTCAACCCTGTATTCCGGTAATCGAAATAGCTGTTCTTGATACCCATGAACTCGTAAGATTGACCACCGACATTTACACCAACGTGGCAAGTAGCGCATTTATTGTCCTTGAATAGTTGATAACCCTCTAATTCTTCCGCTGTAAGCGCATTTTTATCTCCCATCAAGTATTTGTCAAAACGACTCGGCGTAAGCAAGGTCTTCTCAAACTCAGCGATAGCGTCCGTGATCGTAGATTGAGAATAACCTTCCGGATACACTTCCGTGAATTTCTTCGTGAAATCCTTATCTTGCGCTAAAGCCTCGCAAATCTGGTCGAATGAGGTACAACCCATTTCCACTGGGTTCAATGGAGGACCAGCCGCTTGCTCTTTTAGGTCTGCCGCACGTCCGTCCCAAAATTGAACGAAATTAAGCGCCGCATTATATACGGTCGGAGCGTTAACACCACCGAACTGTCCATTAATACCTTCCGAATATTGCTTACGGTCTACACCACCTGTGTTCAATCCGTGGCAAGTAGCGCAAGAGATCGTATTGTCCGCAGACAAACGAGTATCATGATACAGGGCAAAACCCAACTCTACCTTCGCCGGATCTGTAGGCAAGCTCTTCATTAGAGGCTGAAGAGGCTCATTCTTAAATTCTTCCGCTACGGTTTCGGTCGTGAAACGATCTTTACGGACATTCTTCGCCCATGAAATGATCACCGCTTTCTCATTGTCGTCAAGGCTGGTTCCCCAGTGCATCGGCATATGGGAATACTTAGCCGGGGGCATAGAGCCGCTTAGGGCCGTATTCTCCACCTTCGCCAAATCAACCTCTGAAACGGGCTGCCCGTTCTCCAAGGCTTCCACCATAGCAGTCAAGTCCACATAGTGAACGGCCTCCTTCATGTCTGCCTGTACTACGGGACCGATCAACGGTAAATTACCGTAAAATGGCAGAGGCGCATTTTCAGAGTGGCAGGCCAAACAGTCGTTTTCCCGCAGGATAGAGGCCACTTGCTTACCTTCATTGTCGGCAAATTTCTTGTATTCGGAAGAACCGCACGAGGTAACCGCAAAGGCTAAAGCGCAGAGTCCTACCGGTAATGCCGTCATTTTAGCATAAATTGTTTTACGCATAACTATATTTATTTAGATTTATTAAGTGCAAATATAGAACAATTCACTTACATGTACCCTAAAAGCCTTGGATTTCATTGATCAGTTTTATCTATGGGAAGATAAATAGAATCTATGCGGTGGGCTTCCATCCGCAGCATCGCGGCAAGCTCCTTCCTATAATGCCCAGTATGAGGTTCTAACAATGGGCAATATAAGGATGTTACAATGCCCATTATAAGCAGCTAACAATCGCAGTTATAAGCAGCCGCCAATCGCTATGTGGATAATCCGATTTTTTTATATAGCTTTGTCTCATTATGTATAATCAATAAATTATAAGGCAAAGATGTTTAAGAACAAAGTTGTATGGATTATCATCGCTATCGTAGCGATATTATTCTTTTGGGTGAAAGGCGTGTATAATAATATGGTAACTCAAGACGAAGGCGTGAAAACCGCATGGAGCCAAGTCGAGAACCAATATCAACGCCGTATGGATTTGATCCCGAATCTGGTAAATACGGTAAAAGGATACGCTGCGCATGAGAAAGAGACTTTAGAAGGTGTGGTCAACGCTCGTGCCGAGGCGACGAAGACTACGATTGATCCTTCTAACCTTACTGAGGAATCCTTGAAGAAATTCCAGTCCGCACAAGGTGAGTTAGGAAATGCCCTCTCCCATTTGATGCTTGTTTTAGAGCGTTATCCAGACTTAAAAGCGAATCAAAACTTTATGGAGCTTCAAGCTCAATTGGAAGGGACCGAAAATCGTATCTCAGTAGAGCGTAAACGTTTTAATGAGGTAGCTCAGTCTTATAATACCTATATTCGCCAATTCCCGAACAATATTTTGTCCGGAATGTTCGGCTTCCAATCGAAAGCTTATTTCGCCGCTGAATCCGGTGCGGAAAAGGCTCCTAAGGTAGAATTCTAATAGCCATTCGCTGAATGAGTGAGATAAAGAATATAAGATCTAGACGCAAGTGTCCGGTAAGCCTTTTATGGATCAGTTTATTGCTGGTTGGTTTTGCCTCCTCTATTTTCGCGGCAAAGGATTATTCGATCGAGACCATTCCGAACGTACGTCTTTCCAACCGGTTGAACCATGTCAGTAATCCGGATGGTATCATTACCCCGGATGACGCGGCACGTATCAATCAATTATTAAATGTAGTGGAAGATAGTCTCGGTATCGAGGTAGCTGTCGTTGCCGTGAATAGCATCGGGGATCAGGATGCCCGGATGTTCGCTACGGATTTATTCAAACATTGGGGATTGGGACAAAAGAGCAAGGATAATGGTTTATTGATCCAGTTGGTGACGGAACCTTCCCAACGTTCGGTCGTTTTCGAGACGGGATATGGCATCGAGGGTGTCTTACCCGACGCGATTTGCTACCGGCTCCAGCAGCGGTATATGATGCCCGATCTAAAGGCCGGGGATTATAGCGCCGGCATGTTGAAAGGAGTCATGGCGGTTACCAAGTATTTAATGTCCAGCGACTATGAACGGGCAGGCATGACTGGCAACCGTTCTCCTTCCTCGTCCGATGATGATTTTATGTGGATATTCGTGGTGGGGATTATCGGGATGATCGGTTTCTCGGCGTTTATCGCATACTTAAAGTATCGTCCGAAGGCATGCCCCCGTTGTGGAAAGAAAACCTTTGTGTATATGGGGCAGCAGGTGATCCGGGAAGCGACTCGTTTCTCGGAAGGTCTGGCCGAAGATGTATACCGCTGTAAGAGTTGCGGGTATACAGAGAAAAAAAATCGTACCATCGACCGCATACACCGAGGAGGAGGTGGCCCTATTATTATGGGTGGCGGTGGTGGTTTCGGAGGTTTTAGCGGAGGCGGCGGTGGCGGCTCTTGGGGAGGTGGAAGCTCCGGGGGTGGCGGTTCGATTAGTCGTTTCTGAAAATACAATTATTCGCATTATTTTATACAAGCGGTCACGTAAAACCTTATGTGACCGCTTGTGTTTTCGTATCTTATTGCTCTTTCAGATAGTAGTCGGAAAGTATATCCCGTACCTTCTCGGGAGTAACCCTTCCATAGACCTTCCCGCCGATCATGACCACCGGAGCCAATCCGCAAGCACCGACACAGCGTAAGCAATCCAAGGAGAACAAACCGTCCGGTGTAGTCTCTCCTACCTTTATTTCCAATTGACGTTGCATTTCTTCCAGAACATTTTCTGCGCCACGCACGTAACAGGCCGTTCCCAGACAAACCGAGATGGGGTATTTCCCCTTGGGGGTCATCGTAAAGAATGAGTAAAAAGTAACTACGCCATATACCCTTGAGACCGGGATATTCAATTCGGCGGCGATAACCTGTTGGACTTCCGGTGGTAAATATCCGAACAAGCCTTGGGCGGCGTGCAAGATATTGATCAACTCCCCGGGATCGTTGTTGCGTTCAGCGCATATCGCATGTAGCTCCGCTACTTTTGTTTTAGGCAAATGTATCTCATTCATGGCTTATTTACTTTTTTCAGTTTCTATATACATACCGATTACTTCCTTACGATCTATGTAATGGGTATGCAGTAATTTGTGGGCTTTCGGTCCGCAAGGCTCTCCCAAATACTCGCTGTATAATTGCTGGATATACGGATTCTCATGGCTCTTGCGAAGCGGTTTGTTAGCGTCTTCCCGGTAAAGAGCGGCAGCACGCCGGCGAAGTACCTCCATACGGCCTCGGTGGAACGGTTGTCCGCCACCGCCGATACAGCCTCCCGGACAAGCCATCACCTCGATCGCATGATAAGGAGAGGTACCGTTCTTCACCTCCTCGATCAATTTGCGGGCATTCCCCAGACCATGAGCGATACCGATCTTTACCGGAGTCCCATTAAAATCGATCGTAGCGCTACGAATACCTTCCAGCCCGCGTAACTCCTCGAAATCCACTTTATCCAGATTTTTCTTCGTATATAATTCATAAGCTGTACGGCAAGCGGCCTCGATAACACCGCCGGTAGTACCGAAGATCACGCTCGCTCCGGTAGATTCACCCAACGGGCGATCGAACTCACCATCCGGCAGTTCATTGAAATCTATATTCGCATAACGGATTAAACGGGCTAACTCACGGGTATATATCGAATAATCTACATCGGGATTACCTTCCACGCTAAACTCCGGGCGGCTAGCCTCATACTTCTTCGCCAAACAAGGCATGATAGATACGACTACCAAATCCTTACGGTCCACTCCCAACTTCTCGGCGAAATAGCTCTTGGCGATCGCTCCGAACATTTGCTGCGGGCTCTTGGCTGTAGATAAATTATCCCGTAACTCGGGGAAATGTTGTTCCACAAAGCTAACCCAGCCCGGACAACAACTCGTCATTAACGGTATTTTCACCTCTTTGTCTCCATTCAAGTAACTACCTAGGCGATGTAATAATTCCGTTCCCTCTTCCATAATGGTCAAGTCGGCGGCAAAGTCCGTATCGAATACATAATCAAAACCCAATTGACGCAAAGCTGAAACCATCTTGCCTGTAACCAATGTACCCGGCTCATACCCGAAATCACGTCCCAACGCTGTGCGAACCGCCGGCGCTGTCTGGGCGATAACAATTTTAGTAGGATCGGCCAAAGCGTCCAAGACCGGCTGTTGCGTATTACGTCCGCTAAGCGCGTTTACAGGACAGACGGATACGCATTGTCCACAATAAGAACAGGTACTTCCGGCCATATCCCGTTCGAAAGCTGTCGATACGGCCGCGTTAAATCCACGGTTCACGGCAGTCAAGGCGCCAACCGTCTGTATCGTATTGCACATGGTCTCACAACGGCGGCACATGATGCATTTGTTCATGTTCCGGACAATAGAAGGGGAACGATCTATCGTAAATGTAGACATTTCTCCCTTATACCGGATCTCGCGGATTCCTAGGTCGTGCGCGATCTTTTGTAACTCGCAATGTCCGTTGCTACTACATGTCAGGCATTCCGCCGGATGATTCGAGAGGATCAGCTCCATCACCGTCCTGCGGGCATTCATTACCCGAGGGGTATGTGTCCGTACGACCATACCTTCCGTACATTCCATTTTACAGGATGGGGCTAAATTTCTACGTCCCTCGATCTCTACGACACAAATACGGCAAGCTCCCGGATTATTCTCATAATGCAAATCCTCCAGTTTCATATAACAGAGTGTCGGGATATGGATACCTACACTTTTTGCCGCATCTAAAATGGTGGTTCCTCTCGGCACTTCCACCTCTTTATTATCTATGATTAATTTAATTGTTTCCATGATTGTAAATGAATTTAGTGGACATAAATCGCTCCGAACTTACACTTCTCCATACAGGTACCGCAACGGATACAAGCTTGCGGATCGATAATATGAGGAATTTTCCGTCCACCTGTAATTGCATGCACCGGACAAACACGGGCACAGAGCGTACATCCTTTACATTTCTCCGGATTGATGAAATATTGAGTAAGTTCCCGGCATTGATGAGACGGACAACGATGCTCCCGGACATGCGCCAGATATTCATCGTAGAAATTATCCATCGTAGATAAAACCGGATTCGGAGAAGTCTGTCCCAAGCCGCATAAAGCGGTATCCTTAATCACCATCGCCAGATTCCTTAGACGGGTCAAATCCTCTTCGGTTCCGTTTCCACTCGTAATTTTCTGCAATATTTCATGTAAGCGTTTATTACCGATACGGCACGGTGCGCATTTACCGCAAGATTCCTCGACCGTAAAGTCCAGATAGAACTTAGCCATGGCTACCATACAATCATCCTCGTCCATGACGATCATACCTCCGGAACCCATCATGGAACCAGCGGCAAGCAAATTATCATAATCGATAGGAAGATCTAGATGCTTTTCTGTCAAGCAACCTCCTGACGGGCCACCGGTTTGCACAGCCTTAAACTTCTTTCCATCCTTGATACCTCCCCCAATTCCAAAGATAACCTCACGCAAAGTCGTACCCATAGGAACCTCGATCAGCCCCACATTGTTTACCTTTCCAGCCAAGGCGAACACCTTTGTTCCTTTGCTTTTCTCCGTTCCGATACTACTGAACCATTTAGCGCCTCTTAACAAGATCACCGGGATATTCGCATAAGTCTCTACGTTATTTACATTGGTCGGACAACCTTTATACCCGTGTTCACTAGGGAACGGCGGCTTTACGGTAGCCTCGCCTCGCAAACCTTCCATACTGTGGATCAAAGCGGTCTCCTCTCCACAAACAAAAGCTCCGGCACCGTACCGGATCTCGATATCGAATGAGAAATCAGTCCCAAATATATTCTCGCCCAGCAATCCATATTCTTTCGCTTGCCGTATGGCTATTTTCAAACGTTCAACGGCTAGCGGATATTCGGCACGGATATATACCAAACCTTTGCTAGCTCCCGTACAATATCCATTAATCGCCATAGCCTCCACAATCGAATGCGGGTCGCCCTCCAATATGGAGCGATCCATAAAAGCGCCCGGGTCGCCCTCGTCCGCATTACAAACCACATATTTTTGAGGCGCTTGTACCTTACGGGTAATCTGCCATTTCAAGCCTGTGGGGAAACCACCGCCCCCACGACCCCGTAAACCACTATCCATGATTTCCTTGATTACTTCCTCGGGAGTCATTTCCACAAGGGCTTTTCCTAACGCTACATAGCCGTCACGAGCGATATACTCATCGATATTCTCCGGGTTGATAAAGCCACAATTTCGAAGGGCGATTCGTAGCTGTTTCTTATAGAATCCGATATGCTTGGAGTCCGGAACCAGCTCACGGGTTTCCGGATTCATATAAAGTAACCGTTCCACTTTACGGCCTTTTACCAAATGCTCCCGTACGATCTCGTCCGTATCCGATGGTTGAACTTGTACGTAAAAAGTGTTATCGGGGATCATCTTAACCACCGGACCCTTCTCGCAGAAACCGAAGCATCCGGTACGGATCACTTGTGTATCCTCTAATCCGTATTGCTCGACGGCGGCTCTCAGATTCTCGATGATCTGCTCGCTTTGTGATGCACGGCAACCTGTGCCACCGCACACCAATATATAATTCGTGTATTGTGCCATTTATGTAAGATATTAAATTTCTTATTCGGGTTTTACGGTGGTGTAAGTTACAGGAATGATGCCGTCTACCAAGATACCCTTACGGATATACTTGTCTATGATCTCTTCTACTTTTGCCTTATCGACATAACCGAATACCAACGGCTCCTGACCCGGAAGCTTGATTTCGATAGTCGGTTCCGCATAACAATAGCCCATGCATCCGGTTTGAGTTACCAACGCATCGATTTTCTGCCGGTCTAAAACCTCGATAAAATAACTCATTATCTCCTTGGCTCCGGCAGCTATACCGCAAGTGGCCATAGAAACCTTAATTTGTACGAGCTGATCAGGGGTATTGCTTTTTTCACGCAGATCCAAAGACGCACGAAGAGATTCACGCATTTTCTTGAGATCATCTAATGTCTTTACTTTGTTCATGGTCATATTCTATTATTTAAGGAAAACACCGTAATGTCATTTGCACAAACATACGGAATCTCTTTCAAATAATATCATATTTCCGTGAATTTTTCTTCGACACGTGATTGAGATATCTTGGAATTGGGAGGTACACTATGGGTGAGCCAGATGTTACCCCCGATAATAGATCCTCGGCCAATAGTGATCCGCCCTAATATGGACGCGTTGGAATAAATGGTCACATAATCCTCGATGATCGGGTGACGGGGCAAATCTATCGGAAGTCCTTCCTCGTCCAGCGTAAAACTCTTGGCTCCTAACGTCACACCTTGATAAAGGCGGACATGGTTTCCTATAATGGCGGTTTGTCCCACGACAATACCCGTTCCATGATCGATACTGAAATATTCTCCGATCTGCGCCCCGGGATGAATGTCAATCCCGGTTTGAGAGTGTGCCATTTCCGTAATGATACGCGGGAGTACCGGTACGCCTAGCTCGAATAATTCATGAGCGACCCGTTGATGTAAAAGCGCGTAGACCGCCGGATAACAGAATATAATCTCACTCACGCTCTTGGCTGCCGGATCACCATCCAAGATGGCCTTTACATCGGTGGACAGTAAATATTTGATATGAGGAATCCGGTTAATAAAAGCGATCGAGATCTCGGAAGCCCGGTCCTTGGAATCACAACAACGCTCTACCTCAAAACAAAGTCCATTATATATTTGCTCTTGCAAGAGATCATAGATCTTTTCCAAATAGACTCCCGTATAATATTGGATAGAGCCTAATTGAGCCTCTTGTTCCGTACCAAAGAATCCGGGGAAGATAACCGTACGTAATAGGCGCATGATCTCATGCAACGTAGCGACTGAAGGCGATGGCTTCTGATGCAACGGGATATATTTGTATTCCGGTAGATCAGGAGCCGACAGCCGTTCTACGTTCTTCTGTATCTGTTCTAAAATCGCTGTTCTATTCATCTTTAATTATCCCAAGTAGGATCGTAACTGATTAATGAGTTAGAGGCATTGCCCAAACCTATATAGATATAATTATCCAAGACATACATGCAATGTACAGATCTGTTAGCCGCTGGTAACTGGGATTTCTGGCTCCAGTTCTGAGAGTCCGGATCATAGCGCCAAATATAACCGTCCCCGTCTACGCCATATACGTAATTACCATAAGCGATAGCACATAAAAGCATCCTTCCGGGGAACGAAGCCTCCTTTTCCCAAGCTACAGCGTTCTTGTCTGTAGACCAAAACTGTGTCGTATATTCCAAAGAAGGATCCGCTTTATTAATAATCCCCAGTCCGGCATATATACGGTCACCAATTACAACGGATATTCCGCCGTATTGTTTAATCGGGAAATTAGATTTCTTGCTCCAAACGAAAGCGCTCGGTTCATAAGTCCAGACTTCATCGATTAGTTCGTTACCTCTATGTCCACCTATGAGGAACGCTTGATCTTCCATTCTGCAACATGCCGCCCGATACATACCTTTAGGCCGTTGCTGGTCTGTTTGTACGGCGCTCCAAGAATTATCGGATGTGGAGTATACATATAAACTGTCACATATCTTTCCCGTGTTATCCAAACCACCAAAAGTCCATAGGCCAAATCCGATGCTGAAACATGCTTGGCCCGATAATTTCTCAGGCTGAGACCTTAAGGGCAACCATTCTTTCTTAGAGGTCATATATCCCCAAAACTCATCGGTGTATTCCCTACCCGTGTCACCGCCTAACAAGAATCCCGTGCTATTAGCCAAGGTACAGAAAGAGGTAGATCCCGGTATCCGGAAAGCTCCCTCAAACCTTGCCCCTGCTCCAAATATATCCGGAGTTTGGAAGCGAACTTCCTCTCCGTAAGCGATACCATTCTTATTTTTAGCGTAAGCCCTTAAATAATAGCTCGTGCCTCCTCTCAATTCCTTTATCGTACCCGTAAACGCTTGTGTACCGGAAGAAAGAGCTACCGCTCCTTCACAATTACCAAAGGCCGGACTAGGACTAGTTCCCCAACATACACCGGCCTCTGTAACCGGTGAGGCACCTTCGGCTAAGACCTCTCCTCCTACCCATGCGGTACCGTTTTTAATAGTAGACACCTCCTTCGTATTGACTGTAGGCAACTCACTTTCCAGAATCGTATGGATACCTTCGCCTGCGCTATAGGTAGTACCTAAAGCGTTTGTCGCATAAGCACGTACGTAATACCCTTTCTGCTGTTGCATATCATAGATTTTCCCGGCAAATTCTCCGATACCCGCTCCGCAAATAATCGTATCCCCATTTTCTATTGTCGGCGATTTATCAGCACTAAAGCAGAAACCACATGCCGTGATCGGAGAATCTCCCTCGCTTATTATTTCCATGGAGAACTCCGCATAGGTAAACTCTGTCGCTATTTTCTTGAATTTGTTATCATCTAATACAGGACGACCATTCGTGGTCTTAAAGGTCTCGACTTTCGCCCCGTTATACTCACCATATTTACTTTTTGCGTAAGCTCTAACGTAATAGGTAGTTTCCGGTTTTAAATCGGAGATCGTACAATAGAACGAATCGGCTTCCATGTCTATACGAATCGTAGAGTCGGATGCTGAAGGCTCCGGATTCAGCATTAAGTAAATACCCCTTTCCTCGATTTCGGCTTCCCCTTGTTTGGTTATCATACCTCCACATTGAACGGAAGTAGACATCACGTTGACTGGCAATAAGGTCTTAACGCTTCCTAATCCATCTTTCGTCTTAAAAGGTAAAATCTCTCCATAAGCGGTATCTACCGCATTGATCGCATAGGCCCGGATATAGTAATCCAGATCATTGGTTAAGCCCTCGATCGTAGCCTCATATCTTACCTTACGCTTGGATACGGCTTTTTTATTTTTCTCTATCACAGTAAAGGTTGATTCCGTGCTCCAACAAAAACCGGCCTCTGTCACGGGAGCGCCGTTTTCTTGCAAGACCTCCCCCGATACTGTCACGGAACTAGCCGTGGACTTCAATATCTCGTCTGTCTTAACAGACGGTTTTTTAGCGTTTCGAATGCCACCATCTATATCCGGATCATTCACGCATCCGGCCATTAATAAAGCCGCAAATAGAATAGAGAAGAGTGAGTATATATGTTTCATAAATAATCAATATTAAAAGAATACACCTAAGCCAGCGTTTAGATCCAAGTACTTAAAATTAACCGTATTGCATCCAACGCTAATAAATACAGAGTTCGTTATTTTCATCATCAAGTCAACCTCGGCAGCGACCCCTTTGTATGAGGAATCAATATTCCGGCACCATACCTCTCGTGTACTATCGTAGTTTTCATAGGAATGGGTCGTGAACGAATGTAGTAAAGCTCTTTCACCATATCCCAAACCAACGGAGGCATATAACCACGGAAAGCATTTTACGATTAAACCGGCCGTTCCGGCTATACTATTTGTCTTCGAGGATTTACCTGTATTAAGCTCATAAGATTCCCCTTCCGAATTAGAGAACTTAATAATCTGCCCTTGGTTATTACATTCGTCCGTATAATTCATAAAAGACATATTCGTCTTGAAACGGACATACCAACCGAAGCGTTGCCCCATACCTCCTACCGTGATTCCATAAGGAGATTCGATCGAATACGAGTATCCCGCGAAAAACTCCATTCGTTTCTTAGGGGATACCGCCGCGGAATCTATCGGTTGGGCCTCCGGTTCCGCCGGCTTTAACAATATCTCTTGGTATTCTTTCCAATAGGTTGCTAGCTCCTCACTTTTAGGGGTTCCGATACCTTCCGAATAATAAATGATTAATTTAGAGATGGCATCCGGATCATCTTCCGTAGCTTTGACCGTCAGGCAGTTTAAACATTTATTCATCAAGCTACGCATGGAAGGCCGCATTCGCTCGTTGGAAAGCCAAATCGTAGTCAGCTGATCAATACTGTATGCGTCGCATTGCGATACGCCTTCCTCGTACCACATTTTAGCGTCACTATAATCAAGACGTTTCATCGCTTCATCTCCCTTACGGTTGTATTCCGTACGCTGTTGCGCCAGCAGTCCGAGGGGAAATACCGCACATATCATCAATATCCAAAGTCTTTTCATATAATAGGTAAATACATGTTTAGTTGTTCATAATATTACAATCAATAATAAGTAAGGCCTTCGCTAATCAATGATCCGTCAGAATTATAAATATCAAACAAATTGTCTTCCCGTTCGAATGCCCGGCCGTTATCCGCGATACCGACACTTAAGTATTTGCAAGGAATACGTTCCTCGGCTTTCGAATCGATCGCCCCGTATCTGTTATTTGACTTCTTACGTACGATCTTATATCGTCCGAAAGCCATTTTCTCCTCATACAGGGCCTTTTTGTCCGCTATACGTTTCTCCTCGGTTTTCTCATCGCAAGCGATGATCAACCGGACTACCTCTTCCGTTAGTTTCGTATCCTTTGCTTCCGACAAATCTTTCTTAGCTCCCGAATAATCAGCTTTGGCCATTTTTTCCTTACCGGAGGCGATTAACGAGTTATATTTCTCATTCATCTCATTTTCCGATGGCTGATCCGGGAGAACATTCTCTTCTATCGTATGCTCTGTTTCCATAGGTCGTTTCTCTTCCACTTGAGGCTCTTGTTTCTCCGCTTCCTTTATCTCAGAGATAGGAGGTTCCGTATGTAAAACTGGGTGATCTGGCATTTCTACTTCTTTTGAGACATTGCTATCCGGCTCCACAGCTGAAGGTAAATCAATACTCTCGACAACCTCTTTTGTGGGCCTATTGCTATGCACTAAAAGAGCTGTAGCGGATCCTACAACGACAAATATAGCGATTCCGATAGGAATTATTTTCTTTCTGGAATTATTCTTTTCTGTTACTGGCTCCACGGCAGGTGGATTAGCCACATTGACAACAGTCTCTTCATCATCCGATCCTACTAATTTAGAATCTACAGGTGATGAATAAACCACCGTTGTTTCCTCATTCACAATCTCGGGAGATGGACTTGGGACAACCTGAACTTCCTTTTCCGCTTGAGAAAAATCCAAAGACGCCAACATCTCGCCCACCGTCTCAAAGCGATCCGCAGGAATGATTTGCATCGCTTTTATGATAACAGCCTCTGTTTTCGGGCTGATCGCCGCATTGATTTCAGAGGGGTTTCGCAAAGGACGTGCGGCACGTAGTATAGATTCTGTAGGGATTGTTCCCGTTAACAGATTATACATCGTGGCTCCCAAGGAATAAATATCCGGACGGGGCGAGAACACTTGTGTTCCTTCGTTATCGTATTGCTCTATGGATGCGAATCCTTTAGAAAGGGTTAACATCGTAGTGCTGGTCTCTTCCTGCTCGATATCGTAACGTTTGCTGACTCCGAAATCGATCAAGCGGGCGTTCCCGTTCTTATCGATCAAGATATTGCTAGGCTTGATATCCAGATGCAAGATACTCTTATCATGAACGAATTGTAACGCCTCGCCAATTTGCCGTACATATTTAAGGACCGTAGCTTCGGGCAATATCCCGTTTTTCTCAAGCATATATTTTAGCGAGAAGCCGGAAATATACTCCATGGCAATATAAGCCGTATTGTTTTCCTCGAAAACCTCCAGCACATTTACGATATAGGGATGGTGAACTTCCGATAGGATCTTTGCCTCTTTGATCAGTTTTTCCTTGAACTTGTTAAATAAGACCTTTCCCGTCTCCGAATGTACTTTTACGGCTTGGGAACCGGGTTCTCTATAACAATAATCCTTGAAGAAATATTCCTTGACACAGATAGGAACCTCCGTCTTTACGGTACCTAAAGATCCTTTAACCTCTGTGTACCAAACTCCTCTGTAGGTTATGCCAAAACCACCTTGACCAACCACATGAGTAAGTCTGTATTTTCCGTTTTGAAGAAGATGTCCGTCTGGCAGATTCATAACCTTGAATAATTCCATTTAATCTGCCAAAAGTACGTTATTTATATAAAAGAATAAAGAAAAGAGAGAATATTTTGCTTAAAACCCATGCTATCTTCCACTTTTTGAATAGGTATGATATAAAAAGAAAAGTTATCCCGGGTTTTGCCGTCACAGGCTTCCATGAGGGCGTCCTTTATTTCCGGAACAGATAAACGACCATTAAATATCTCTGCGATCTTTTCATTCTTCAGTCTTTCAAGAACCCCGTCCGTACAAAGAAAGAGGAAATCGTCGGATTGAATATCGTTCAAGGTAATAATGTCCGCTTCTGTTGGAGTATGAGTGCCTTGTATAGCCCGGATAATCACATTCCGCTGGGGGTGGGTTAGCGCTTCTTCCGGAGTGATCTTACCTAATTTAACCAACGAATTTACCAATGAATGATCTTCTGTTTGATATAAAATCTCCCCCTTCCTCAGATGATAAATCCGGCTATCTCCGATATGAGCCAATACGATTCCGGAAGAAGCGATATAGGCCATGGTGAGCGTAGTAGCCATACCCATCGCTTCCGGATGCTCTTGAACATAGGAGTCGAAACAGACTTCCGCATAATGTACGGCTTTATGGATAAACTCAGGCGTGGGATCATCCTTTAGGAACGTAGAAAAGAAAGTTTGTATGGACTCGCAAGCTAATGAGCTGGCTACCTCCCCTTTCTCGGCTCCACCCACACCATCGCAAACCATAAACAATTTTTGGTCAAGGGGCACTTGTTCGGGAAGCGGGTAAATGGAATCCTCGTTATTCGATCTGCCTCCTTTTTCCGTAATAGCACATGGCTTACCAATCGTTATAATCATAACAAATGAGTTTTATTCATTAAAACGTAAGACGGTGCGACCAATAATAATCTCGTCATTATCATTGAGCACGACCACCTCGCCATTCTCTAGGTAACTGTTATTATATAACGTATGGTTTTTACTATTATTGTCGGTAAGGAAATGTTTATATCCACCTTTTGAATCTTTTTTCACCTCAATGCAAATATGCTCGCGACTCATCGTGCGATCAGCCGTGATAATTGGCATCGTAGCTTGTGAGGCGTTCGACTTCCGGCCAATGACAACCTTCCCTTCGTGAAGAGGAAACGCTTGTTCAGGTGTATCGGCGTCTGGAAGAACCGTCAGTCTGCCGATTCCAGTCTTGACAGGTGTCACTAAAATCGTATCGGAATCGACTTCCTGATGATTACTTTTCTCGGATAATAAGGACAAAGGAATAGGCTCTTTGCATTTCGGACACTTAAAGGAGGTAATGCCGAGGGGAATCTTCCCCTCGTCTACCTTTAATCCTACATGGCAATGTGGACATTTAACTGCGATCATACGATAAACGAAATATCTGCGCCATCCATATCCGTAGAGTACAGATCCATCATATCTGTATCGGAAAGCATAACCGTATCGTCCGCCAAGGTTATAAAGTCTGAATGATCGAAAGACTCGATGCTACTATCGTCTATAACTATGGCGTCGCCTAGGTCGACACCTCCTCCTTCCACGTCTATTATGACAGCATCCGCTGGCATGACGTCATTGCCGTCTAAAGTTACGAATGTATATTCCTCTTCTTGCATAACCTTTGTTCCTAATATATTAATATTCCGAAAACAAAAGTACAAAAAGCAATGGATTAATAAACTTGTTATTCTCTCTTATAATCAAACATTTGGGTTTCATGTACAAAAGAGGCTGTTTTACTATACGAAAAGAAAAGGCTCATTCTCTCACCCATTTGGCCTTACAGGAAGAAACTGGGCATTGCTTTCGGTTTTTCAATGATTCCCAAGGGATCTCACCTAAGAATGTCCCACATTTCGGGCAAACATAGTCTATCTTAAATTGATTGGCGATATCCTGCAATTGCTGGGGAATCTTGGCCGACTGCTTGGCTCCTAGATAGATTCCTACCGTAGGGGCACAAATCGTTATCAGGAGGCTGATGCCGAATAGTTCCGGGCTACCTTTCCCTAAGAAGCCTATCACGACCCCCACTATTCCGGGCAAAGCAAATGGTAAGGATTGAAATAATCTGGTCTTAAACTGATTAGAGGATTGAATCTTAACTTTTGCTTGAATATAATCATCGTAGACTTTTTTCAATGCGGCAAATTCATCGCTATAATCATTATTGTATTTAAGCACCTCGGAAAGATTTAAGACATAGCTATCCCCCAAGCGAATATGATCCGTAGGAGTAACACGTTTCTTTACGATCTGGGCTCCATTCACGAACGTACCGTTAGTAGAGCCCGTATCCTCCAATAATAAGTTGCCACCATCCTCACGTATCAGACGGGCATGATGGCGGCTTACATGAGGATCGTTTGCAATAAAATCGTTGTCTTTTGCTTTTCCTATCTTTATAATCATAGTCTTATTCCTTTTCCTCTTCCTCTTGAGGCTTTCCCATCTCCTTCTCAAGATTATCTTTCAGCACTTTCAACGGATCCTTGGATATTACCAACTCTTTAGGCTTACCCTCTTCCGTCAATAATAATAAACGCTGCTTAGGGAGATTTATTTGTAAGATATGATTTTTATTTATGATATGACTTTTTCCGACACGCATTAATATCTTGTTACAACCAGCGACCTGCTTCTCTAAGATCTCTTCTATTTTTCCGATATTTATAGCGAAGGTAAATTGGATGCCATTTGACAACAATAGTTTCGTATAGTTCCTGTCTGCTTCAAAATAAAGGATCTGACCAATCTTAATGCGCAACAACTCATCCCTTGTTTTTATAATTAAATACCGCTCCATACGTAGAAATTGTTTTTTCGTTTCTCTTTCAAAAACAAATATACGGTATTTTCTTTATTTAATAGGTATCTTTTGGGGGAAAGATTGGTAAAGTGCACCAAAAACAAGAGCCTTTTCCCTGCTCAGAAGAGACACCGATACGCCCTCCCAGCCTTTCAATTATATTTTGGCAGATAGAAAGTCCAAGCCCTATGCCTTGCTTTTGGTTTCGTCCTTTATAAAAACGATCGAACACATGAAGTTTTATTTCCTCCGACATTCCTTCCCCCGTATCGGTCACGGATAACAGAACCTCGTTCTCCATGGCTTGATATGACAAGATGATGCTACCTATAGAGGTGTACTTAATTGCGTTTGTTATAAAATTGCCAAGAACTTGTTTCAAACGGATACGGTCGGAGCGTAATAAAAAGGAATCCAAAGATGCCGGATAGCTCAAAGCTACCCCTCTCGGTACTTTGATCTGGAAAGAAGCTACCGTTTCTACAATAAGTTGTCTTAGATCAAATTCCATGAAATCAAAGGTCATGGTACCAGACTCGAGCTTAGCCAGATCCAATACATCATTAACGATACCCAATAATAACTCATTATTGGTCTGAATAAGATTAATATACTCTTGTCTTAGCTCACCATCCTCTTCATCCCCTAAAAGAGAAGAGAATCCGACAATAGCGTTTAATGGCATGCGGATCTCATGGCTGATGTTTGCCAAAAAGGAGGATTTCAAACGCTCTGATTTCTCGGCCTTCAGCATTCGTTCTTCCATCGCTTTCAGTTCAGATATATCATAATTCATCAGTAATAGGATGGGGCTTGATTTCTCCAGACCCGCCTCCATTATATCCAGACGAACCCATTTCCATCCCTCGCCATCCCTAACCCGGACTTCCCCTTGATCATGATCAGTTTCTCCATGGACAAGTCGGCTCAAGGAAGTTTTCAAGCATTCACGGTCTTCTGGCTTGACATTGGAATATATGCCTACTATCTGGCTCAATGGAGTTCCCGGAACTTCACCCATATTCAGATACCATTGTTCCATCGCCACTCCTTCCCCAGTGGACAAATCATACTTTGCGCAGCCGATCTTGGCACGATGACTTATCTGAGGAAAAAAAGGCTCGAACTCTATGCCTAATGTCGTTTTCATATATATCCGTTCTCATTATATTTATGCAAAAAGAGGGTTTAGCCATAAAAAACGAATGAATTAATCGTTCGTTTTGTTGCCTTCCCCACCACTTCAATATCCTGATATATAAGATTATACCATATGACTATAAAAAAATAGAGGGTAGATTGATCACTCAATCCACCCTCCTGTCTATCGTGTGCTTAAACTATTAAAAATCAACCCCTTGATTAGTCTTCTAGAGCCGCTTGCGCCGCAGTAATTCTATATATGATTATCAGATGTTTAGCAAAAAAGGTAAAACAATATACAAACATTTAGGTTTAATTTTTGACACTTCAATAACTGCCGAAAAGCTTAAAAGTAAGTCATTGGAACAGTTAAAATCAACCACAGCACATACCGTCATTTTCAAACGCTTCGCAATATACTAAAAAATCCATATGTTTCCTCGTGCGCGTACATATAATATATAAGCATAAAAAAAGACCGCATTAACGGCCTCTTTCAAAAAAACTATGTGCTATATTCTTATATAACGCACATACACCTTATTCCCTACCCTTCGATATGGAACCAACTTTCCATAAGGATAAACCTTAACTTCTTCCTGCTCATCAGCAGATATCTCTATCGGGTGGATTAGATCCGACAAAGAACTTGTTTTTTGTTTCATTAGACTAACATGATGAATTGTCTTATTATAACACGAAAACGATCCTATATGATGCGATCTTTTACATGTTATACAACACGATCTATGTCTTTTACCTAGGCAGTCTTGGAAGCCTTGCCAGATGCTCCCCTTCTCTCCTCCTTTAATAAACGTTGATCCAACTCATCACCTAATCGCTGAAGTTCTCTTTCCAATTCTTTAATACGATCTTTCTTCTCTGTCACCTCCTCACTCATGGAAAGAGCCACGTGTTTCCAATAAGCGACATCTTTTACTTTATCATCCGAAGAGGCTGACGTATCATTTGAAGTTACAGTCTTTAACATACTACCTTCGCCTCGTAAAAGCCATTCTGCCGATAATTCTGAAAACAAGTCTAATAAGACTAACAGAGTAGACAACGACATCGAAGTCTCTTTGTTAATTTGCTTATTCAAGGTTGATTGAGGATAATTTGCATTCAAACTTATTTGATTAATAGACATGTTTTGCTCTTTCAAGAAACCCCTAAGTCTTTGTTTTACTGAATCTTCCATATTTTTATGTTTTATAACATAGTCTATACAGACTAGAATTGTGTTATTTTATTTTGTTGTTAATCCAATTAGACTTACTTTTACATCGTGTTAAGAACAAAACACGTTTTCAACCCGAAACATTTCGGGTTAGTATGCAAATATAAACATTTAAGATATAATAAGCATGAGATTCAATGAAATTGTAGTCCCGTATGGGACAATAAGAAAGCTAGCCAAGGACACGGGGCTGTCCGAACCATGTATAAGGCACGCCCTAAAAGGCATCACGAACTCCGACAACTCCTTCTTGATAAGGAAGATTGCGAGGGAAAGGTATAGAGGTGTAGAAATTAAAAGTAATCCATCATGATAGCCGAGATAACATTTCCTGATAGATCCGTGTCCTATAGCGACTTCATTCGTGACTTAGCGGCGAAGATAAACACCTTCGCCAAAGAGGATAAAGATGATCCAGCTTACATTTCCCAAAGGAAAGCAGAAGCTCTTTATGGTAAAGCCAATGTATTAAGATGGAGAAAAATGGGAGCAATAAGCCCAATATGCCGTCCCGGTAAGATTGAATATCCAACAGTAAGGCTGAAAGAACTAAGTCGGACTGATGAGATTTACATCCGATGGATGTCAAGCAAAGAGGATAAAAAGAGAAAAAGATAAATCCTCGGCCCCATAGCTCAACGGATAGAGCGCTCCTCCCCTAAAGGAGATATCCGGTTTCGATTACCGGTGGGGCTACTAAAAAAAAGAGTTCTTTGACTTATTGAGAAAAAATCCTTATGGCTATCAAAAGGTATACGAGATATAAACGGGATAAGCGTAAGGTGAAAATACAGGAATGGACGATAGTCCTTGCTCCCGATGTAGTTTAATCGGTTCCGGTATTGGATTTATACATATAATTAATAGTATATATAATAAGTACGATCCCATTCGGGTATCCTTGCGGTGGTTGGTAAAGAAGACCGTATCGTACTAAATAATACGACTTTTCTTGCGAGTCGTATCTAAGATATAGCAGGAGGTTAATACTGCCAAAAGTATGACAGATTGGACAGACAATCATAAGATGACGACAGATCGGAAAGACGGTCAATCCGAGAACTACGGCTTTACGTTAGTTGATTAATACTCCCCCACCCGTCTATGATTCGGGTTCGAAACCGTTGGAGGTTGTGGGGGATCAAATCTATAAACAACATTAGTATGAGATACATATTTATATCATTTACATTGCTGGCCATGTTAGTGGCTAGCATCTTAAAGGTTTTAAATTATATCAATTGCAGTTGGTGGGTAATAACCTCGCCATTATGGTTGTACTGTATATTTTATATCATGCTATTAGTTATAGCATTTATATTTCTTTTTTATCCTTCTAAAAAAGAAAAAACGAATATTGATGATACCTCAAAGTCAAAGGTGGAGAAACTGCTTAAAGAAAACTTCGGAAGACGAAAGAATAACTGATAAACCAAATTTAATCTTATGAAAGAAAGAAGGATTCCACCCTAGGAATTACCTAGGGAAGGTAGCGAACCATGATCAGTTTTAATATTGTATGTTTAGCCGCACGATCAAGGCGTGCGTCCAATGTTAGATTGGTTATCTAGTTATATTATTATCTAGGGTTACAGGGGGTGCGAGTTCCCCCGGCTACCACGCTTAAATCACATTGCTAATTATTATACACTTCTTAACCAAGACCTTAATATACCGCCGTGAGGCAGGCAGAAAGAATTTTTAAATAATTAAGAACTCGCCGGGGTGGGATTCCCCGGCAAACGCTCCCTTAGCTCAGATGGTCAGAGCCTTTAGGGTCGCCGGTTCAAGCCCGGCAGGGAGCACGTTTCACCCCTAGGGGTGCTTATTCAATCAGAAAATCAGTCACAATTTTGCAACGCAGGTCTCCGTCCGTGAGGATATGAGGGCCTTTTCACATCAAGAAATTTAAATCAACAACATATGATAAAGAGAAACCAAGCATGGTTCTGGAAGATATTCCGGGCCATAAAGAGCATTATCATCTTCTCGTTAAGGATGATCGCTGCTACCGTACTAGGGCTAATGTCAATAGTGTCAATATTTGAGTGGTACGAAAAACCTCTCAATATTCACCTCTTGATCCTAGCGATCATATCAATCTTTATTGTGGTACACCAAATAGTTATAATGACTTATGAGTCAGAAAAATGATTTCGGAGTACTATACGTGGTGCAAGCCCCTTCAAGGCCTAACCGATCCAAGAAGGACGATATCCTAGACGAATTAAAGACACTTAGCAAAGAAGAATTGATAGAGATAAGAAAAGACATTGTAGAACTAATAAACGAAAAATAATGAAGACATTCGAGGAATTAAAAGAAGATCTGCTTGAACGGGCTAAAAAACATAATGCTTGTCAAGATGGATACAGGATGGGGTTAAACGCAAAAAGCAAACAGGACTTACTGAAAGCGATAACCGATAATTGGTATTGGGTCTTGAGTGCATCCAAGATGATTGACGCAAATTACCTAGAAAATAACTTTTCTGAAGAGGAACTAGCCGAAGCCGGCATTTACACAAGAAAAGAACACACCTCTAATGCTAAATCATTTGCTTGCGGCTCTGCCACGGTCAAGGCTTACGACTCTGCCACGGTCAAGGCTTACGACTCTGCCACGGTCGAGGCTTACGACTCTGCCACGGTCGAGGCTTACGACTCTGCCACGGTCAAGGCTTACGACTCTGCCACGGTCGAGGCTTACGACTCTGCCACGGTCGAGGCTTACGACTCTGCCACGGTCAAGGCTTACGACTCTGCCACGGTCGAGGCTTA
This sequence comes from Parabacteroides sp. AF39-10AC, assembly GCF_003635405.1. Taxonomy (NCBI): domain Bacteria; kingdom Pseudomonadati; phylum Bacteroidota; class Bacteroidia; order Bacteroidales; family Tannerellaceae; genus Parabacteroides; species Parabacteroides sp. AF39-10AC. The sequence goes on along the minus strand of NZ_QTLP01000002.1, from coordinate 89,787 downwards.
CGGCTCTGCCACGGTCAAGGCTTACGGCTCTGCCACGGTCGAGGCTTACGACTCTGCCACGGTCGAGGCTTACGATAACTCATATGTTGAGGATTGCACTGGAAACATAAATACAGTTTCCGATCATGGAATAGTCAAAGACTACTACAATCATAAGATATATATAAAGAAAGGAAAATTCGAGATTATCGAGATCGAATAAATTCAAGGTCTTAGCTTATCGGTAGAGCGCCCCTAACATGGGGATGGCCGGGTTCGACTCCCGGAGGCCTACAAATCAAGATATATGAGAGACATCTACATCAAAGACCCCGACGGCGAACCGGAGTACGACGGGGAGGAAGAAACAGAATCCGAGGACGATCGGTATCAACGAGATTGGGAAACCAGCACTTTATATTGGTAAAGGAAATCATTCAAAATAAATAATCATGGAATCAAGCAGTTACGAGGTACTTCCAGCAGAAAGCCATGAAGTACAAATTTTACAGGTAGATGCGGTTGAGAGAGCAAACGTGGACTCACAAGTTGCGACCGCGAAAAGATATCCTAGGGATATCAGAAGGAGTATTGATAATTCCGTGGTAATGGCCACGATGAATCAAGACACGGCAAGGTCATGCAGTTATGCCTTGCCAAGAGGAGGGAAACCTATTACTGGGCCATCCGTACACCTCGCCAAGATAATCGTATCCAATTGGGGTAATATCAGGACTGAGGCCAAGGTTATCCAGATAACGGACAAGCAGATCATCAGCAGGGGTACATGCTGGGATCTGGAGACAAACGTAGCGTCCGCGTTCGAGGTTCGCAGGAGCATAGTGGATAGCAAGGGGAAACGTTACTCAGACGACATGATTACCGTAACGGGAAACGCCGCCAACTCCATAGCTTATCGCAATTCCGTATTCGCCGTTATCCCCAAGGCCATAGTGGACAGGGTCTATCAAGCCGCCCAAAAATTCATCACGGGGGATCTATCCGACGCTGACAAGATATTAAAAACGAGAACTAATATCATCAACAAGTTCAAGAACGAATACGCCATAACGGAAGAGGAGGTCATTAAGCTATGCGGCAAACAGACCAGCAATCAGATAGGCCCCGACGAGATCGCCATGCTGATCGGGATCATACAAGCGTTAAAGGACGGGGATACCACGGTAAACGATCTAATCCTTCCAATTCGTGAGACAAAGAAAGATGTCGATCAAAAAAAGGAGGCGATGAGACAGTCTAAGGGCAAAAACAAAGAGGACATGCCATGAACAAGTACTCATCCTATACCAACGCCGAGCTGGAGGAGCATTTATCAAACTACCTTATCGACTCTTGGAGTTACAGCAAGGTAGCCTCTTTCTCCCGGAACGAGAAGGAGTTCGAGAAACGGGAGATTTACCGGGAAAGATCCAGATCATCCTCCAGCACGGTGGCGGGTAACGCCTATCATTCGGCCTTGGAGTATTTCTTCATGGAGCTACAGCGCAAGGGGCAGATAATACCGATCACGGAAATGGAGAGGGTAGCGTTCTCATACATAGAGGAGGTACACCCGAATGATTGGAAAATACAGAAAACGACACCTACCGTAGAGGAATGCAAGATCGAGGCCACCAAGAACGCCACGAGGCTTATCAATAACTTCTACGGGGAAAAGGATATATATCTTTCCGGTATCAAGGAGATAATCGCCGTGGAATTAAGATGCGAGGAATGGGTAACGGTAAACGGGGTGGACATCCCCCTGCCCTGCCACGCTAGGCTAGACTTGGCGATAAGGACGGAGAGCGGTCGGACGGTCATCATAGACCATAAGTCAAGGGCCAAGTTCACCGATGACGAGGAACTAACGTTTACCTGCGGGAAACAGGCGATGACCTACGTTAAGTGCTATGAGTCCCGCTTCGGGGAGAATGTTGACGAGGTATGGTTCGTGGAGAACAAGATCTCGAAAAACAAGGACGGCTCCTCCCAGTTGAAGAAATTCGTGATCAATCTCGATAACGACACGAGGAAGCTTTACGAGGCCATATTGTACGAGCCGCTAAAAAGGATGATAGAGGCCGTGTCCGATCCGGATTACGTGTACATGATCAACGATAGCGACAACTTCGTGGACAGGGCCGAGCTTTATAATTTCTGGGCCAAGACGCTGATAGCGGAGGTCGATGATTTCAACGTGCCCGAGTCAAAGAAGGAATTGATATCGAAGAGACAGAAAAAAATACGGGACGCTTCCCTTGGATCGGTAAACCCCAAGGTAATATCCGAGTTCAAGAGGAACGCTTCCTCATTCATTCAATATGATTTATCCAATAGTAATATGACAAACAGCGAGAAAATAGAGCATATCCTACGGACATTCGGGGTGATCGTGAACGTGGCCAAGGAGATTAACGGGTACTCGTCAGACACGTATCTGCTAGAGGTATCCGCTGGGACAAAGATCACGACAGTGATGAAATACAAGCTAGACATAGCGAACGCGCTGGACGTGCCATCCATAAGGATGGGTAACGAGCTTATGGTGTATGAGGAAAAATCCTACCTCTCCATAGAATCACCGAAGAAAAGAACCAAGTCCTTGTATTGGGACAAGAAGTATATCGACGGCATGAGGATTCCCATAGGAACGGATAACTTCGGTAGGCTCGTGGTGTGGGATCTCGATAACAACTCCACGCCTCACGCCTTGATTTGTGGAGCTACCGGTAGCGGTAAATCCGTGTGTATCATATCCACGATAGAATACGCCCGCTTAGCCGGTATCCGGGACATCGTAATTTTCGATCCGAAATACGAGTTCTGTAATTATTCCTCCGAGAAATACATAAAGGTCTATAATGATATAGAAGAAATAGAGGCCAAGATGAAAGAGCTCGTACAGGATATGCAAGAAAGGGCTAAATCGAGGGCATCATGGAAAACGCTGGTGGTGTTCGATGAGTTCGCCGACGCGGTAGCGTCCTCCCGTTCGGGAACAGAACTTGACATAAAGGAAATGGTCGAGGTTGGCCAGCGAAAGAACGCCTTCGGATTCCTCGAGCCTAAAATGGAACTACGCACGGTCGGTCGTGAAAAGTCATTGGAGGAGAATCTGAAGATGTTGCTACAAAAGGGACGATCGCTTGGGTTCCGGATCATGGCGGCTACGCAAAGAGCGTCGGTTAACGTGATCACGGGAGACGCTAAGGTGAATTTCCCCGTACAGATATGCTTCCGTGTACCTAAGGAGATTGACTCCAAGGTTGTCCTTGACGAGCCGGGAGCCGAGACGTTGGGCGGCATGGGGGACGGACTAATGAAATCTCCCGAGTATCTAGGTATCGTGAGGTTCCAAGGTTTTTATAAAAAATAACGGCCATGGCTAAAAGGTACCAGCTATCCGAGTCTTTCATTAAAACACTGTCCCGCCATCTATCGGTTATCCTAGAACACGTGGATTCCAAGGGAAGACCAAGGATAGCCGATACCGTAAGATTGGCCAAAAAGGATCTAAAGAAACTCGAGAAAATAATCCAAGATGAAAGAACTGATATTATGCCTCAATGAGGCATGTTCTAAAAGACATTGCCTTTGCCATCAACGGCAGAGGCATTGGACAGACCCGTCTAAAAAAGAAGGGGAAACTGTGAGGCCGGAATCGGCCTTACTTGACGGGAATACTCCTTGCAAAGGGTATGTCCCACAATACGAAAGAAAGAAGTATAACATTAATTATTAAAGTATATATGAGAAACTGGTTTATTAGCAAGGTCGCATATGAGAAGATGCTGGAGAACGGCATGCAAAAACGAGTGGTCGAACCCTATTTAGTGGATGCCCTCTCCTATACGGAGGCTGAAGCACGCACGATAGAGGAATTAAGGCCGTACATTACCGGAGAGTTCACTATCGCCGACATAACACGTAAAAAGATAGCGGAACTATTCTTTAACGATAACGGTGATAGATTTTATGAGATTAAGATCTATTTTATCACGCTTGATGAGAAGAGCGGCATAGAGAAGAAAACAGCGGCCAGATTCATAGTACAGGCGAGCGGCCTAAAGGAAGCGATCTCATGCTTCGAGGAGAATATGAAAGGGACCTTGGCGGATTATACCTTGGCAATGGTAAGCGAGACCCTTATTATGGACATCTTCCCGTTTGACGCTGATAGCGTACCAAAGGGCAAAACAGATAATTAATATTAGAGTGTGTTTTTCATGGTATTAGATTTAGTTTTTATTCCCGCCGTCCGTGAGGATACGCGGGGATTTCGGGCGGTAAGTATTCCGGGATGAAACGTTACGGAGTGCGCATGACGTAAAGAGGCCGGTTCGATCCCGGCACCGTCCACGAATAACAAACATATAATTATGGAAACAATACAGAATTTAGATCACTTGACAATGGCCATATACCTTATCACCGCAATACTAGGACTGATCGCATTGATATTGGCCGTATTCTTACTAATAAACGATAAAGAAAGGAGGAATCCATGGGAAAGAAAAGATACGAATTAGTGATAGCCGTTGACCCGGACATAGATAAATCCGGTATATGCGTACTGTCTCCTTCAACGAGACAGCTAATTCTAAAGAGCCTCCCCTTCCCTGTGTTGGTCGATTTCATAAAGGAGGCAAGAGAGAGATACAAGGGGGTAGACATAGTGGTCATTGTCGAGGCCGGATGGCTTAACGAAAAAAGCAACTACCATAAGGCTAGGGGTAAATCCGGCGAGAGGATAGCCAAGTATGTAGGTCGTAACCAGCAAACCGGGATATTGCTTCTCCAGATGTGCGAGCACATAGGGATTCCCTGCGAGGAGGTAAAGCCTTTGACCAAGCATTGGAAAGGGGACGAGGGCAAGATAACCCATGAGGAACTCTCCTACATAGTCGGTCCCTTGCCTAAGAGAACGAACCAAGACCAACGTGACGCTACGATTCTGGCTTGGTGGTACGCCGATCTACCAATAAAAATAAAGACTTGGTGATATGGCGAAGAAGAAAGACGAGCAAGAAAAGGTGAAATGTGGCGATTGCGCCAACGGACATCCTCACAAGGGGCTATGCGTTTGGTGCATCATACATGACGCTGGACGGGTAGCTAACTCCACGAGATTTTGTAACACTTTTAAAAAGAGATAACATGGATATAAAGAAAATGTCAAACAGGGATCTCAAATATGGCATAGACCGATGCAACGCAAGGTTGGCCGGGATAATGCCAATGGAATACATGGACAAGGAACGATGCCTTCAGGCGTTGGAGCAATATAGGGAGGAATTGTATAATAGAGGAATAATATATTGATTAATAATATAAAAATATAGAAAGACATGAGCACATTTATGAAATTTATATCAGAGTCTGAGCCTTGTGTAGCATTAGAGGTAAGTCCTTTATGTGAATCTGATGAGTGCATAAGTTTTTTCATATCCGAATATTCGGACTACATGACCAAGAGTGTCGAAATAAGTAAGGATGATATTAGAAGATTGATAAAGTTCCTAGAAGAAGAATTGGAAAATGCCGACAACTGATATGGATAAAGGATTTATCATGTTATCTCGTAAATTATTTTCCCACAGAATATGGAAAGCATCCCGGACTTTTAGCGAGTGCGAAGCGTGGATAGACTTGATACAGTCAGCACGATTTGAGGCAACGCAGCTTACGGCTAGTATCGGAGGTAGGGAAATAACATACGGAAGAGGACAATATCCGGCATCCATAAGTTTTCTTTCCCAAAAGTGGAAATGGAACTCAGATAAAAAGGTTCGAAATTTCTTGGATATGCTAAAAAAGGACGGAATGATAACAACAGACGCGTCCCAAGGGATGAATGTTATAACGCTATGCAATTATGACTTATACAATCCTATAAATATATCCAAGGGCGAGGATAAGGGCAAGGGTAAGGGCATAGATATAGAACAAGAAATCAAAGACTTAAGGCTATCTTTGGGCAAGCTAAGGGCAAGCCTAGGGGCAAGCAACGAAAATGAAGGGCAAGGTAGGGGCAAGAATAATAATAAAGATAATAATAATATACCCCCTACCCCCAAATCGGGGGACACCGTCACTCCCGTTCCGGACGCGGGCGATAACTCAGAAAAGGTAAAAACATGGAAAGATGATTTCAACATCTATTTGGATTTAGTCCGTAGCGCATATAAGAGCATATGCGACGATCCAAAGATCATGGAGACCCAACAAGCCTATTATCCCGGCGTAAATATAAAACTATCTCTCGAGAAGGCTTGCGCAAATTTCTGGGCAACGGATGCCGGATGGAAGCACAAGAAAAAAAGCAGGGCTAAAGAGATTGACATGAGAATGACATTGATTAACGCAATAGACAAAAACAAGGTTTATTATGGCAAGAACGAGCATCGCACAGACCTCACTTACATCGTCCCAGATTGACGGGAAACTACCTCCCCAAGCCAAGGAGATAGAGCAGATAATACTAGGGGCTTGCCTCATAGAGAGCGACGCTTTCGAGAAAATCGCCTCGGAACTATCTGAGGCCGATTTCTACGACAAGAGGAACCAATCTGTATTCAAGGCCATATCCGGGCTATACAAAGAGAGAAAGCCCATAGACATGATGACGGTCACGCAAGCGATGCTGTCATCCGGGGAGCTTGAGAGTATTGGGGGGCCGATCTACATAGCCTCCCTTACCTCCAAGATTGGGTCATCGGCCCATATACTGGACCACGCGATGATAGTCAAGGAGCGATCCATACAAAGGAAAGGGCTGGTGATAGCCAATGAACTTGAGAACGCTATCTATTCCAACGAGGATATAGGGGACGTACTGCACAAGGCCATAAACGGATCAGAGAGCCTCATGGAGGAACTTATCGGGAAGTCTAATGGCGAGCATATATCCAAGGCTCTTAAAGGCTCCATGGACGGTTTATACAAGCGTGTGGAGATGGCGAGGAAAAACATCCGGTCTGGTGTAGACACTGGGCTTCACGACCTGAATAAGATCACTAACGGCTGGCAACCGGGAAACTTGGTGATAATAGCCGCTAGGCCCTCCATGGGAAAGGCTCTAAGGATGGATGCCAAGGTATTGACACCTTCAGGATGGAAACTGAACAAGGATCTTGCGATAGGCGACCAAGTTTGCTCCGTAGACGGGGCTGAATCACGTGTGACCGGCATATTCCCGCAAGGACATGTCAAGACATACATGGTCGAGTTCTCGGACGGTCGCAAGATCGAATGCTGTGGCAGCCACTTGTGGAGCGTAATATCTTCCAAGTTCAACGCCAAGGCCGAAAGGGTCGTATCTACCCTAGAGCTTATGGACTTGATAAGCAAGGAAAGATATTCCGGCAGAATAAGCATTCCTCGTTTCTCCGGGATATTCGGAGAAAAGAAAGATTTCGTGATCCACCCATATCTCATGGGAGTCTTGCTAGGAGATGGAGTCTTGAGCAAGGGGGTTAGCTGGTGCAAGCCGGACAAGTTCATCGCTGATAAGATCCAAGGTATGGTCGACTACGATGTTATCGTGTCGGATGATCGCTTCCTAGTGACCAACAAGGAGAACAGGAAGGTCAATAAATACCTGTCAGAGCTAAAGAGCCTAGGATTGTTGAATGTCCATTCCTACGAGAAGTTCATCCCGGACATGTACATTGACGCATGCAGGGATCAAAGGGTTGAGCTGTTGAACGGTCTTCTCGATACAGACGGGGATATAGACAAGAATGGGGCTATATGCTACAACACCACGAGCGCTAAATTGGCGAGAGGCGTACAAACACTTTGCTGGTCTTTAGGATATAAATGTTCCTTGAGAGAAAGACGCTCATTCCTTTATGGCGAGCGGAAAAGGAACAGTTTCAGGCTCGTGATCGTAGCGGACAATCCTAGGGAATGCTTCACGCTCCCAAGGAAATTCGACAGAGTGAGGCCAGACCGGAGGAACAAACCTTTGACCGTGATGTCCGTGACACCGACCAACCGCAGGGTTGAATGCCAGTGCATATCGGTATCGCATGAGAAGGCCTTGTACATAACGGATGACTACATAGTCACCCACAATACCGCCGTGATGCTTCACTTGGCCAAATCGGCGGCAAAATCCAACACGCCCGTGGCTATATTCTCGCTTGAAATGTCCGACATAAGCTTGGCTAACAGGCTGATCCTATCCGAGTGCGACGTAGATCCGGAACGGTTCAAGTCCGGGTATATGACAAACGAGGAGATTAACAAGGTAGAGACGGCAGTGAATGAGCTTTGGAGACTTCCGATCTACGTCGATGACAACCCGTGCGTGACGATGGACTATATCCGGTCACGATGTAAAATACTGAAGAAACAAGGCAAGTGCGGGATAATCATGGCCGACTATCTCCAATTGGCGGAGAGCGGTGAACGGGAAGGAAGCCGTGAACGTGAGGTAGCGAAGATGTCCAGAACCGCCAAGATCACGGCGAAGGAGTTAAAGGTTCCCTTCTTGCTCTTATCCCAATTGAACAGGGGGAACGAGGCCAGACCGGACAAGAAACCCCTCCTATCCGATCTTAGGGAATCCGGGGCTATCGAGCAAGACGCTGATATCGTAATGTTCATTCATAGACCGGAGTATTACAAGATCGAGGTCAAGGACAAGAACGGTAACGTAGAACGCAATTACGGAGAGTTGATCGTGGCCAAGAATAGAGATGGAGCCACGGGATTAGTGAAATTTAAGCATAATGACGGCATGACCAAGTTCTACGATTACGGGAGTTGTGACAAGGACATGCCATTTTAAAAAACAGATCATGGAAATAATCAACAGACTGAAGAACACCCCTACCGGTTTGATCGTGTTGGTAGGAGACATGAAAATTGTCGTGGAAAAGTACAGGCCGTACTACACATTGCGAGGTGTGTGGAACAGTAGACCCTTCTAAAAGATATGAATGGGCCAATGTTACCGGAGATTACGCTGATGTAGAACATGGATATAGGAGAATGTGCTGTAGCTGCCATAGAAAATTTGACAAATCAAAAGAAGGAGTAAAGAATAATGTTAAACGAAAAAAATAAGAAAGGAATATTTGCCAGAGAAGGAGGCCGGTTAACTCACGGATCTCTGTTCTCTGGCATTTAGGTTGGCGGTTTTGACCTTGCCGCCGAATGGATGGGATGGGAGAACCTGTTCCATTGCGAGATTAACGAGTGGTGCCAAAAGGTACTGAGGTTTCATTTCCCAAAAAGCATTCAATATGACGATATTACAAGAACTGATTTCACTCCGTGGAGAGGGAAGGTTGACGTACTCACAGGAGGGTTTCCTTGCCAGCCTTTTTCAACGGCAGGAAAGCGAAGGGGAGCGGAAGATGACCGTTACCTCTGGCCGGAAATGCTTCGGGCAATACGGGAGATACGCCCCGCTTGGGTCATTGGTGAGAACGTTGCTGGAATCACCAGCATGGTACAACCCGGCAGTGAGGTTACGGTGGAAAGTCAAGCCTCTTTGTTTGAAACGTCTGACAAGGAAACGCTACTCGAGCAAGAATACGTTATCGAGACCGTCTGCCGAGATCTTGAGCGTGAGGGATATTCCGTCCAGCCGATTCTTATTCCAGCTTGCGGTGTCGGAGCCCCGCACAGGAGAGACAGGGTATGGTTCGTCGCTTGCAAAACTTTGGAAAACACCGGTAACGTCGGATGCCTCGGACAGAAGGTTTTATACGAACAGCAGGGGCGAGCCGAACCTGTCGGCGCAAGCGAAAATAGGGCTTCCTGTTTCTGGGAAGAATTGGGAAAAACTATTGCTAACCGTTCAGACACAGGGATTGAAAGTTTGCGACAAGGACGGGAAAACGAAATTCATGAACTTGAGTCTACTTCCCACCCCAACTGCTCAAGAGGGCTTCAATTCGGGGAAAGGAGAGATATTCGTGACAAGGAACAATACGATCCGGATAAGGAACCAGAACGACACGAGCAGCCGTCTAGGTTTGGAGGGAGCGGTGAAGCATATGTTATATCCGACACCGACAGCCCAAGATTTCAGGCGAAGGGGACCGAACAGCAAACAACAGGGATTGCCGGAAGCCGCTTACAAGGACTTATTGCCAACGCCGAAGGCAAACAGTTGGAAAACACCTTGCAAGCATGGAGAAGGATCACCGGATCTACAAACTTATATCGCAAAAAAGATTGGAGAAACTTCCCAACTCAACCCCCTGTTTGTAGAAGATATGATGGGTTACCCTTTGATGTGGACTACCTTGCCATTCCTTTCACAAAATGGAGACAAGAGTCAATAAAAGCCTACGGAAATGCGATAGTTCCACAAGTAGCATTTGAGATATTCAAGGCGATAGAAACATCAACCTTTCATCATAGTTGAAAACTGCATTCATCTATGATGGGCACGATAAAAACATATAATGGATAAACAACAGGCATTTAAATCGTATATAGATTACTTGTACTCTCCTTCTACAAACAAGAGCTATGATTACATAGGGAGATATATAAAGATCGTAAAAAGGTTCCTTGACAGCGAATATCCTGTGAGCATGACTGGGTATAAACAGTATATGAGGAAAAACGCAATACTGGTAATTGACGATCCATTAACAAAGGAGGCTCTGTGCGACTTCTTGTGGACTATAGGGAAAAACACCTCAAGAAAAAAGAGAATGGAAACAGTCAAGCCGCTGGAAAAGCTGAGCAAGATAAGTGAGAGGAATAAAAAGCTAATAAACGATTTCATATACTATCTCACACAAGAGGAAGATTATTCTTCTCATACTCTAGACACGTACGTGTTTGCTGTCAGGAAGTATTTCGAGTATGCCAATGAGGTATCAGTTGACAACTATAAGCGGTTCGTCCGTTTGCTTGAGGAGGAAGGTCTTGCTCCACAAACCATCAGGTTGCGCATCACCGCCCTTGAGAGGTTCGCGAAATTCGTAAAGAAACCAATTGAGCTGAAGCGGCCTAAATTCAGCCGCAAATTGGAAACTGATAACATCCCTACCAAAGGGGAATACGAAAGACTCTTGGAATACTTGAAAGCGCAACCGAACAAGGATGGTTACTATTTCATCAGGATACTAGCGTCTACAGGTGCTCGTATATCCGAGTTCCTCCAATTTAAATGGGAGGATATACTTAATGGGGAGGTCACTCTCAAAGGGAAAGGGAATAAATACAGGCGGTTCTTTTTTAGCAAACAATTGCGAGAAGAAGTGAAAGCGTATGTAAAAGATACCGGGAAAAACGGATACATCGCCATTGGGAAATATGGTCGTATCTCGACAAGAGGTTTTGACCAAAAACTGAAAGCATGGGGAAAGAAATGCGGAATCGATAAGAAAAAGATGCACGCACATGCCTTTCGGCATTTCTTCGCGAAAATGTTTCTGGAAAAGAACAAAGACGTTATCCAGCTTGCTGATCTAATGGGACATGAGAATATAGATACTACACGAATTTATTTACAAAAGAGTTATGAGGAACAGAAAAAAGAATTTAATAGAAGCGTTACATGGTAGTTTCATGTTCTTGGACAATTTGCCTGAACTCATAGACAAGGAAACTATATATGACGAAACCGGGCACGTTGATTTGGAATTTATGACAGCCATCCTTCAATGGATGTCGCGCATGGCTGACATATCGGTAAAAGTACAGACGTCACTAAATAGGTTATTGGGTTGCGAAGAACTTGCCGACCGGAAAGCGAAGAAAGCCGACAATGGAAGCAAATGGAACGTAGAGGAAATACTAAGACACTGTACGCTCGAAGACAACGTACTGAAGCTTCCTTCCGTCCAATTCAACAAGAAATCCTATTTGGAGGCAAAGAAATGGATAGAAGAGGCTGGGGGGACATGGGCCGGCGGGAAAGTGCAAGGATTTACTTTCCCGTTTGACGCGACTCGTGTATTCTCAGTCCTTCATGAGGGTAAGCGATGTAATCTCAAACAGGACTATCAATTCTTTGAGACCCCAGAAGATGTCGCCGACTGGCTGGTCATGATCGCTGGAGGTATTGAAGAGACGGACACCGTATTGGAGCCAAGCGCAGGGCGTGGCGCTCTGGTAAAAGCTATACATCGATCGTGCCCATCTGTCATGGTAGATTGTTATGAGCTGATGCCAGAGAACAAGCAATTTCTATCCAGTATGGAAAATACCAATATTATTGGTGATGATTTCACGAAAGGCGATAACAAGAAGTACACAAAGATTATAGCGAACCCTCCGTTCAGTGGAAACCAAGACATTAAGCATGTACGCATGATGTTTGATTTGCTTGAGAATGGCGGCACGCTTGCAGCCATAACAAGCGCCCATTGGGAATTTGCAAGCGAAACCGTTTGTATCGATTTCCGTCAATGGCTGAAAGATTTGAATGCAAATGTATATGTAATCAATGATGGAGAATTTAAAGAAAGTGGCACATCTATAGAAACACGAGCGATCGTAATAAAAAAAACTCAAAATAAATAACACATGAAGGAAGAAGATATCGAAAAAGCAGCGGCAAAATACTCAGGGAAAGCATTAGGATATAATGGGGCGCCTGTAATCGCTATGCACGAAGCGTTTAGGGATGGAGCTAACTGGCGTATAAACTCTGCATGGAATGAGGGAAAAGTATTCCCCGCCAAAGGGAATATCATATTGATCGAGTTTGAGAGTGGAGCTATACTTATCGGCGGACCATGCATGAGTGAAAAGGGCTATAACGATCTGTGTGGAAAGATGCCCGTAAAGAGATGGGCATATATAGATGACTTATTACCAAAGAATGAAATATCTATGATGAGAGTAAATATAACAACATGAACGATTTGGACTTTTGCAGAGGCGTATGGTACGCCATACAAATGCTCGTTGTCGAGCTAAGGGCACCATCTATGGCCGCTAATATAGCTAGGGAGGCCAATTTTTCCAAGGATAAATGCTTGGAGCTCCAGCGTGACAGCGGGGTTTACGATGAAGAGATGAAGGATTTTATTAATGAGGAAATAAAATAACAGTCATGAGAAATAAAGAACTAATAGCTCTACTCCAAGAGCAAGACCCGGAAGCGGAGGTAATGATCCGCACGTCCGATGATCAATATTACTACGATTTAGTGGACGTGTTCACGGATAAGGATGGGGATGTCATAATACAGGAGGGGTAAATGTGGATAATATGGATTATCTACTGGGAGTATTTCTTTTCTCAATATATATGTCTCTCCATATACATCATAGTAAAGCTGACCTTTATCGTCCTTCCGAATATCTTTCCATCCTGCTACATTGCATTCATTGTCTATATATAGGATTACCATGTCCGCCGTCTCCGGTCTCACCCCGGCCTCTAATAGCCGGGCTGATTGTTCTTTATTCGTGCAAATTTGATTCATATTATAATTCGTTGTTAAAATATTCCATATTACGATCATTCATATCAAAATGATTGCCCCGCTTGGTCCCTATCCGCTTTAATAGACATGATACCCGATCATATAGAATGTGAGGGATACAACTATTACCTATTCATACTTCCACGAGATAAAGAATTCACTGTAAAGTATTCCGCAGGAAGTAACCTTGCCCAGTCATATTGCAGGGAGAGCCTTTTTGATGCTATCACTGAAATGATTGAATGGCTTATCAAGGAAGGACACCTTGACAAGAAATTCCTAACAGATAAATGCGGCGATTGCCGACTTATCGAGGATGAAGACGCTAACGGGGAAGCTTGGTGCGCCTTCCATCAAAAGCCGGTAAGGTGCGATAGCAAGGCTTGTGATGATATTTTAGAGAAAGGAGGTAATGATGATCACACGTGATGATTTACAATTAAGGATATTGTCCTGTATGTCTATGGAAGGTAGTGGAATCGTTAAGTACAGGGATGACGTTAACAAGATTTCCGCTGTTACTATCACCCCAAGAAAACACGAGCTATCATACGGCAAGCCAAAAACGACATACTACATCGATAACGTGGAAAAGGAATTTACAGACCTCGATGAACTCATAGACTTCTATAACGAGAAATTTAGGTTTGAGGAAGAAAATCCGGATCAAGAAGTAACATTTGTAAAAGTTATAAAAAGGAGAAATAAATATGAGCAAGATTGATATGAGACAGACAGTAGAAGAAGCGGCAAAGGATTACGCCATAAGAAAAACGAGTTTTCGCAAGAATGTTCTCAAAGAAGTGGATGCGGATGACTATGTGCTTCGCAAAGATAATTGTCGTGAGGACTTCAAAGCAGGTGCCGAATGGCTGGCAAAGCAATCACCGTGGGTAAGCGTGAAGGAACGTCTACCGGAAAATCAAGACATAGTCTTGGTTAGAGGTGAGTACGGGGGCAAAGCCACCGCTTATCTACATGGCAAGGATAGCGGCTTTATCGTTTACGGGGAGGACGCTTATAAGGTATTCGGGGAGGTTACCCATTGGTGCCATATTCCCGATCTTGGGGAATAGTATTAACCGAGCCTTCCCTTGAAGGCTCTTAATTAAAAAAATAACGAGTATGAACGGAGAACAGATAATTCCCCCAATCACAGACCCGCTGGGGGCATATTGGGAACAGCCGCACAGACGGTATATCGAATTAGACGAAACGCATGCCCTGATGAGTGAGCAAACATTTAAGGGGTTGATGGAATATTCCTCTACTTTACCGTCAGGCACATACGATGGTAAGATGTGGAAAGCCCAAAGAGGTGACAAATGGTTCTTAGCATGGTATTGCCCAGATCAAAACCCGGCTTATATCGGTATTCAGTGGAGAGAAATATTAATTGCATAAATATATATGAGTACACGAACCTAACAAATAAAAGTAAGCGACAAACATGGCTTTATACATGATGTCACATTGGAACACAAGCCTCATTTTGGTTTTTCCTCTGCAATTTCTGGTAGTGAAGTCATTGCTCAGGTTGAGAACGGAAAGATACACGAACCTCTTTCTGACGATGATTTAGAATGGGAAAGGTATGAGGAACTTTACGGAGAATGGACAGACGAGGTAAAAACTACTATCGTCCTAGAATGTGAGAACTATTTTAACACTAAGGATATATGAGGCTATTACGATACAGAGAGCTTAACCCGTATGAGATACGGGATTTACTTGATGAATATATTGGACTGACAGATTATCAAAAGGAAAAATTGGTAGATACAGGATGGCTTCCATTTCATATTATAAAATATGAGTCGCCCGAACCTGTCAGACCTATATGGAGACTTACTATTCTGCTTTATTGGATGTTCTGTCTCCTCATGCTCTTGTTGGTCATGCCCCTAAAGTGGCTCTTGACTGGCAAACGGTATTTTTCCGATAAACATTGGACTTATAAAGTTTATGTCTTCTGGACAAAGAAATTAGGATTAACATAAAACTAAAAATAAGTGAATATGGCAACAAAATATAAAATCAAACAACATGTGTGGTGTACGAACGAAAGGCATAAGTCGGAAGTCGGCGTTATCGCTGAAGTCGTGGAAGAAAAGTCTTTAGTTAAAACCAAAGATGGGGTACGTGAAGAAAACCTTTATTGTGTTATGCTCCATTATCCTAACGGGAAAATGTATTTCGAGGAATTTTTTGAATCAGAGTTAGAGTTAGTAGAACATTAAGAATAACAGAATCATGAGTAAAAGTAATCATCAAATCGAAGTTGGAAAACTTAGCAAAATAGAATCTGAACTGCTCAGATTAATATCTGACTCGGGAAACGAGGAATTACAAAATAAGTTTCTTGAGTGGCAGAGACAAAGAGCTATCTGCAATGTGTCATTGGTTACGGAATTAGAGCATTCTATTAATAATAAATAACCATGAGATTAAGACAAGCCAAGAAGATAATGAAAAACTTCCAGTTATATCCCGGGATGTTATGGATATATGGAACCGGAAGACTGGATAAAGCCAACAATATAGTGCTACATCATTATTCTAGGGTGAAACCCGGAATAAAAGTATGGAACGCTTTAACGGATAAAGATCCGCTATTGGCGATCAAGATACTTAATGAGTCAATCAAATCAAAGAAACCATGAGTTTATTTAAACTTTTATTGTTTATTTGCAAAAAATATTTTTTATGAGAATTATAAAATCGGACACAGGAAACGAGGTGAAAGTATTCGCCGAGACATTTGAAGATGAAGCTTATGAGCAAGTTAAAAGACTCGCAAACTATGAGGCTTATCAGAATTCAATTATTAGAATAATGCCAGATAGCCATGCAGGTAAGGGATGTACTGTCGGTACTACAATGACAATAACCGATAAGGTAACCCCCAATTTAGTTGGGGTGGATATTGGTTGCGGTATGCTTACCGTGGAATTGGCAGATCAATCCATAGACTGTGAGAAATTGGATTCCGTTATAAGGGAAATGGTTCCTAATGGGTTTGATATACATGACACCCAAAAGGAGAATTTTGATTTTTCAAACCTACGATGTGCGAAGCAAGTAGATTTAAATAGGGCTTATCTATCACTCGGTACGCTTGGAGGCGGTAATCATTTTATAGAGGTGGACTATTCAGAAAGAAACCATAGGTACTATTTGGTTATTCACTCTGGCAGTAGAAAACTGGGAGGCGATGTTTGTAAGCACTATCAAAATTTGGCCGCAAATACAGAAAGTGATCGGGCGATTGAGCTACGTAATACTATTGCCAGATTGAAAGCAGAAGGTAGGGAAAGGGATATTCAGGAAGCGATTAAGAACATTTCTATTCCCGGTAAGGACAAAGAGCTAGCGCATCTTTCAGGTAGTGATTTTCACGACTATATTAATGACATGGCAATAGTACAACGCTTTGCGATGCTCAACCGTGCTACTATGGCAGCGATTATCATTAAGGGGATGGGATTTACTGAGGTAAATAGATTTGAAACCATACACAACTACATTGATTTTAGCCGTATGATCCTTAGAAAAGGAGCTGTAAGTGCTGAGCTTGGAGAAAAGCTACTTATTCCTATCAATATGCGTGATGGATCTCTTATCTGTATCGGGAAAGGAAATCCCGACTGGAACTATTCAGCGCCGCACGGGGCCGGACGTTTGATGAGTCGGAACAAGGCAAAGGAGTTACTCAGCATGGAGGAATACCAAGAATCCATGAATGGAATATACACAACTTCTGTAAGCAAGGCCACAATAGACGAGGCCCCACAAGCGTACAAGTCCATGGAAGAGATCATGGATGCAATTACGGGTACTGTCGAAATTATAGATGTTATAAGACCAGTCTATAACTTTAAGGCGCAATAAACCAAATCATAACAGGCACATCAAGTGTCTAATCCGAGCCATCACCTCGTAAAAGTTGACAGGCTCGAAATCTAAGGAATCCGTGAGGCGGTCTATCTCCCGTCTTGCGGATTCCTTCTTTGCGTGTCCTTTATTTTTGGTTTTCTTAGTCATCCATGGCACACATATAAATCCAGACCTTGCCTTCCGGAGCGTCATCGTCAAGGAAATAGAAATTTATAGCGTCCTCGATGATTTTCTTTTCAGCGTCATGGTCAAACCATTCCGTGAATTTAATCTCCTTGTCATGCCAGTTCGCGTTAAGAGCAACGTACACGTCCCATATGTTGGTATTTCCCGGTATGCTCATGCCTTTTATAGCGGTAGCCACCTGCTCCATATTCCAGTGCTCGCCTTTATGCTCTCCCGCCTTGCCTTTATGACGCATTGCCGCCACGTCCATCTTAGCGAAATGCTCATTATAATGAGGACCGCAAAAAACCTCATGTATATCACGTATGGCCTCGTCATACTTCTCGGGATCTTTTTCCTTTAGACACTCCATCGCCTCGTCCAGTTCTCCTATGGCCTCCCACATCTTTTTTTCGGATACCATCCCTTTTGAGTGGTAATCCTTCATCAGTTCTTTGTAACGCATGATCTTGCATTTTAAACATTAATGAATCAAGCGCCGGGAGCCGCTGGAAAGGTAGCGGAAATAGTCAATGGGGTAGCCAAACTTACACCGTAGGCACGGTTACAACACTTGACGTTCTCGGGCGTGACTTGGGTGACGAGAGGGGTAAGAGATATCGTGGGAACAGCGCCAGCGGCCCCGATAAAAGCTACCTTGAATTGCTCGACCCATTGCTTGGTAACCGTCCTGCAGGATCCCTTGGGCGTATAAGCCACAAGTACAGCGGCATTGATCGTAACCGTCGTTTGCGTATTCACCGTACTTTGCTCGGCGACGGTGAAATTGACTATGCCGGTAGGCTGTACGCCATTGTCTGCGCAATAGGCCTGACACAAATTCTCCACTACATTAGTCAAGTATTGTTGGCTGGTAGCGGCGATCGCAATTGGTGTTAATTGAATCATGATCGTAATTATTATTGATTATTTATTTATCCACATCATCACCTTGTGGAATAGGTTCCTCTGTCAATACCTCATATGAGCCGGTCTTCTCCGGGACCGGAAGATTGTAACGCAACAACGTCCTTAGTTCCTCCAAGTCATCGGTCTCGAACTCGACCTTTCCCTCAAACAGGGAAAGCCCGCCGTTTCTTATAGCGTCCTCCACCACCTTGTGCGCCAACTCCGGGATAGCCTCATCGGGGATGCCTTGAAGGTACCGAGCCAACATCGGCTCAACTAATGAGGATGACAATCCGTCTAGCAATGGGGATATCTCCTTGGATATGCTCCACATGGGACTTACCCAACCCGTGGAGCGTAACTTAGCGTCTATGTTCGCTATGAAAGGAAGTTGTCCCAACCGAGTTCCCAAGAGACCTTGGATAGCGGGCTGTGCCCACTTATTGAGCACAGCCGCCAGTTTTTGAGCGTTAGAGTACATGGCCATCATCAATTACATCCGCAACATCCCGTATCACAAACCTTACGCTGCGGGATCACCAACTCGCTCAATGCCGCTAGATCCGCGATCTGCTGTTGCATGCATTTCAATGTAGCGGTGTTAGTCCCATTGTAAACGGCTTGGTTCATGTTAATTGAGGCTTGTTCCTCCTTGTTCCTGTTGATGATTGTCAACAAGCGGTCATAAACATCCGCCAACTTTTGGTCAGTGTAAGTGTTGGATTTCAACAAGGCGATCTCAGAGTCCTTAGCGGAAATCTTATCCATCATCCCAGCCTCATAGCGGGAAATAGGCCTGTCTTCGGATGTGATTACCTCAACCGGACCGCCATATCCAGCGTTCCTTACGTTGCCACAACCACCCAAAAGATTCCCGGCGTTCAATCCCAAGAAAGAAGCGATACCTGCGGAAGCTCCCACGGTGTTGTAATTACCTTGGCCTTGCCCGGTGACACTGTACTCCTCACCATTCATTCCTTTAATTCTCATAACCTAGATTTTTTAATGATCATGTCCGGGTATCCCGGACACCACAAAAATCCAGAGAAGTGCCTTGCTAAATAAATATCTCCTTGCTAGCTTGTTGCGAGGTTGTTGCTAGTTCTTTGCGGAAGGGAATGAGACAAAAAAAGCCCCCAGATTTTTGGGGGCCATAGGAAGCATAAGGATAGCGGTTAATTATAAATTTATAGCCAATAATTCTTCTCCTAGTTTATGAAGGGCATTTTCTAATTTAACGGTTTGTTCTGGGCGTGGGTTACGCAAACCTGACGCATAATGCCATAATTGTTTTTGGTTTATGCCCGTAATACGCTCTAATCCTGCTTTGGTGAATATCTTTGAATAGAAATCCAAAAGAGATTTAACATCCATTTTAAACGCCAAACAATACTCACCCTTAAGCGCCTCTGGAATGGTATCGCCAAACTCATTACATTCATCTATTAGCACGTTAATAGAATCAATTATACATTTTTTTATTTCTTCCACGCTTTTACCTGTTGCCACGATGCCATCCACTTCTTGCAGATATGCCGAGTAATTATTCTCGGTTCTCTCGATTATAACAGTCAACGTTTTCATCTTGATATTTTTTTTAGGTTCATGTTTGCAAATTTATCACTCATCCAAAATGAAAGCAGGACTGGCTATATGTCCTGCTATCCATTGGATGTTAATCAAATTTTATCAAAGTCAGACTCGCTTAGCCCGGCTTGTTTTAATATTGATTTTAGCGTACCGATTGCTAGATCGTCACTAGGACTCCCCGGAATAGGAATAGAACGGGGTTCTCCGTCTTTCCTGAATATCCTGTGATCTCCTCTAGTTCTTATGTGCGCCCATCCATTCGCTTCCAATAAGGCCATAACAGCCTTGATCTTTCTTACCATGTGCTAATCCTTTTGGTTAATAAAATCATCATCTTGGATGAATGAACGCACAAAGATAACTATTTTTCTATCACCTACAATGTTTTCGGTAACTTTTTTTTCTATCATTAGTATAACATTTGAACTTTGAAAAAGTTGTAATATAATCATAACTATTCATTTATGTTATCTTTAACGCTCTCCACCGTCCTCCTCAGGTAGTAACTTCTCCTTATTCTGTCCGGGTACAAGTTACGCATCCTGTTGACCGCCTGCCTCGTCATCCCCGTCAGATCGGATATGATATTGTCGCTCAACTTGCGATCGGCCAGTATGGTTATAGCCACTCCCCTAGCGTCAACGTTCCTCTCCTTATTGTTGCTAAACATCATTACCGGATCGGTTCCGCACTCCTTGCAGACAGCCTCTATCACTTTTTTGTAAAAAATTTCCACCTTATTCATAAACTTTTTATTTCGTGGTTTGTTTTACTATCAAAGCCGGGCACAAAAAATGCACGGCAGAAAGACATATAAGAATCTTCCCGTCGTGCGTGGCATGAAAAAATAATCAAACTTCCGATCCGATTATTTAGGGAAGATTCTTTTTTCTTCATCTTCCCTTTCCGGTTCGTTCTCACGAAGTCACCATCAAACTAATATTAAATTAACCATGAACAAAAAAACGTCAACCCTTGTTATTCATATGACGAATTATTATTACTAGTTAATAGGGGCTTCCCGGACGTGAGTCATGGAGGCCTCACCAAATCCTGCAGAATCCACCCAATCCAACGTAAGGTGATAGTCCATGTTTCCCGATCCCATAACCGGCAATAACACCTATTCCCCATCTACGGGGGGTGATCGTCTTGGTTATATACTCAGTCCTTCTATAAACCTCGATGTAATCAAGATTAGGCTTATAGCCGGATATTGACAGCCGGTAATCATCCGTCTTGTACTCCTTTTGAGTTATCGGCACCGGGACATATATAGGTTCCTTAATCGTGTCACCGTCTAATGTAATGTAGACAGGAAAAGGCTCTGGTATCGTCCGCACCAATGTCTCGTAAACAGGATACGGGATACTGTCATGGATCGTGTCGGTTATTAATACGGTATCAGATTTAGACACGACTTTATCAGTCACATCCCCCCGGATATGGTAGCCAGCCGTGAAACTGGCTACCAAGCACACTAGTATTAATATTACTTGCCAAGGTTTCATATATTGCGATACTCCTCCTCGGCATTAAAACACGGACACATCTTCATCCACTCGTCCGGTTCAATCTTACCGTTACCGTTAAGATCCGGGGATAGGTCACGATGACCGCAGATCCTACTATCCGGGAACTGTACGACCAAATCCAACAACAGCCTTATAATCGACTGTCTCTGTGCCTCCGTACGTGTATCATCCGGATTCCCGTCCGGATCAAGACCACCCTCATAGCATATTCCTATACTGTTCTTGTTATATCCGGTCACATGAGCCGGAATCAATTCCAATGGACGCATAGATACTATCTCCCCGCTCTTCCGGATATAATAGTTATAACCCGCGGAGTTGAATCCTCTCGCCTTGTGGTCTCTCTCTAATTGCTCAGGGGTATAATCCTTATCTACCCTAGTGGCCGAACAATGGATCACGATCAAGTTGATTTTCCTGTTAATCGTTCTCATATCAATTATTTTTTATACTTTTATGCGCTTTGTTAACCTTGCTATCCTCCCTTGCGAAAGACAGGAAGCTAAAATTTATCCGGCTCCCCTATCCTTTTGGATCTGGGGATCCTTCTTTATCGCAATCTTTATCCTCCTTATCCTCACTATTTATATTGTTCTCGATAGGAGGATTCCTATTGGTACATTTCAAATCTCTGCATTTAAGTACTTTGTATACCGCTATCTGGGTTGTAAGACGGTTATTCTCGTCACGAAAATGTCCCTGATCGTCGTATAGTTTATCTATAAGATTGCTCAAACCTTTCTTTTCCTCCTGACTTTTAATATACAATTCCTTCCATTGTTCACTCGCTTTCGTCTCATTCTCCAACTCTGCCGATTTCCTCTTTTGCGGAAACATCAGCACTGCTCCAAGACCGCCTCCTCCAACAAAGGTTAATACGGCGGTTAACATCATCGTCCAATCCATTCTTCCGATCCTTTTTTTATTTAGTTATAAAACCACTACGCTCTCATCCTCTCTCGCCGCCTCCCACTCGGCGAAATCGCTATCCACACGGTCTTTCAACGCCTTCCTCTCGTTAAGGAACGTCTTATAAGACTCCACGTATGACAAGTCCAGTATGCCTAGCTGGGCGGCATTGTAGTCGTTCAGCTTCTTTTGCTCCACGTCCTTGTCCCATAGGGCGTTGATACAGGCCTCCAATATCTTGTTGGCCGTCAACGTGGGCCATACCCTGACCTCGTTGTAACTATAGGAGATCACGGGGGCCATATCGTCACCCATCTCCCTTGTCTCCTCTCTAACGTCCCACCGGTACAGGTAGGAACCGTCACCGTCCCGCTCTATTTTAGGCGGCATTGTGTCGCTCCATGATCGCTTCATAAAACTCTGGTTTTAAAATTTTCTTAGCTAAATGCTTGCTATCGCTATCATATATCCAGCCCAGCCAACCGGCTAGACCTGCCTTGTATTCCGTTAAGGATATATTCGGGACTTTATTCAATCTAGCCGCCGCACGGCATAGATTTTGTTTTGTCCTCTTCCTTATCCGTATATGCTCCTTATAGAAAACGAACCCCACGAAATCTATACCACGGCCGCTTTTATCCGATCTTCTCTCAGCGATCTTAAATATCTGGTAATTCCCTTTCAGCTCCAACTTCAACACGGCCAATCTATCGATAAGCCACGGAAGTAATACGTTTCTCAAGAAACACTTATCATGATGGAAAAAAGTCATGTCATCCGCGTATCTGATATAATGCCTTATATCTATAATCTCCTTTATCTCGTGATCCAGATAGGCGAGATAAAGATTCGCAAGATATTGGCTAAGATAGTTCCCGATCGGAACGCCGGGAGCGGAATCGATGATCTCATCCAACAACATAAGCAAGCGATCGTCCTTGATCTTCTTCCGAGCGATGCCTTTCAACACCTCATGGTCTATTGACGGATAGAATTTGCGGATATCAACCTTGAGGCAATAGACGGATTCACGATCGGACAAAGCCCGTCTTGTCCTCTTATACGCCTCCGTTATTCCTCTTCCCTTGATACATGATGTCGTATCAGCCGTGAACACGGAAACCCATATAGGTTCCATGACGTTCATTATGGCATGATGCAATATCCTGTCCGGATAATAAGGGAGCTTGAAGATGATCCTTTCTTTTGGCTCATAGATGGTATCAGTCCGGTACTTGGAAGTCTTGAATGTGCCATCCAGCAGAGACTTTAGCAAACGGCTTAGATTACCCTCTTTGTCCTTGTCAAACAACCTTATGCCGTATGAATCCTTCTTTCCCCTTCGGGCTTTCATGTCCGCAAGTATCAAGTTGTCCATATTCGCTATCTTATCAAATAAATTCCCTATTCTCTTCATTTTATTGTCATTAATTTGCTTTTTATCATAGGGAGTCTTCGGTTTCCCTACCAACACCCTTTATATGGGGAGACTTTTTTCGCCAAGAGGCGAGGCCACCATCCCTGTTTGTTATCTAAATATCTTTTCCCCTCTCTAAAAGTATAGGCGTGAACCGATGTTAC
Organism: Parabacteroides sp. AF39-10AC; assembly: GCF_003635405.1. Taxonomy (NCBI): domain Bacteria; kingdom Pseudomonadati; phylum Bacteroidota; class Bacteroidia; order Bacteroidales; family Tannerellaceae; genus Parabacteroides; species Parabacteroides sp. AF39-10AC. Next base: position 65,808 of record NZ_QTLP01000002.1, on the reverse strand, counting down.
GATTCGCATCGGAAGGCGCATTATTCGTATTCACGTTAGCGAGGCCTGCATTCGACCTGTTGTCCGCATTACCGCCAACCAGCACCACCTAGGGATGATCGACCCTCATTCCGTCATTCGAGATAATACCTGTTCCCGGAGGCTCGCATCGTCACTTTCCTCGGGAACTTGTCCATCTCCTTTATCTTACCAAGAACGTACTTGATCTCTTGGGAGTTCGTAAAGAATTTCTTGGCATCACTATCCTTATCCTCTAGATTCTCCTTGATCATGACAAGCGCCCTGTCTTTCCCGAACTTGGTGGACACGCCATCCATGTAATCGATTACCCAGAACGTGAGATTCGTCAACTTCTGTTGGGTGATCTCCGGACAATTAAAATGCCTTGAGTTCTTATCCCTTAGGATATTCAAGAACGACAAGCTGCCGTCATCTTTATTCTTTTCTTCTTCCATTTTTATCTTCATTAAACGTTATACAAAAAATTCCCGACGTGAGACGTGCGGCTACGCCGACGTTTTACGAAATTCGGGGAAAAAGCAAAGGCGCGAACCGAAGTAACGATACGCAGCGGAAGGCGCATCAGCCGTAGTCACGCCAGCGAGGCCCGCCCTCGACCCGTCGCCCGCATAACCGCCAACCAGCACCACCTGCATGCGGTTAGCCGATGTGTAGGTGTAGTAGTAGTCGCACCAGTAGGTAGAACTACTACCGCCGATCTCCGTAGCTACGATATCACCATCCTCACCTAGGAGCATCTTCTTGGCATAACCATTGGTACGGCAGATGTTGCCTTTCTTGTTATAGCCTGTGTAAGATGTGTCGCTGAAATTCGATGGGTCATCGGTAGTCCATAATATGGATAATCCCGCATCGCCCGTGGTGACCTGTATATTGGCCCCGTCAGTGTATTTCCATATGTGTCCGAACGGATTCTCTATACCACGGTACCTGTTAGCCATCAACGTGGCATGAGTACCGCCGGAAGCGTTCTTCACGACATATGCCTTCTCTCCCGATCCGTTCCCGAACTCGTTGGTATAGCCGCATGGGATAAGGGGATTGGCGTTATTGAAGTTAATCCAATCCGTCATTTGCGTCGGTCCCGGACCTAGGCCACCTTGGGCGAAACCGTTAGCGTCTTTCTGGGCGTTGAAAGGCTTCTGGCTGTCCAGCGTGGCGTACTCGACGGCGAATAACCAGAACAGTATCTTGTGGGCGTTGTAGGTGTACATTTCCCATCCGCTGCCTCTTTTCCTCGCGGCTTGTCGGAATTGGTCTCGGGTGAGGTTGGTGACGGGACGGCCTAGCAAGGAACGGTAGGTGCCGTCCCAGTCGGCGGTGTTGTCGCCACCTCTTCTATTTACGTTTGTGCTACCTACTCCATAGGCAGACAATAAAGTCATCGACGGCCTATCTATTCCTCCCTCGAAAGCACTCATATAACGTTTATTAATATAGGTATATCCGGGCATAGGAGTATCAGACATCATACATCCAAACTTAAGGCCTTTTATGTAGAAACGAATCCAAAACCTATCCATTTCTGCCATTATAGCCTCTAAAAGATAATCTATAGACATATCCTCTTGTGACCAAGAAGATGCTCCTAAATATTTTTTCACTCCCCCGCTATTATCTAACACGCACCCTCTTATCTTACTCTGCACCGGCAACTCCCGATGTAGTTGCATATTACCCACACGCTTCCCGTCCGGGCTTGACGAAGCCATGTCCCACTCTACACCGTAGGCGTACCGCTCCTCTATATCCGGGATGTCCTCCCAAGCGGGGGTCCACTCGGTGGAGATGTCTCCGTACTCGAGCTTGATCTTGTAGATGGTAGAGATATCCGCATGAGCACCCCCAAACGGATACGTAAAAATAGCCAAATGCGTATTTGAAACTACTGAGGATGAATCATGAATATTCCAATTGAAAGTTATACTCGCCTTACCGTTTACTGGAACCAGAAGAGGAATGGGAACACCAGCACTAGCCCCTCCGCCAGAATTATATAAGGCAAACGAAGTGACATCTTCTCCTAATTCCCCCCATATTGTAACAGTTACTTGTGTGCCTTCTGGTATCTGCTCCGCCAACCAATAATTAGCTATATTATAATTCGAGTTACTCACCTCCTTCCCAGACCCAAGCAATAAATTCTTCCCATATACTGGCAGTTTGCGGTAATTGCCGTCGGCCATCAGCGACTTATCCTTGTCCCCCTTGGTCTCCAGCGTTATCGACACGTCCGGATCGTCGTTTTTGGCCTTGTCCGGCGTTATGGTTATCTGCCCGTTAGACGGGGTGGAGGTGACAACGGGCTTTAACTTATCAACGTCCGTCCTTAGACCGGTGACCAGATTCCGGATATTCGTATCGTCGTAATGGTCACGCAAGTTAGGCGTGGTTATGGTTCCCTCAGCGGAGGTTATCTCCAAGACGTATTCCGTGTCCGTGTTAGTCTTTATCCTCACCTTGATGTCTTGCATCATCAACGGAAGCTCGGAGTACGTATGGATACCGTCCGAGAACTTCATGTTTAAATTTCCGTTTGCTAACCGCTCGAAAAGCCATAGCGACGGCGGGTATATGGTGCTGTCAGCCGTCCACTCGGCGGTGGACTGCTCTATCTGTTGGTATACGTAAGCTCCTCTCTTGCTCATGATAATATCCCTTTATCGATTATTGTTACTGATTCATTGTAGTAATTCGCCCCGGTCAAGTAGACGTTCCCCGGTAACGCAGCACCGGAAGACTCCTCCCATATGGCCTTACCCTCCACTATGTCGTGGAGCTTGTAGAACGTAACGTCTCCGGGAGACTCCCTTAGATAGACCTCACCGCCTATAGGGTAGCTCTTGGTCTCGCCGCCCTCCTCGTAGGTCACGTCGTTAACCCCCGGGACATGGTCGATCTCCCTTGTCTTGTATACGCCGACTACCGATCCGTCCTGTCCTTGCGGGATGGTAAGATCTAATTCCGCCAATGGTACCCCTTCCTCGGTCTCTCCCTTCTCGGTTATCGTGGCTTGGGCCGCCGTTCCCGGGAGACCGGTCGTCACCTTCCCGATCGATATCTTGGGAGAGAATCCCCTAGGGCCTCTCTGCAACACGAAGTTCATCCTGTATACGGGGTTGCCGGATGCGTCCGTGCCCCCGTCGGACAACGATACGGAAGGATACGTGCCCGCCGTTATGGTGCCTATGGAGAATTGCGGGGTCTTCCCGGTGAAGCCTCTCATGCCGGACACGTCCACGATGTAATCGTAGCCCGTGGATGTCCTGAGATACAGCTTGCCGGTATCCTCCTCCTCCACGCTGCCCGTGTTGATGATGACGAATTTACCCTCCGGGACGTTAGACTTGTCCGCCTCCATAGCCGATATTGACTTATAGACCCTGTAGATTGTGAACGCCTCCGGTTTCAGTATCCTGTCCGTCTTGATATAGGTCCCGGTAGCGTAATCCCACGTGTAGACATGGAAATCATCGCCGATATAGCCCGGGTGGTCAGACACCGACTTGGCGTTCTCTGCCGCCGTGTTCGCTTTCTCCGTGGCCGCGTCCGCCCTCTCCAAGGCGTGCCTCACGTCGTTCTCGAACTGGGTCTTCAAGGCGTTCACCTCGCTCACGATAGCGTCCATCCTCTCACGCACATCGGCGGCGGCTTCCGTGGCCGGCCTCTTCAAGTCGGCGAGCGGTATGAGGTTCTGCCACATCCCGTCCTCGTAACGCCACTGTATGTAATCTGCGGTGACCTGCAAGACGATCTGCTTCCCGTCAACGCCCCTCAACAAGGATATGGCCACACGCACGAGATCATAGGCCGAGCCGGATTGCCTGAACACCGGCAAGGACGATATACCTTGCAGGCTATCGGCCTCCTCGTACTGCCCCGGGTCTTTCGACGTGGTAAGCAAGAGGTCGTTGACCGCCGACGCTATCTTCTGGATGTCCTCGGGGGTCACCTCAGTGCCCGATGATAGGATGATGCTTTCCATATTACTCCACCGCTTGACTGTTCAACATCCCGTAAGTGTCGTTAAAGAATTGAGTGGCGATGGCCACCGCATCCTCCTTGCTCGTTATCACGCCGGGCTTGTCCACCGACATGAAGAATTGCCCGTTACGCTCGTAGGCCAGAGATCCCACACGTACCCCGTCCTTGATAAAAGAGCCTGTTATCCGGTCTATCCGCTCATCGGTCTTGACCGAGGCGGAATACTGTATCTTGATACCGGCTACTTCCGAGTAGCCGTTTATTGTCCTAGTATCGCTCGTTATCTCCATGGTCTCATACGTTTAAAATGTTAAAGATCTGACCGAAGGCCCCTGCGGTCAACGTCTTGTCGCAACATTTCTTTATCAATACTGATTCCTTGTCGCTGATATCTAATTCACCCTCGGCGGCGTTGATCCGTGTCATGAGGTTGTAAGCCTCGAACTTCTCGTCTTGATTCATGTCATCGCCGGACGAGTAAAGCCTAGCGCATACTATATCCTTGATGATTTGTACTTTTCCGAACTCGTCCTTCATGTCTTCCCCCTTGAATGTCTTTAGGGGCTTGTTGAAATTTACTTTCATGATTTACTGTATTTTAATTGTTAATATTATCCCAAAGATATTTTAAGCATATTCCCATCCCGCCATATAGCTCCTTTCACCTTTGGATCTACTGTTGACATATACGGAAATGTCATTAATCCCGATGGGGAGATATTAAACAAGACATTTCCTCTATTATCGTAAGATCCAAATCCGAAATATCCCATGGAAACTCGATAATTGGAGACACCTGAAGATGCGTTTCTCATATAAATATGGAATGCAGGTAATGACTGATATCCAGTCATATCATTAAACAAGATCTCTCCTGTTAAGGAGTTTTTATCATTAATCATACGAATACTTCTCGTCGATGGGTCTATTATGATTCTATTCCCATTATCTGAGGTTTGTATTTTGCCTATTATACTTAAATCTCCAGATGTATTCCAAGAGATATTCTTATTAGCTAGGAATCCTGACCCATCATGCCGTAAGACAATCTTAGCTTCATTATTCACGGCTTGTCCATATGTACCTCCAGTCCAAAAACATACGTTATTTACATCTGGTGAAATGCCTCCTTTCACGGAGAGATTATCAATAGAACCGGAACCAACCTCTATCCTACGATTCAAACTCATGCCATCGTTACTAAACCGATAGAAAGCACTCGTTATATCGGAAGCTTTATTTACATCAAAGACTGTGTCTTTAATAGTATCACGCAAGTTACTATCAAGCATTGATATAGTTACCACACCAACAAGGTCAATCCTCTCCGCCTTGATCGTGGTGGTGGTTGCCGTCTGGTTGATATACGATATGATATTATCGCCGTTCTCCAAGCTCTTGGCGGCGAACAACGTATTTCCCTGCGTAGTGTTGATCCATCCCGCCGTGTCTATCTCATTCCTTATATTGTCCACCCTAGTGGAGATACCCGTGATTTGTCCCGCCTGTACCGACAAGTCCGACTCCAGCTTCACCTTCACTTGGTTTGTCGCCGTATCGGTATAGTCCTTCAACTTGTCCTGTATATACTTGTTCGCCGTCTCCACGGCGCTCTCGAACGAGGACATGGCAGTGTTGAAGGCCGCAAATTTCTTATCCACGTCGGCCTTCTCCGAGGCCGTGGTCTTTCCGTCCGCTATGGCCGTGTTGATACTGCTTATCAAGGCGCTTATAGACGAGTCCAAGACATCCTTGGCCGATTTAAGACCGGTCTTGGCCGCCCCGTCAAGGTAAGTGTTGGAATACAGCTTAGTATAAGTGGCGGTCACGCTGTCCTTGGACGTGTTCACCGTATTAAGGTACTTCTCTATGGCCTTGGCCTCGGCCTCCGTTATGATACCGTCGGCGAAAGCGCCGTCAACGTAGGAGTTCAGGCTTGTCACGGACTGGTTAGCGTTATCGGCGGCGGTCTGGGCGGCCTTGGCGGCGTTATTGGCCAGCGTTATGGCCTCTTGCGCCGTGGCGAATTGCTCCTCCGTCACACGGGCGGATATCTCCTCGGCCATGACCGACAACTCAGCGTCATACTTGGTATATATCGCCCCGGTCTCCGAGTCCACGTACTCCTTCGTGGCCAGTAACTTGATATACTCCTCTGTCTGTAATATCCGCGTCTCAAGCTTTATCACGGCATCGGCCAGCCTGTCATTGAACAACGACACGCCGTAGATCAATATCTCGCCGGTGAATCCGATCCGGAAATCCCCGGTACCGTCCCATTTGCCGACTTTTGACAGCTTGACGTACTCGCCGGACGGATCGAGGGTCAAGGAGTCGTACAACTCCTGCCCGGCGAAACCCACCGTCAAAACACCTCGTCTCATGACCTTGTAGAAAAAGGCGTACGAGTAGGTCCCAGCCGCCTTATCGCCTTTCATGTTGGCGTTTGACTGGTATATGGTAGTCCCCAGCAGACGGAGTACGTTGCGCTCACCGTCACGGTAGATGTCCGCCACCTCTCTCTTCTCCGAGTAGAAAGCGCCGCCTATCCATAACAGGTCGCCCCCGACGTTGATGAAATGGACCTCGTTCTCCGACCGCCAATAATTCGTGTCCTTCCCGAACGTGGAGTTGACAAGTATATTTCCGGATTCCAGAGACATGTCGTTCCTCACCCCCTCGATCTCGCTCCTCAGCTCCCCGTTCATCACGGAGAACTGTTGTTCCACGGTCATGCCGTTATCGAGGTATATGGACGAGTTCTCTATATAGATCCCGTTAAGGTAAGCTCCGTAACCCTTCAGTTGCGTACCGTTCTTGGTACGGATCATGGAGAGGTTGCCTATCTGGGCCTTCAGCGTGTCTTGCGTGGAAACGCCCGTGATACCGTCATATACGGCGATGAACGGCGCTCCTTGATCCGCCGATGTCAGGTAGATAAGGCCCTGTCTGGTGGTATCCCTGTCGTTACCCCATCGCATGGCGAAATCCCCAGCCTCTGGCTCGCCGGTACCCTCTATCAGCGGGTAAGCCACGTCGAAATAGTCGGATGAGATACCGATACAGCGACCGAAGATATATTTAGTGGACGTGATACCGTTCCTTCTCTGTATCCTCACTCCATCACCTTCCCTGAGGTTCATCAGCATGAGACCGTCCATGTCGTCCATGTAGCATCTCCAACGATCGGACAGCCTCTCGACCCTCCCGATCTTGTTGATATCGGACACGATCTGGTTGCCGCCCAACCCGTATATCTGCGAATACACTATCTCGTAGGCCGTGAAGGTCTTCCTAACGAATATGTTGTCAAAGGTTCCCGTGGCCGTGGGGATGTCTATCTCCGTGCCCCAGCCGGTGAAGCCGGGGGCGAACGATATGGAGCCGATCTTGTTACCGGCGTATATGTCGGAACGCACCTTCAACGCCTCCATGATACCGGAACCGTCGGCCTTGATCTCCCAGCCCTTACCGTCCATGCCGTCGAGGAAGATGGAGGAGCCTATCTTCTTGTCGAAGATGATCTCTCCCGCCGCCTCGTCATTGATATCCTTGCGAAGATACCTCTTATCCAAGTCCTCAAGATCGAGGATGTCACAGGTATCCAAGCCCGTGACATGGCCGAAGCCATCTAGCAATACGGACGCAATACCTTTCTTCTTCGTCTTATTTATACTCTCTTGCGAAGAGGTATCCTTATGGGAAATCGTATATATATTATTGATATCCGATTTTATCTCTATACCCGGACCTTGCGCCAAGGAGAAATCGCCTCCTCCCCCCTCACCTCCGCTTCCGGAACCTTGACCGCCTATCCTTCGCACCTTATTATCACTGGCAAGGATGAACAAGGCGGGGTCTCCGGCGTAATCGTTCACGAACAACTCGCCCCTCGTCAACCCGGAGAGGTGCCATTCCTTGGTCCCGTCATCTATAGCGACGGGAGGAGGAGCCGCTTGCAGCTTACCCTCGGACATCACCGTGTCCGACCCGTACCATATATGTTTGGTTAATTTCTTTTTGCTCATAACGAATCCAAGTTTGATTGATTGACAAAGGCCCCCACGGAATCATCATACACCAGAACCTGCCCGTCCTTGGCGTTTGCCACGTTCACGCTTATGGAACCCGTGACCCAAGATCCGTCCGACTGTTCCGTGAACCCGTTAAAGGAGATATTCTCCGCTCTCTCAACGTTAAACGTATAATCAAACAACGGGTATCTCTCGGCTATCACTTGCCTCTCGGGTACGCTGGACTCGCTCCGGACATACCTAACGCCGTTTATCCTCACCTCGGACAGACAGAATATGTTATTGATCAAGCGGGCCATCTCGAAAGGTACCCCCTCGTTATCCCCTATCGTGAGCGTGTCCACCTGATACGGTACGGCGTAAAGCTCTATGATCTCTTGCCCCTGTGTCCTGAACTGCTCGTTGCTAACGTTAAGGGAATGCCCATCCGACTTGAACCCTCCCTCTATCCATAGCTTGAAAGTCCTTTGATTGTTTCCAACCTCAAATACCGCCCCGAACGAGGTGATATTATCCCTGTTGGTATAGGACACCTCCGTCAGCCCCTCCAATTCCCCGTTATCGCAAAACCGGAAGGGGAGACTGCTTATCTGCCCCTCACTCCCGATTATGGAAGCCCTATAAAGGCTATTCCCTCTTGGAACGATAAACTCCAGAAGCTTATTCGAGTCGTTGATCTCATAGGATATGGGGGATATGACGAAGCTATCGTTGGCGCAAAGGTCGAACAACCTCATAGACAAAGTGGTGGAAGGGGATACTACGCATTGCACGGTTATATTCTCGGCATTAGAGAAGCGTTGTATATACTCACGCTCCATCTCGATGCCGTTATAGCCCACGTCAAAAAGCAACGGTGATATCTTGCTCACGTTTATCATACGCCTATAAACGCCAAAAGAGCCATACCCCGCAGGATACGACTCCCGCCGGGTATGGCTCTTAGGCTCTAATTTCTTTTTTGTTATGTCCTACAAATATAGGGGATAAGGATCAATTGTCAAAACAAATTCATGTAATTTTAGACAATATCAGCGAATAGGATGCCGTTTGGTATTTCCCTATCTTCTCCGTTATCTCGCTAACCCATCCCTCGTACGATCTCCCTGCGTACGAGAACGACAATTTGCCCCTGTAATTACCCGGGAACGGGGATAACCCCGGGGTCTCCAAGGAAACCTTATCGATCCTAATCCTCCGGTCGTTAACCGGCAGGGATATAGGAAGGGTCTCCGATACGCCTCCTATCGATATAGAGGAGTTTCCGTCCGAGGCCGTGAAAGACAGGTAATCCGTGCATATCCCGAGCCTTTCCTTATTGACAAGAAGCATATTTCTCGGCGAGTAGGAGGCGTTAAAGATAGTGTCGGAGAACAATACTCCCGTAACGGCATATATAGCTCCCCCATTCTCTTCTCTTACCAGAACTAATCTATCCCCATCTTTCCTAGCGTGGACAATAAATATGTCATTGTCGGAATCCGTATCCTTCGATTCCTCGTCACGCTCGTTAGCGAGAAACTCCAATCCGTAGCAATCTGCCCTATACGGGCTTATCAATGACAATATGTTGTCCTTTATGTCCAATCCCGTGCTGAAACTGCTCTTGAAGTGAAACTCGTCACGCCCGTTTATCTCATCATAGTCCTGCTTGTCGAATCCAATTTCAACCCCAGAGTATATCAACGACTCATCCACGGATAGCTCCATATTGCTCACGTGATCCAATTCTTTCGTCTCATTGACGAAGAAATCATTCATATGCCGGAAACGCACGCTATTATCAAGTATCTCGTAATCATACCCAAGCAACGCCTTGGCGAAATCACAGAACTTGGAGAAGGACGTATGGACCTTCGCGTCCTTTATTCCTCTCACGCTCTCAGCGGCCATCATCCAAGGTATGGGCATGGAACCGGAGACGATATCGCCGGACAATAACACGCCCATCCTTGACAATAACGAGGATAATAGTTTTTTAGGAGAGAAAGTGTCTATTTCCACCGGCTTATTTCGACCTATATAAGATACGGATATGTCTTTTACATCCTTAATTGTCAAATGAATATCAGTGCTATGACCTCCCGCCGAGTTGAAATAAACGGCAAATCTATCATCCGGATTTAATGATATGTCAAATGTCTTATCTATATTTATATATGTATCCGATAATGGTATGTCGGTCCTTTCTTCCCGTAAAATATCCCCTCCCTTGTTTAGTATAACAAAAAACAAAGCCAATACGATCTCCTCACTAGTCTTACCAGCTTTGATACTGAAGGAAATTCTTATTTTTATAGGATGTGGCGTAATCCCTTTTATCATATAATTGTCGCCTGTAGCCTCATGGATACTCAATATTTGATCCGACACATCTATTATGTTCTTTACGGCAAAATTTGTATCTATATAGGTTATTGGCAATAGCGTGTATATGTCTTTTGTATTTATGATAACCTCATATACGTCATCTTGCGTTTGATCCACATTTGGATTTATGGACCATTTCGTATTGTTGTTAAGATAGACCCTGTCATAATACAATGTATCCTCCTTTAGCTCCGACACCGGGATATCGTATACCTGCGACTTGTTTGCGTTGATGATGGACGCTACGCTATCGTCAATGGCGTTTATGGATATCGTATACCCGTCGCTCTGGTACGTGGAGAAATCGAGCTTGCAACGAAACTTCTCGTTATACCCCCAGCTATCGTTCAACACGCCTATCACCAATATGGCCGAGGCTTTCGTATAATTGGATAGGTACTCGGCCTCAAGAAGGTCGTATGCCCCCTTCACGAACTCAAACTTGTTGGAGAAGGAGCGAACGACACCGCCAAGATCCTTCCTCTTAGCCGATATCTCCACGTCCTCCCAGTTCTTGAGGTGATCCGTCACGTCGTACCTCTTCCCTCCTATTAATAACACCGCTTTTATCATACGCATATAAATAAGAAGAGCCGTCCGGGGACAAATACGTCTCCGGTACGGCTCTTTGGCTCTGTCACAAAGATAATGACTATTAAGATAATATCAACTAATCAATCGTATTATCTTTCTCGATCACCCGCAAGAAATCCCTCACGCATGACACGGCCCTCATCTTGTCCATGATATACCCGTCCTCGTAATTACCCTCGCAACTCAAATTGATAAGCGTATCTATCATATCGTCCATATCCTTAGAGAACAGGCAAGTGGACATACTCTTTATCTCTCTCATCATTTCCGGGGTTATGGTCAAGTCACCAATAACCAACTCATGCGCATGATCAACCTTGATCTCGTTACCGTCGGCTTTCACGACGATGCTTTTAATCTCATTCTCTTTCATATTCAATCAATCTTTTAATATTTCACAATTATTTTCAAGTCACAAAATGTTAAAGTCTTGGGTATACGTACTAAATCCGTACATCTAATCTATTTAGGTCACATTTTATACTTGGCATAGTCAAGGAAAGGAATCTTTCAAACAATCCTAGTAATCTTACCGTCACCGGGATCACCTCCCAGAAGATGGTTTATGTAAGCCAGCCCCTTCTGGGTTACGAGTACCTTCGTCACGACAAAGCCCGGATGATTCTCCCTCTCAATAAACTTCTCGGTCATCTCGAAATACCCGGCGTTGATGTACTTCTGTTTCGGCTCGTTCCGGTTGGAGAAGAACACGCCCATTTCTTTAAGCTTCTTGAAGAGGATGTTTCTTCCGAACCCTAATTTCAATATCTTCGCAGCCATACCGATATCAACCTTGTCCGAGGTCCCGAAAGCCTTGTCCGCAAAATCGGCCTTGGGCTGGAGCTTGCTGATAGTTCTATTTGCCTGTTCTATCTGCTCTTGCTGCTTGGCCGCCAACATCAACGCCTCCGAGAAAGATTGTGGAATCTGGAAACCTCCAGTCTTGATCTGCTCTTCCATACGGTTGAAAGCCTCAATATAATCTAACTTGAATTGAAGGGCCTTATCACCAGTAAAGCCCATAACCAATAATGTAAATCCATCACGATTCATAATATACATTGGCTGCATACGTCCATAATTGTCTGGATACTCTGACTCTATGAAGAGATTGGCGCAATTTTGCGCCGATGTCAATAATGCTTTTATCGCTCTCATTACATCTTTATGTAATTTGCCAAACTTCTCAGCGACCAATAAGCTGTTCGTGAAAATGCGATTATTATCGCCTTTAAATACTAATTCTTTCATAATCTTAATATATTTGTTATTGAAAATTCCATCAAACCCTCCGGCCGTATTACCGGAGGGGCATCTACTTCCGATCCTCTCCCCGTCGTTCGAGTTATCCCGCAAGCCTTACGCAAGTCATGTCGCTTATCACGCTCATGAATCTATCGTAGGTCTTTTTATTCCATTCCTTGTGATCCGGCATCCAGTCATTGAATATCTCCATGTAGACTACCTCGTGAGATCTGTCCTGTACGGTGACGCATAAACCGCCCGTCTCCGGCATAACGCCTACATTTATATGTACCGGTTTCCTTCCGATCATACACTCCAACGCAATCCTTTGCACGTTCTTCAATACCTCTATCGTTTCCATATTTCTTATATTATTAATGTATAGTTATCAATCTCCCGAATAAACCCTGTTACCGTAAAGGCTAGCCATACCGACATGAGATAAGACAACATGCTTGCGATACTCGATGCGTCTAGCTTCTTCCTCTGCCAATCTCTTGGCTTTGGCCTCATTATTTTTTATCTCTATCTTGGCATTATCCCATGCTATAGAAAGGCACTTGCCAAAAGACCAAGAGAATTTTCGGTAAAGTCTGAATAATCTCCATGCGTCTTTCATGATCTCACTCTTGTTGTATTTCTGTGTTGCCATTGTACTGTTGTTTTATTTTGATGATGCAAATGTAAGTCTATCATATTACATATACAAGAAAAAGAAATGCTATCATCTTAAATTTAACATCATTTAGTAGTATGATCGTTTTACATTTAATTATTCTGTGTAGTTTTGCATAAACTTAATACTGATCATTATGATAGATAGATTAATAATTAAAGAAGCTATTAAACATTACGGCACATCTGTTAATGAAGTAGCAGAGAAAATGGGTATATCAAGAGTTACTTTAAGCACGCACATTAATGGAAACCCATCTACAGAAATTCTTTTAAGAATAGCGGACGCAATAGGATGTCCAGTTACAGAGTTATTCGAGCAACCAAAGAAAGACTCTCTATCTATCACGTGCCCTAACTGCGGGCATCCATTGAAGATAAAGGTGGAATGATGTTATCTTCAATGATCTCAAAATAAAAATCATGAAAGTTTGTTTTCTGCATACAATGCACTACCTTTGCGATACAATATAATACAGAAGTAATATGGAAGCAGTAATAAGAAAACAAACCTCGTTCCGTTTACGTGAAGACTTGTTGCAAGTCTTGCAGGAGCAAGCCAAGAAAGCGAACAGGAGTTTGAATAATTTTGTAGAGAGCACCTTGATGGACGCTGTATACTCCGAGCCAAACGAGGAAACGATAGCGGCTATAAGGGAAGCACGCACGACCAAGAATAAAGAAACGTTCGACAGCGTGGATAGCTTGATGGAGGAATTAATGAAGTGAAAAAGAAATTACACCCAACAAGCCAGTTTAAGAAAGATTTCAAACGTATTCAGAAATTCCCCAAAAAAATCGCAGCTTTTGAATATATCGCAAATCTACTTATAAATGACCATCCGATTCCACAAGAATACAAACCTCACATGTTGAAAGGTGAGTATAAAGGGTGTATGGAATGCCATATAGAAGGGGATTTTCTTCTTATTTGGATTGACGGAGAAATAATCGACTTGCTTAGAATTGGTAGTCATTCCGAGTTGTTCGGAAAAAAAAGATGATTTCACGCCATCAAAAAGGATACATACTTACCTTGTCATCTAATATATGCTTCAAGTTACGCATGAGACATACAGCGTCAGCAAGGAAGTACTCAATTTCATAAACATGTTATCAAACATATTATTTTAATTCTTTAAGATTTCACTTATTAATATAAATATTTACTTTTGCATTGATTTATTAATTACAAAAACACACATGAAAACATTTTATTTGATATTTGGTATTCTATTTTTGAGTTCATGCAATGATAAATATACATATGTAGAAACCGTTAAAGAAAAAAGCTTCGATGGTGAATATTCTATTGAAAAAAAAGAAGAAATTTTTTCAGCCGCAAATGACTCTATCGCTTTTATTGAAGCTTATAAAAAGTTTTGTATTAGCATTGAAGTTGCTAATAAAATGAAAGAAAAGATAGGAAACAATCTATACTCAACCCCTATGAATTTTACCTTATATGATAAAAATGGGAATAAAATAGAAAATATAATTAGTGACAAAACACTGTTAGACATTAAAAACTCAATTAATAAAATTTCAGATAAAGATAACAATAGAGGAATATACTCTGAGTCTGAATCTTCAAATATTAATCTTATAGACTCTATACAAATAAAGGAACTTTCTCCTAATTTTATTTTTGAAAAAGACAAATTTGATCCTAATGGTAAAACTTGGATAAAACATAAAGATAATCAAAAATATATAAACAAAAATGATATAGGTTGTTATTTTATGTCCATAAATAACAATGTATTGAATTTTAGGTTTTTTATTCAATATTTGGCAGATGATTGGCTTTTCGTTCAAAAGTATCAATTTTCCATAGATGGTAATGCTTATGAGTTTGTTCCAAATCAAGTTGAACGAGATAATGGAGACGGTAAAATTTGGGAGTGGAGCGATGATTCTATAAATACTAAGAATAAGTTTGCTTTAATAAAAGCATTAGCTTATTCAAAAGAAGCTGAAATTAAGATTATAGGCCGCAATTATTATGAAATAAAAAAAATAACACAAAAACAAATTAATGCTATTAAAGAAACGTATCAATTATATTTAGCAATGGGTGGTATAATTAAATAACATAGATAGAGACAAGTAAAAGAACTTACTATCCCCTCCACCCAAAAGGCTCTGGAGGGGATTTTTATGAGATTGCCACATTTGTTGGCTAAGCAGTGTTTTTAAACAGACCTATTAGCCTAATAAAAAAGCCATACATTATTAACAATCAAAGATTTACCATCATATTTAATATTTGTTAGTTTTTTTAGCTAAAAAAATTTTGTTTGTTATCCAGTTTATCTCATCTTTGTGTCGAAAACAACAAAGATGAATGAATATGGGCACAGTCAAAAACAGTAAGGACATGCGGCCCAAAGATGTTAATAGCAAAATTGTGACCGCAGCTTCAGAAAAGAAGGATACCCAAGTAAAGTTCAGATCCCTTACGTCTAAAGAGTTACTTGATAGAAGAATTGACATTTATCCTTATATGATTTGAAATGAGTTTTTATTACCCTTATAGGTTTGTCCAGAATTTCGAAGGAAAGTCTGGACATCTTTTATCTAAAAGACTATATTCATTTAAATCTACCAAATCTAATCTTACTTATTGGGTCTGGGTGGAATTATATGATTATAATGTTTATGCTATAAAATTCCATTTAAAAAATCATAGACACAGTAAAAGAAAATATAATATACTATCTAGCACATTTGAGCCTAGAACGATAATACATACATGTATAAACATAATGCTTGACATATACCATCAAGATGATCATGCATCCTTTGGATTTATAGGCTCTAATTTGGACGAAGAGGGAATTGATAATACCAAAAGATTCCGTTTTTATAGCAAGATTATGGCAACCAATTTTTCTGATAAATATTTTCTACATACAGAACTAAAAGATAAAAGCGCATACTTAATGGTTAATAAAATCGAATTAGAGAACAATCCTAATTTGATAAATGACATCCAAGATGCTTTTACAGAGCAATATGAATATTTCGATTAAACATATATCCCCTTGCTGTCTCACGACATGAGGGAGGATTATGAAAACTAAACTAAATCATGTCTATTATGTTTTTAACAAGCCTCCTTATTACCTAAGAACTTGTTCACGAAGTAAACTTGGCCTTTGCCTGTTACTTTTATGACAATCGTCTCTAATAAGGTTCCATCCAACTTATTTGTAATAGTTCTCTTTACTTCGAATAAACCCAGATCAATGGATTTTTGGGTAGGTTGATTGAAATATTCTTCTTCCTCATGCAGATAATTATTCTTTCGCATCCACGCTAATAGACGCTCCGCATCAATATTGACACCGTTATGCTGTAATATCTTTGCTAGCTCCGGGATCAAACATGAGCGTTGGGATCTGGATATAGCGTCCGCAAACAAAACCTTAGGAACATCAGACTTAATCTTTCGTTCAGCCTCAATACGTTTAATCTTTTCCTTTTTCAGTTCCGTCGCTAGATGAATCAATAAGTCTAAATAGTTCAAATCCATATTTTAATTTTTGGTTGTTTAAAATCTTCTATACCGCTTGGTTAAATACCGCTGGATTATTCTTTTTATTATAAAGCTTCCGTAGATAGTTGATAAGCGGATCGTATGAGGTAATGAATCCCTCGTTTATCAGATCGGCCACCTTCTTCTCCAGTTGCCACAGTTCACGTTGCTTGCTTTCGTCACCGTGCTTGTTTCTCAATAATCTCTCGTGGCCGTTGAAGATTATCCAGTTTAAAGCCTCTCCTATTTTTCTCATGGCTTTTGGCATGAAATCATTCGGAACAATCTTCATGACAGCGGAGGACAATTCCCTGTAAGCATCACCGGCTTCGTTACGGTAACGGATCATCTCATCATGTACGAATTTTATGACATCGTATTTAAATTCTGGATTAATCCACATCGCAAAATCTATAAACAGCATCGGATGCATCCATGTACCACCTTTTTTGCCTCTAGTTTTTAAATACACCATTTTTGGGGTATTTAGTTTTTCCCGTTCAATTATTGTATTAATGAACTCATTGGTTTTATGAGAAGCGAAAAAGTTATCCATTTTTCTTTCGCTGCACGATTGATTATTCCATTGCTTCAATAAATCAGTGGCATTAAACATGCCATCCTTTGTCCGCTGGATAACATTGAAATTACCCATTTTTCTGATCATCTCTTGATTTGTCTTCATGAACAATCGTATTTATCTTGTTATATTATTATTATTATTTTCTCCCGCGATTTTAGCCATAAGATCAAAACGACTTTGTTATTTTGATTACTTCGGCACTTCTTAATGAAAAAGCCTCCCCGACACGAGCCACAACACATCGTATCAAGGAGGCTGTTAGCGACCGCTGTCGCCCAATATCTTCCTAGCCTGTTGTGGTAGGCTGACCAGTAAAAACAAAAAGAGCCATACCCCATAGACGTGACTCTATCGGGTATGGCTCTAAGGCTCTACTGTCTTCTTATATGTCCAGCAAATATAACTAGAAAGAATAAGAAAAGCAAGTTTTACGCTCAATTCATCCTCGATCTCTTGTAATTCTCGAAATCAATGCTCTTGCTACCCTTGGATATGGTTTTAGATAGCTTGCCTATCTCTTTTTTTATCTCATTATTAGCCCTTATTATCCCTTCAGCGTCGAAATTATTGACGATCTGAACCGGCTCGCCTTTCTTATTGTGGGTAAGCCAATACGTGTTATCCACGAAGCGGCTAAGGAAGGCCGGATCATTGAGATCCGGAACGACCTCGGCTCCCGCCGGCAATGACAGCAAGGTGGGCTTATCCGGGGTAATGTACGCTTTATCTCCTACCAATACCGCCTCGCTACGGCCTCCATCGCCAACAATAGCCAGACCGCCGGGGTGATTGTCGGTACCATGGGCGTATTTGGGGATGGGTTGGGCTATGATCGTGGCTAGTTGCACGGCACCCATCGCCCCTACTAGTGCCGCTAGGACGAAATTAGGTAAAGCTTTAGTGACAGCTAGAGATGTGGCAGCTATTGTCTGGGCTATATCCATCGCCTTCTGGAACTTTGCCTGTTTAGTCTGTAACTCAGCCTTCTTCTTCTCTAGCTCCTTGTTCTTGCGGCTGGTCTCTTCCTCCGCCGCACGCTTGCGGGCCTCGGCCTCCTCTGTCGTTATTATATCCTTCTCGGAAAGAGCGTCTATAGTCTCAACCTTAGCGTCATACTCATCTTGGTTAGCCTCTATTTCAGCATCTACATTATCTATTTGACGTTGAAATAATGAATTACCGATTGATATGATAGCAGATATAGATTCTTGTATCAAGCGCTTTTTAGCCTGTTCTACTTTTTTTCGCTCCTCTTCCTCTCGTTTGGCATCCTCTATGATTTTATCGCTGGTCTCTTTAGATAATTGAACACGGAGGCGAGCTATCTCTTTCTCTTTCTCAAGTCGCTCATTCCCGCTAAATAAGTAAAGATTTGACTCCAATATCTGCAATTGGCTGTTCAATGACTCCATAGCATACTGATGCTCCAAATCCGATTTCTGTTTCTCATATTCTTTTTTCTTGATAATCCCTTGCTCATATTGTTTAGCCAAGATGTTAAGCTCTTCGTTTATCTCTATCTGCCTTTGAGAAAGGAATATTTCATTTTGAGATTGTTGCGTTGACATCAAGTTTTTATAATAATCTCTATAGAGATCCTGCCTTTGTTTATTGTATTTATCGACAATCAAAGACTTATCCTGTTCAGTCTTATCAGCCTCTTTTAATTCCTTATCTCTTTGCAATTGTAATATGACTAGACGGGCATTAAGCTCATCCATGCTACCTTTTTCTGCAATCGCAAGACGATT
Source organism: Parabacteroides sp. AF39-10AC (assembly GCF_003635405.1). Lineage (NCBI taxonomy): Bacteria > Pseudomonadati > Bacteroidota > Bacteroidia > Bacteroidales > Tannerellaceae > Parabacteroides > Parabacteroides sp. AF39-10AC. The sequence goes on along the minus strand of NZ_QTLP01000002.1, from coordinate 47,010 downwards.
TTGAGCCTCATCATTAGCCCTTTGCTCCGAGATCTTACGGTCGAATTCCGCCAACTTCTTACTTCTCTCAGCCTCAATAGCCTCGATTTGCTCATTAACCCTTACGCCTTTCGTCTTTACGTCGTCGATACGCTTTTGGAAAGATTGCTCCAAGAGAAGACGGTCTTTCTTATACCCCTCATCCATCACATTAAGACGGGCCTCCTGAATATTCCGTTCGGCCTCCATCTCTAATTTCTCCCTACGCTTGGCCTCTCGTTCTATTTGCTCCTGCTGTCGTTTAAGTTTCTCCTCGTTAGAGGATTCTCTTATACCTGCGCTCTCTAATTCACTCCTTGCGGCTTCCATCTGCTTTTTGTTATAGTTGAAATAAGCGAATCCTGCCTCATCAAGAGCATCAGCTTGATCATTCAAAGATTTAACATCCACTTCTATAGCCTTCGCATTCTCCTCAGCAAGTTCTTTCACTGATTTTACGCCAAATCTAGTATCTTGCATAACAGCCGTAGCCGCATATTGCCCTTTTTCTCTTGCCTCATCTGCTTTTTTTTGTAGATTTTCGGCTTCAATCCTTTTTTGTAAAGCCTCAGCATATTTTTCTTGAGCTAATTTTTGCGCAGCCGTTGCTTGCGCTCTCAAAGCCATTGCTTTAACAAAAGCATCCGTATTATCTACTAGCAGATTCTCAGCGTCATTAACATCCGTAACTGACACATCTAATTTCTTAAACTCAGAGGCGTTATCAATGATAAACTGCTTCTGCTTATTGAGATTATCTCCTAAATTATTCCATTCCGCTTGCAGGTTGCGTAATGTTACAAGATTCTCCCCATATGATGATGTCGAGTTCTTTAAAGCCTTGGCATAATCCCCGGTGGATGAATTCAAGTCTCTCTGGGCTTCCGAAGCGGCCTTAGCCGAGTTAGAGGATGACAATAAGTTTTTACCCCACTCAAAGATATCCTTACCATATACGGTAAGTAGAGTTATACCAACCGACAACAAGGTATTCAAAGACAAAGCGGACTTAGCTATTTGCTTCCACACGGGAACACCTTTCAGTTCCTCCTCCCGTAAGGCGGCGTTCTCCTTCCTTATCCGAGATATTTGGTCGACCAATATAGGGATATTGTTAGAGATAGCGAGGAATCCGGTCTGGAGCGATACCGAGAATGCTGGAAACTCACGGGTTAATTGATTGATTGCGTTTCCCATTCCATCCCAAGTGGAGACATAATTACCCACGTTTCTCTGATGCTGTCCCAGACTTTTATCAACAGATTTTACCTGAGTGTCCAAAGCCGCTATATTCTTTTGCAACTCTACTCCTAACTTGCTGTTAGCGGCTTCCGTGGAAAGCATCCGATACGCCTTTCTCAGCCTCTCCAATTGCAACGATTGCTCTTGATAACTATCGTTGGCCGAGTTGATCATTTTTGTCTCATTCGTAAGAATGTTCAACAGCTCTCTCAAGGATTCTCGATGAAGCAATTCAGACCTTACCAAATCCTGCCTCTTTTGCACGGCATCTTTAGTTGAGATAGCCCCGCTTTTCTCCATTTTATTCAATTGGCTTTTCTCCTTGGATAGTTGGGCCAATATCGTCCTTTCTTGAGCGACCCTGCGTATATTCTCCTCCCTAGATCCCAATGTCTGGTCAATGAGTCCCTTCAATTCCTGACTTATGACAACCTCTTGTTGCTTGGCTTTCATGTTCTCCGAGATAGCGTTTGATTCCTTGGCTATGGAAGAGGATGATTGATCTAAACTATTTTGAACTTTCCCAGCCGCTTCCGCATATCTCTTGTTAACCTCTATCAGCTCATCAATCTTTCTCTTGTACTGGTCATTGGTCTTATTGAGAGTGTCAATCGTGCTTTTAAGCGCTGATACATTTTTCTTGTACTCCTCGATCTTGGCGTTCAACTCTGACAAGCTTGAGGGATTTATCGTCAACCCTTTCCCTATCTCTTTTACCAACCCGATATAGACATTCTGCGTATCCGCTAATTTCCTATCCAGACGCTCCAGTTGATCAAACGCCTCTTTCCCTACTATATCAGTGATCTTAGTCTCGTTTCCCGCCATAATTCTTCATGTCCTCTAATTGGTTAAACATAATCCTTATCATATTCCCGTACTCGGCCGCGGTGAACGTGTCAGGATCGATACGCATCTTGAAATAGGTGGACACGATCATCCTCTCACGGGTGAAATCTTTATCCTTGGGGTCTACCACCTTAGACTTGTTCCTATCCAGAACGCTCAGGCTATATTTCACCTGCGACATCTTGGACTGGATTCTCTTTTTAGCGACGATCAGATCTTGCTCTCCCGGCTCCTCCGGCATGCGGATACCTACCCTGCCAAGAATATCCGAAGCGTCAGCGTACATCATAGCGTCCATCAAATGATCCGCAGACTCCAACAGGATAAGCTTGATATTGCAATCTACCGCCCTTGACCGATCCTCTATCTCGATAGCGATATTCTTGTTCCCGGTTATAACGGAATACTCGTCAATAAGCCCCATCGCCGCTTTCCTTAACTCCCCATCGGTGGGCTTGGTCCTCCCTCCTTTTATAAGGGCGTTAAGATTTCCCTTGTACATCTCGATGAACTTGCATAAGGGTATCTCATCGCATGTCGTGTATATATTCGCCATACTATTTATAAATAATGGATATATTCAACAATATCGCCTTTAGACACCATGGCATCTAAAGGCTCGAAGGCAAACGTCCCATCCGTTTTACGGATAAGCACGTAAATGCGTTTATCGGAAGCGGCCATCTTGATAGCCAGCCTCCTTATGTTCTCGTATGTGGCCATCGCCTTGTTCTGCGAGGCGCAATTGCACGGCTTTATCATTTGAACCCGTATTTCTTGAATAACTTATCCAACGCGGGAACAACCCGCTCCTCAATCAAATAAGCCCTAGCCTCCGGGGTCAAACCCAGATGACCGGGGCCGTATTTCTTCTCTAAAGCGTCGTCACCGGCATAGAAACCGATGGATCTCGTGACTATCTTGCCACCATCCTTGCCGCCTTGCACGATCGGCGTTATACTGGCGTGGTAATCGCCTCGTATGATAAGGTTGGGGGTGTTAGGGTCTCGTGGCGGAAGATGGAGTATGTCAGAGGACCTAGGCGGGGTTATGCTTTCCTTCATCGCCTTGTACCATCTGGCCTTGGCCCTCGCCGCCTTTGGGGTCTTCGTGGTCTCCACGAAATACGGGTCATCCAGATAGGTAGGCTTCAAAGGCTCCTTGTTCTCGTCTAACCCGGACATGAGTTGATCAGTGATCAAGTCATGGATCAATCCCTCGCTCTCCCTCAAGCTGTTCGTAACCTCCGGCCAGAAGTTCTTCTCCAGCGTCCTCACGGCGTTCGCCACTCCCGCTATCGTCCCCATGGTTCCTCTCCATTATATCATAAGCGTCACCTAATATCCTCCTTCGATCCGCCATTCCCCGGTCGAGGAAGAAAGATCCCTCGTGAGCCTTCACGAAAGCCTTCCTTCCCATACCGAGACAAGCCTCATCATTGAACGATACCCCGTTTATGACCATTGCTCTATACCTTTAACGTCCTCGGCGTATAACTCGGACGGTCTCTTGAGCGCGGGAGTACCGGAGGACGGGGTAAGAGACAACGTGCCGTCGTCGGGATTATACGTGGCGGCTGTCACGTTATTCCACACGGAAGAGGAACCTAATAGCGTACCGTACATCTCTGTCAAGTCAAAACCTCCATAATGCTCCACGACCTTGTACTTATTCTCGCCTGTAGCCAATTTCTTGACATCCACCCAGACCAACCCCTTCGCCTCGTCCAAGATATCGATATCGCTGGTGAAAGATATGGCGCTCATCCAAGCTTTCTCAACGTCCTTGTAAACAAGGTTGATCGTAAGCGAGGCGTTCTCTCCGGAACTCTTGAACCTCTGTCCACCCGGATAAACGGCACCAAGCTCATATCCCCTGAAATCACCTTCCGTATCGGTCTTCTCTCCATATACGACATTATTCTTGTCGATGAAGATCACCCTCATGCTCTCGTTCTTGAGCTTCATGAGATTGGTTCGCAAGCCCTCGTCATAATCGTTCATCGTGTAAGTCTCGACAAGCTCACTATAACCCGTGATCTTGGACGAGCCATAACCGGTAGCCGATGTCTGCGCCTCGCCTCCGGATGTGGCGTACTCAGCGATCGTCGAGATCGGATAGACACGGTTCGGACGGTCGGCGTGGGCGTACTCTCCCAGCTTCGTGTCAAAATCGGATATCTTGAACGTCATACCTACCGGAGTGAGTATGATCGCCTTGATATAGTCGGGAACGAACGGACACTTGCTCGTGCCGGTATTGAAAATCTCGGAACCGCAGTCCCTGAACATTTTTACTGCCATAATTATCTACATGTTATATTTTTTACATTTAATCTTAAATCCTTAATATCAATAGCGTCTATGCGATCGTCGAACTCGCTTTTCCCCTCGCCATACACGCCAGCCCTTCCATACCTGAAATTATCGGTCTTCACATGGGATACTATCGCCCCGGGACCTATATCAAACTTGCGATCGTTGGATATCCTCCTTATAAGGCTGTCATATACCGGATACAACGTAGCCTTGAAGGACTTCTCCAATCGCTCCTCATTGGTATAATTCCCCAACGTATTCACGGCTATTATCAAGGAAAGGCTCACGGACGTTAAGGAAGGGTTGGACTTGTCCTCGTCGAACGGGGAATATAACCCTATCATAGGATATTTCCTTCCCGCCGTTACGGGTGCCTTCCCCATGGCGGAAAGCGTCTTGGCCATATATTGCCAATCACCGAATTGGTAATTGACCATATACCCAACGTCTTTTGAAACGCCAGCGACGATATCCCTGAATATATCCACCAAGACATTCATATATTCATCTCATTTATATGGGTCAATATATTCCTGTCAATATCCATGTCCTCCTTGAAAGACTCCCTTATGCGATCCGATATCCCGATGTTGATATCCACCATATTATTCCAAGCTTGGGTCATCATCCTTGAGGTATGCGCCAATATCCGCCTCACGTCCACGTCATCGGACGTGGAGGATACGGATATTAGCGTCTCGTTTCTCTGGTAATGAAAATAGACATACATAGCCATGGGAGACCTATCCGATCTCAATATCCCTAGGATATAATCAAACATGTCGTTTCCCTTCCTGCCATTATCGGCGTAATCGACGAATGAGTCATAATATCCTCCCATGAGCGAGACGAGGTACTCGTCCCCGTAGGTCTCGATATACCATACCACGTTCTCCGATATGGCATTGGAAGCCTCATTGGAGAATCCCCCGTCCTCCGGTATCACGAGTCCCTGTATCCTAAGGTCTCCCTTGAAGTACGCATTGTCTATTATCATCGCTATTTATCTTTATCAAGTGACATTTCCGAGTCCCCGAAGACGGATGTCTTGGTATCCGTGTCCGGGATTCTCTTTCTTGTCCCAACCGGCGTCTTTGAGGATATATCGATCATGCCAAGCTCCTTTCGTATGGAATTCTCCTGAATGACCTTGTCGACCTCCATCTCCTCACCCGTTATAATTATAGAAACCCTCATGTCATTATGTATTAAGAGGATTTCTTGATAGCGGTCAATACGTCGGATAACTTGCCATAGGCGAACGCCCACGGGTTGTATACCGGCATGATAACCTCCTCGTCCACGATCACCGCCGTCTGGTTTTTCAATCGGCTCTCGATATCATCGGCGAACTCGATATTGATAGAGGTATAATCCACCAAGGAGGCCCCGTTAACCATGTCCCCTACGAAATAATACCCCGGCATGATACAAGTGGTCTCGACAACGGGTCTTCCGGCCACGTATTTCACGCCGTTCACCAACGTCACGAGATTCAAGTCCCGACCGGACGTATCCTTCAAGGTCTCGATCTCAAACAAGGTGGATGGGTTCATGGCGATCATATTCGGGGTATACTCAGCGTACGTCATGACACCGAAGATAGCCTTGACAGCGTCCCCTAGGTTCGGGGATGCGACGGTGTTGAAGAAATTATTCTTAACCTCGAAGGTAGCGGCGGTGAATACGCCGGAAGCCGTGAAAGCCACCTCTACCATGATCTCCCGATCGTTCATCTTATGGATATCGAAAGTTCCGTTCAGGCCCGTGAACGTGGTTACGCCCTCGATCTTGATCTTCTGGCCGTCAACGATCTTGTCCTGCGGGTTGGTAAACTCCACGATAGTGGCTTTTCCGCCATTGTAGCTTCTCGCTCCCTTGATAGATCCGGCCTCTCCGCTGACAACCGCGTCGGTTATGATATCGGATACGCATTTAACACCATCGTATTTGGTGATACCTTTCAGGTTATCACCCGTTCCATCACCGAACATGATCTGGAAATCCTCGGCCATCCTTACCCATGAGGATAAGCGATTGATCAACCATGAGCGAACATATACCCTAGATTTGAGCAATCTCTTGGACAAATAGAGGAAGGTACCGACACGCTTAACCTCCGAGCTCTCCTCCTTTAACTTGAAGGATGATTGGGATAACCGCCCGTTCTCGGACACGAAAGTGGCGTTACGATCCAAGTCGTAGATCAACTGCCATGTCAACATCGGGAAGGCAGGATCACCCTGATCGACGCTCATGAGATTACGGAAATTGATCTTTTTCTCGCTTACCTGCGTAACGACCCTGTTTTGCTGCTGACTGATCAAGATATTGCCCGTATAACTATCCGTCATACTGACCACGTCCTTCAAATCCAAATGGAAATTCCCGGAGGACTTCGTCTTACCATCTACATATTGCTTGAATTTCTCAGAGTCAAGGAACTCATTGATACTTTTCTCAAGAGGGCTATCCCCCCCCAAGGTGATGCCACGCCCCTTCATTTGCTCAATCTCCTTGCCCATGGACTTGATGATATCACGAATCTCCGTGACTTCCTTATTGTTATTACCGGAACCTAGAGATTTAAGCTTCTCGCTAATCCCGGACATCGTCTCCTCGTACTCCTTCCTGTCTATGACATTAGATCCGTAATCCTCCAGACACTTGTTGACCATCTTCTCGATAGTCCCAAGCGTTTGTTTCTCCTCGTCACTCAACTCACTCTCCTTCTTGGCGAAACTGGAGAAGGACAATACCGGCGCAACCGCCAAGGCATAGGCCGGATCGCCTACGCATGCGATAACGGCAAAAACCACCAAGGTCAACGCCATGATAGCGAGACCTCCTAAATTCTCATAAAAACCTTTCTTCAACATAAATAAATTAATTAATTGTTATTAATAAGATCACCTAGAGACCCTAAAGTGCATCTAGCGGCTTTATGTTTCTCTATCTGAGTGGAGTCTTCCGGCTCAGATATAAGGGTGTTGCTTCTATATATTCTGGAATAACATTTAGGGCAGCGGACATAAGAGGCGAAATCATCAACGGATTTCTTGGAGTTGATTATCTCCAAGATACGGTCTTGTAACTCCGGCTTGATCTTTTCCATCTCCTGATATACCACATCCTCCGTTATCCATCGTGAATAGTCACCGACGGCATCGATCACTTGGCTCTCCAACGTGTGTTCCGGTACTGACCCATAATCGAAAGCCAGCCCGCAATGAGGGCACTGTACTATATTAGATCCGATCAACGCTTTCTCTACGATAGATATGTTAGCCTCAAGAGCCTTGAGCTTATCTCCGCTATATCTCTTATTTAAAGCGTCACGCATCATATTTATATGATCTCTCAAGTCACTACCCCTCAATTCCTTTATATCCATCAAGAATGTCTGAGGATTAGCACCCCAATGGGTCAGCGTGCTATACTCGCCCAAGAACCACTCCTTAACGATAGCCGGGTTATTGGAATCCCGCTTCACGGCCCTGACACCCACGGAATGCTCCAAGGTCTTGCCATGATCCCTGTATAGCTTGTAATCCTCCAGCGTCTCTACGCCTATCTGCTTCTTTAGATTGATCTGCCCGGTCATGACCAGATTGCCATCCTCCTCCACTCCCTCTATAGGGCAGCCAAGAAGCTTGGTCTTGTCATGGTTGAGAAACCACTTGCACCTGTTGAAATTCTCTTGGAGCGTCTTGGAGAAAGAACCGGGAGACGATATATCGCCGTCGCTGTCCTTTATCCCGATACCATTAACGGCCACCTTGACTATTCCTTTCTCATCCACGTCCGTGGACTTGGTCTTAAATAATATGCTTCTATACGGTTCCATGTCGGTATAAATAAAAAGAGCCATACCCCGCAGGATACGACTCCCGCCGGGTATGGCTCTTAGGCTCTAATTCTTTTTTGTTATGTCCTACAAATATAGGGTTAATATATTAAAAAGCAAAACTATAGAATCATTTTTTATCATCATCAACATCACCCCTATCGTCATCGCCCTCGTCGGACGGTTTTTTATTACCAGAAGTCCCTCCAGAAGAGGATGAGACGCTCCTTGATGGACCGCCAGACCTAGCTAAGGATATGATCTCCTTGACCAAGGCCAATTCCTCGGTAGACATATCGTAAACCAACTTGTCATACAAGGGGTTCCCTACCTTGCTCTCCCCTATCTGCGCTCTCCAGTCATTCAACGTCAATACGCCTCCCATGAATTCCTTCTGGCATTTCTCCGATACGATACGCCTCTTCTCTACCATATCCTTATCACGTACTTGCAATACGCTTACGCCACTAAAATCAACGTCTATATACATGCCGGACTTATCAAGGCCAAGAAAGGAGGTCATCGATCGGCAGAATTTCCGGGCCTCAGGAATAACGATATTGGAATAAACGGATATCTCGGCGATATCCTGATTGTCGTATTTGGCCATATCCTTGCGTGGAATCAGCACTGAAGGTATACCATATATACCGGCTATCTGTATAGCGTCCGCCAAAGTCTCCTCGAAAGGCATAAGTTCTTGGATGGACATGTTTATCCTCACGAACTCCGTAGGGACATCCACTATGCTCATCTGGGACCTGTCATTAGTCAACCCATAATTGTCATTCCACTCCTTCCTTATGTTTCTCTTCTCCTTGTCGGTGAGTGGAAGGGAACCATCAGCGTCATATTTCTTGCTTATCAGCAATCCCAAGGCCCCCCTTTTTACGTATATGACATTCCTTGCCTCGTACACGGCGACCAAGTTGGCGATAGGATAACGTTGGGTCTCCAACCTGCTACGTCCCTTTAGATATGAGCTATTCAATCGCATATTTATATCCTTATAGTGGATGACCAGAGACGGGTCTATATCCATAAGTCCCGAGTTGGTGGAAATACGATAGCTGTTGATTATATCCTCCTTTGTTGACGGCTGGAACAAGGGAATGGACATCGGGCTGTTTATCACGACCTGATCACTTGGCAAGACCCAATAGGTATCGCACCATTTCCATAGCTCCTTAGGCTTTATCCTCCCTACAGACGGGGAGGCCTGCCAGAATCCATTACCTGTCACATACTTATAGACAAAGAACATCTTAACCAAATCCTCGAACGAGAACAAAGGGTTAGGATCGCTAAAAAAACGGTTCATCTCCTCGTTATTGAACACCACGGAATCATCCTTCGCCAATTTTAATTGATAATTGCCGCCCGCTATCCTGCTAGCCAAGAAATCCACGGGGAAAAAGACCTCTCCCATGGTCTCGAAAGCCTCGATAAAATTCCCGGAACAGGTATAGGGGCTGAACACCCCCAGATAACCGGACAAATCCACGAGTCCTCTCGACCTTGGAGGACGATCGGGCACATTCGCCACCTTATCCTCTTTCCTGAAAAAATCAAACAAACCCATAATATATTCGTTTTAAATATTGTTTCGTACCAAAATCTCCGCTATAGCGGATAGGCAACACAGCGACTCCCCTCCATCCTTGCCCCCATAATCTAGCATATTCTCGACAAACGACAGATAATCATCCTTCTCCTCGTAATTGTCGAGAAAATAAAATCGATCTCTCACGGTCTCCGAATGGGCGGATATCCTCAATCTTGCATCAGAAGCCCTCTTCCTTATCCTTATATCGCACTCCCCGGTCTCCCTTATCTCCCTAGCTACAGGGAAATAAGCCTTGTCGCTCTCAAACACGACATCCCCCCATCCTATAGGGCGCAAGAAATCCCTTAGAACTCCAGCCTCCGTGATATCCCTCAACGAGGCATCCAGAACGTACGCCTTCCCGTCCATCAATGCCACCTTTGCCATACCCGCAAGCCCATCAGGATTGACTGCCACATAGACTATCCTCGTGGCGTTCGATATATCCAATTTTACGTGATCGTAATATCTCATATCCTCCTCCTTATTTTTATTGTGCCTTCTCCTTAGCGAGAAAGACGTATACCTATCCTTTAATATCTCCGTGACAAAATAACGCTTGGCATCGCTAAGGTGACCGGCCTTCTCGTAGGACTGACCCGTAATCTTGTCCTTTACCCTCTGCTTGAGCATCGCCCCGTTGACATCCTTCTTAACCGTTATATAATCGTTTATCGACGTATCGCAACTCTCATCGATCATGATGGACACGTCTTTTATATCTCCGGAATATATCGCGTTGATAAACTCCCCGGTCATGGATACGGAAGGGTTCGACCTAGGCAACCTGTCCTCGCTGCGGAATCTCTTGTCTATACCCTCCTTGAACTTATCGAAAAAAGACCTCTTATCGTCATCTATCGTATTCCCGGCCTTGGTCGATACATCCCCATAAAGATAGACCATATCATCATGCCCTATCCCCTCCAGATATTCAACGGCGATCTCGGCGGCCTTGGTGACCGTGTTGAACGGATCGGACGGGGTTTCCTCGTGAATTTGCCTTATCCTCGTTATATCCCCGGTCTCAACCTGCCAAAAAGAGATGGAGATATAAGGCAGGACGTTGTTATCTATCGATATATGCACGGGAGCCTTGACATATGGGCACTTGCCCTTATGCTTGGCGGGGTCGAAGGCGTGGAAGAACTCGCCACCCGTCCTTATCGTCCCCCACTCGCCCAAGGCGTATATCAGATAATAAGCGTAATCTCTTTCCTTGTCCCTCTCGAAATCCGCTATCGTCTGAGCGTCATAAAAGCCATACGTGCCATCAGGAGACCCTACGACCCAGAAATTATTAAGATAGGTGGACTTGATGATAACCATATCCGGGCGGTGCGTCTCGTAAGTCTTTTTTCTTGGGTTGTATATGGTCCGCTCGGAATTGACCCATTTCCTCCCTACCTCGGAATATTCCTTTGGCAGTATCTTACCCGTTACGCTATCCTTGAGCTTCCCGTACAGATGATTGTCCACCTCGGTCAATGTCTCGGTATCAAATATCTTTTTCTTGATCCAATGATCCTCCGATATCGGGTTAAATAGAGCTACGATCTTCTGTCCCTTGCGACCACGGAGACGCTTCCTTATCTGTTTCAAGTCGGATTCATCGAACTCGGATATCTCCTCGCAAAACACGTACTGATAAGATTCGAGGCCCTTGATCTTCTCCGGATCGTCCAGCCCTTTGAACCGGATATAGGAACCGTTGAAACACCTTATAAGGTTCTCCAAGGGCCTGAAGAAGGACTCTATATGCAGGGACTTAGCCGCCTCTTGGAACGTCTTATAAATACTGTCCACTATGGTAGCGCCGGTCTTACGGAATACCATCGTGTTATAGCCCTTGGATATACATTCCAACAGGAAGGCTTGGGCCGCTGAGAAAGACTTGGCGGAAGACGATCCCCCGTACATGAAGATGAACCTTATATCGTCATTCCCCAACGCCAGCTTCAAATGGTGAAAGTTCGGATTGAACCTCTTGTAGCTTATTATCCTCCTGTTATCCGTATCAGCTCCCAAAATATTAAATATAGAACAATTATAAAATTATAAACCTCGTATTTTTTCTAACAAACATATCCATTTATTTAAAAATAGAACACTAATCATCTATTCCGGTATCTATTCCGATCAGCGATTTGCCAAGGTCTACCACGGTTGGAGCGTCAAAGCCAAGCATCTTACAGATACGCTCTATGGCTTTCAGCTTATCGTGCATCTCTATCTTGACATATTCCACGTCAATGATTTCCGGGTCATCGCTCGTCCCTATATTTTTCTTCAGGATTTTAGTAGATATGCTCTTGATAGCCGACTTCTCCTTGTCCGTTAGACTCTCGAACTCCTTGCGCTCTATCCATGTATTGTGGAGGTGGGCTATGGACGAGAACGCTATGTTACCTAACTCGCCTAGTAATTTCTCCTTGGTTATATCTGACTTAACTTTCTGCTCCTCTTGCAGTTCCCTTACCCTTGACTGAACCTTGACATCATCCAATAAAGCCGAAGCCTTCTCCCATACGGACTTATCTTTCCATTTTTCGCAAGAGTAGGCACGCCTGTACGCCTCGGAAGCGTTCCCGCCGCACTCGATATAATAATTACAGAAATTCTCTTGTTTTTGTGTCAACCTCTTCATTTTCCCATAACGATTTTGATTTCTTTCTTGCATTTCTTGCACCAGCAATAATAGATCCCCTTGGAGCCATAATCATAGTGGCCAATCCAATTATGATGGACAGGACAGTAAACGTCCACTTGTTGCCTTTGAGATGAGTTGTTATAAAAATCCATAAGTGACCTATATTATATTGTTAAACATAATATCCAATCAATAATACAAGTCACAAACTTGAAGCAAATATAGACAAAATTCTTTATATCCTAAAATAGCAAGGTTAAATTGGGTATATTCGCGGGTGTTAATCATTTATATACCATGAACGAGGAACTTAAACAACTTTTGGAGTGGTTTGATAACTATCAAATCACATTTAATGAAATCAGACTAAGCCCGTGTCAATACATATTTGACCTACGGAAATTTATATCGGTCCAAACGAACTCTGTCCGGAAAAATTGGGAAAATCCCACATTTGAATATGATATCATAAGCCTCTATCAACTTAAAAAGGTCTTGGAGGAAAAAGAGAAAGAAAATAAGGAATGACAATCATTGTATCGTGGATATTCCCTAAATTTGTATAGTGTTTAACTAAATAACGAATATCATGGCAAGAACAACGGATTACAAGTTAAAAGGAGAGAAAATCAAGGGGCAAATAGACGAGTTAGTAACCGCTCTTTTGGAGGAGAGGATAAATTCCTTTGACGAGAACAATAAGAAAGTAAAGGTTGCAAATGTAGACCTGGAAGGGTTGAGCAATATTGAGTTGCAGCAGTTACAAGTACGTGTATCTAAACTCTTACTAGAAAGGACAAAATAGTCCTATTTGTCGCATCCAAAAAGTATAACGCCCGTGTTTTTTCTGACACGGGCGTTTTTTATTGGTCTATTTGTCTTATAAGTATCAAAAGCCTTTTCCTTTTTGTCTCATAAATATCCGGTATTCGCCTTTATCTAAATTGTCTATCCTAAAATCAACCTTGGCTCCATCTGGAACAAACGACGGGACATGCCCCGCTAGCTTTTTTATTATTTCGTCAATGTTATTATATCCTATATCCGTAAATGAGAATATCTCCTTGCCTTGATATATGACACTGCCTTTAATCATCTGTCTAAAAGATATTTTCATCTGATCATCAGGGTAATATTTCACAGGATCCTCATATACCATTTCTTCCTTTTTTTGGTTAAATACAAAATCAATAACCTTATTGTTTATCTCAGAGACTATAGAGTAATCCGGTCTTACATATATCTCTGTAGTCTTATGAGCGCTTGAATGATTCATACAGAAAGCCACGTCATACATTGAGGCTTTTATATCGTTTCTCGCTATGGTTCCCCATGAATGCCGGAAATTATACATACATATAGCATTGAGACCGCCATGTTTGCAAATACGTTTCAATCCAGAGTTCATATTTGCGTTGAAAGAATCGTCATCACGATAGGTTTTATGGAAATTAAACAAAAACTCATCATCATCCGGTGTAAAGTATTTTTCCATGACAGGACGGAGAATATCCGGAACAATAATCTCCATATACGCCTTATCCCTTCTGAATTTTTGGGTCTTAGCCCTATTATAACAGAATGTCCAGCCTTTCAAATTGGACTTCTTTGCCCTAAAAAGGTCTACGGTATTAATTCCTGCCAAGCAAAAGACCATCAAGGCTACATCCCTAGCCAACTCTGGAAGTGATAATATCATCTTTGTCGGAGGTATGGGTGTGGCGAAAAACTCACGAACGAAGTCCGCATCCAAGGCCCTGTGATCGGGGGTGTCCGCATTGGGGATTTTTACCTTTAGCCAAGGATTAGTCTTGATCCTGATTATGCCCCTATCGTAATCGTTGAACTCATTTATTGCAGCTTTAAAAATCTGGCGAACATTAACAGGATACATTTCTTTCGCCCTTGCCGTTGGCAATAAGGTTTTTATCCAGTCATTTATGAATTTCGTGGTAAACCGGGAAAACATCAACTTGCTAGTTCCCGCAAATCTCTCAAGATGACAATAGGCCAACTCATAATTCTTGGCGTTACGGGCCATGCCTCTAACTGTTTCCATTTCCCGTTTATACTTTCTCGCATAATCAGAAAAACAGATATCCTCATCCGCTTTTTCCAGATATTCCACTAGGGTTTTTACATCCCATTGCGATATATCCTCTTTGTTCGCTCTCTCCACATATCGCATGATTACATCTGAACAGAAGGATACGACAAAAGGATCTTTCACCTCCCCCGTGCGAGTCAACCCTTTTTTATCAACCATTTTATCCATTTTTATATAAGAGGATTTACGGTTATGGGTTACTCTGATGTAAACAGGATAGAAGCCATCAGAACGCTGCTTTCTAACACAAATCTTAAAAGTTGCCATATATCAACACTTTATACATTAAATTTATGGTGTAAACACGGTGTAAACGCCATGTGCAAATATAGCAAACAAAGTGTAAACATCACATATCATTCAGATCATTTTACGCTAATAATGACATAAAAATATAAGGCTGATAAACAAGACTCAACCCGTCTATCAGCCTTATATATTGATATTTAAGACTTGCAGTTTTTAACAGCCTATCCTTCTATAGCCGCTTGCGCCGCCGCGATACGAGCGATGGGCACTCTAAAAGGTGAACATGATACGTAATTCAAGCCAACTTTATGGCAGAACTTAACGGAAGAAGGCTCACCACCATGCTCGCCGCAAATACCACATTTCAAATCCGGACGGATGGCACGACCTTTCTCAGTTGCCATACGAACCAGCTGTCCTACACCATTTTGGTCTAGTACTTGGAACGGATCGACCTTCAAAATCTTCTTCTCTAAGTAAACCGGTAAGAAGGAAGCGATATCGTCACGAGAGTAACCAAATGTCATCTGAGTCAAGTCATTCGTTCCGAATGAGAAGAATTCAGCGCTGGAAGCGATACGATCCGCTGTCAATGCCGCACGAGGAATCTCGATCATCGTACCTACCTTGAATTCGATACGATCGCCAACTTCCTTGAATAGCTCTTCGGCCGCGGTACGGATCACCTTCTCTTGTTCCTTGAATTCATATAAGATACCTGTTAATGGTACCATGATTTCCGGTTTAGCCTCAATACCTTCTTTCTTCAAATCCAAAGCGGCACCTAAAATGGCCCGAGTCTGCATTTCCGTAATTTCCGGATATGTATTACCTAGACGGCAACCACGGTGACCCAACATCGGGTTATGCTCGCAAAGAGATTCCACACGTTTTTGGATCTCCTTAACGGACACGCCCATAGTCTCAGCCATTTCCTCTTGACCTTTCAAATCGTGAGGAACGAACTCATGCAAAGGAGGATCGAGCAAACGAACGGTAACAGGACATCCGGCCATAGCCTTGAAGATACCCTTAAAGTCCTCTTTCTGATAAGGAAGGATCTTCGCCAACGCTTTCTTACGACCTTCAGCGTCCTCGGCCAAGATCATCTCACGCATAGCTTTGATCTTCTCACCCTCGAAGAACATATGCTCCGTACGGCAAAGGCCAATACCAACGGCACCGAAGCTACGAGCGATCGAAGCGTCGTGAGGCGTATCAGCGTTTGTACGAACTTGCAATTTTGTATATTTATCGGCTAAAGCCATTAACTCCTCGAAATCACCCGATAACTCAGCGGCTTTTGTCTCAACCTGCCCGACATAGACTTCTCCGGTCGTACCATTGATAGAGATATAATCACCTTCTTTCAAAGTCACGCCATCAACGTCTACAGTCTTATTCTTATAATCGATGTTCAAGGCACCAGCACCGGATACGCAGCACTTCCCCATACCACGAGCTACAACAGCGGCATGAGATGTCATACCTCCACGAGCGGTAAGGATACCTTCGGCGACAGCCATACCGGCCAAGTCTTCCGGAGAAGTCTCAATACGGACCATGACAACCTTTTTGCCATCGGCATGCCATTTAGCGGCATCATCAGCGAAGAATACGATCTGTCCGGTAGCGGCACCCGGTGAAGCCGGCAAACCTTTTACCCACACTTTCGCCAGTTTCTCGGCTTTTTTATCGAATACAGGGTGAAGCAACTCATCTAATTTATTCGGCTCGATACGGTTCAACGCTGTTTTCTCATCAATCATACCTTGATGCAATAAGTCGATAGCGATTTTCACCATAGCGGCACCGGTACGTTTACCGTTACGGGTTTGCAAGAACCAAAGTTTACCCTCTTGTACGGTAAATTCCATATCTTGCATATCCCGATAATGATCTTCCAATTTCTCTTGGATAGCGTCTAATTGCTTATAGATTTCCGGCATGGCTTCTTCCATGGACGGATATTTAGCGATACGTTCTTCTTCTGAGATTCCGGCACGTTCAGCCCAACGTTGTGAACCGATCTTCGTGATCTGTTGCGGGGTACGGATACCTGCTACAACATCCTCACCTTGAGCGTTAATCAAGTACTCGCCATTAAACAAGTCCTCACCATTACCCGCGTCACGAGAGAAACAAACGCCTGTAGCGGAAGTATCGCCCATATTACCGAATACCATGGCTTGTACGCTAACCGCCGTTCCCCACTCGTCTGGAATACCTTCCATCTTACGATACAGGATAGCACGCTCATTCATCCAGCTATTGAACACGGCACAGATAGCGCCCCACAATTGCTCATAAGCGCAAGTCGGGAAATCCTGTCCGGTCTGGGCCTTAACGGCTGCCTTAAATTTAGAGACCAATGTTTTCAAATCTTCAACGTCAAGCTCGTTATCTAACTTAACGCCTTTCGCTTTCTTTACTTCCTCGATGATCGCCTCAAACGGATCGATATCCTCTTTGCTTGTCGGTTTCATGCCTAATACGACATCTCCGTACATTTGAACGAAACGACGATAGGAATCCCAAGCGAAACGAGCGTTGCCCGTCTTACGAGACAATCCTTCCACTACCTCGTCGTTCAAGCCAAGGTTCAATATCGTATCCATCATACCCGGCATGGACGCACGGGCACCGGAGCGAACTGAAACTAACAGAGGATTGGCAACATCACCGAACTTAGAGTTCATTAACGTTTCGATATTAGCGATCGCCTTCTCAACATCCGCTTTCAGCAACTCTACGACTTTATCTTTGCCTAACTCGTAATACTCTATACAAACTTCTGTTGTAATCGTGAATCCCGGAGGAACCGGTACACCAATCAGATTCATCTCGGCAAGGTTAGCGCCTTTACCACCCAGCAGATTTCTCATATCTGCCTTACCTTCGGCTTTTCCATTTCCGAACGTGTAAACTCTTTTTCTTTCCATATTCGACAGTATTGAATTTAGATTCTAGTTTTGTTGATTTCAACTGTTATATTGCTATCTCAACTTTGCAATGCTGCAAATATATGCTATTTCTACTTTGCAAGCACGAATAGCGTTAAAGATTTTTACATGTTTTACAACTATTCTTTACCATTTATATCCAGCAAATGCTTACATTTGCGTGCGGAAGTTTGTTGACGCTTCCATTTCCCATCGGATTTCCCGCCTATCTCTTTGCCCCTTACATATAATTATATGATCTTTTTCTTTTATTTGTGTCTATTTATTTCCAATAGGAAGACTCAGGAGTTTTTTGCTGAAGAAACTTTAGTTTCTACAGCATGAAACTAAAGTTTCTCCCTAGTGGAACTAAAGTTTTTCTATAGCAAAACAAAAGTTTTCCTTATAAGAAATTTTAAGAAACTGCAATATATTGATTTATAAACACATACTATACATCCCTTTCTGTCCATAATCATATCTTCATCAATCTTGATAGAATAACGAGAACTGTTTGCCGGACTCATTTAAGTATATAGAACGAAGCTCTTTGTTCTTAGCGGAATTGTAAGTATTTTTGCGAAGCGAATTTAAAACTTAACGACATTGGCAAGAAAGAAGAAACAGTTGCCTATATTAGAAAAGGTAACCATTACGGACGTAGCCGCCGAGGGCAAGGCTATCGCAAGAGTGAACGATATGGTGGTATTTGTACCCTTCGTCGCTCCGGGAGACGTGGTTGATATTCAACTGACCCGTAAGAAGAATAGTTATGCGGAGGGGAAACCTGTATATTTCCATGAGTACTCGGCCAAACGTGCGGAGCCGTTTTGTGAGCACTTCGGTGTCTGTGGAGGTTGCAAGTGGCAACATCTTCCCTATGAGGAACAACTTTACTATAAGCAAAAACAGGTCTACGATAATCTTACCCGCATCGGGAAAGTCGAAATGGAAGAGAAACTTCCGATCTTAGGTTCCGAGCGCACGACTTTCTACCGGAACAAGCTTGAGTTTACTTTCTCAAACAAGAAATGGCTTACGGAGGAAGAGATCCAGTCCGGTGCTTCTTTCGATTGCATGAATGGTGTCGGGTTTCATATACCGGGGATGTTCGATAAGGTATTGGACATCCATAAATGTTGGTTGCAAGATGATATATCGAACAAGATCCGTCTTTGCGTCAAGGAATATTGCCTATCTCATGAGGGATATCCTTTCTTCGATTTACGGAACCAAGAGGGATTCGTTCGTACGTTGATGATCCGTACGGCATCCACTGGGGATTTGATGGTCGTATTGGTTTTCTTCCATGAGGATGTAGAGCGCAGGGAAGCGTTATTATCTCATCTGGCGGAACGATTCCCGGAAATCACGTCCTTGATGTACGTCATCAACGGCAAATGTAATGACACGATCACCGACCAAGAAGTTCTCGTATTCAAGGGAAAAGATCATATCATCGAAGAGATGGAGGGGCTTCAATTCAAGGTAGGTCCTAAGTCTTTCTATCAGACAAACAGTGAACAGGCTTATAATCTATATAAAGTGGCTAGAGAATTCGCGGGTCTTACCGGAAATGAGATGGTGTACGATTTATATACCGGGACAGGTACGATCGCAAATTTCGTCTCTCGTCAAGCAAAGAAGGTTATCGGCATCGAATACGTACCGGAGGCTATCGAGGACGCAAAAGTGAATTCCGCCTTGAACCATATAGAGAACACGCTTTTTTATGCCGGTGATATGAAAGATATCCTTACGCAGGATTTCATAAACCAACACGGACGTCCAGATGTTATTATTACCGATCCACCACGTGCCGGTATGCATGATGATGTGATCAACACTATTCTCTTCGCCGAGCCGGAACGTATCGTTTACGTTAGCTGCAATCCTGCTACGCAAGCCCGCGATTTGAGTTTGTTGAGCGTGAAATACTCCGTCAAGAAAGTCCGTCCGGTCGATATGTTTCCTCATACACATCATGTGGAGAACGTGGTTTTGCTTGAGAAAAAATAAACATATAATATAATGTATAGGAAATACGTCCCCTTTCTGCTCTTTTTGTTCTTCTTGTATGGTTGCAACGGTAACAAACAAGAGGAGAAAGAGGACGTTTCCGTTTTCGTGGATTTACCGCAACTGAAAGCGGAAGGCGAGATCACGGCGGTGACTTTATACAGTTCTACCTCCTACTTCCAATATAAGATGCAACCCATGGGTTACGAATACGATCTGATAAACGATTTTGCCAAGAGCCAAGGTTTGAAATTAAACATCAAGGTCGCCGAGAATCCTGCCCGTCTGATCGAGATGCTAGAAGCCGGCGAGGTCGATGTTGTAGCCTACCCCATCCCAATCAATAACAAGCTGAAACAAGAGGTCATTTATTGCGGCCGGGAGGATATCTCCAGTCAAGTATTGATACAACGGGCCAATAAAGGCGATAAGCTTCTTACCGATGTCACTCAATTAATCGATAAGAATGTTTACGTAAAGCCTAACACCAAATACTCCGAACGACTGAAGAACTTGGATGAGGAACTCGGCGGAGGAATCCATATCCAAAAAGTGGAAAATGACTCCATTGCTACCGAAGATCTTATCGAGATAGTCTCCTTGGGCGAAATTCCCTATACGATCAGCGATGATAACACCGCCCGCCTAAACAAGACTTATTATTGGAATATCAATGTCGATCTAAAGGTTAGTTTTCCCCAACGCTCTTCATGGGTGGTAAGGAAAAGTAGTCCGGACTTGGCGAAGGCCATCGATGAATGGGCTTCTGATAAAACGGGTAAACATTCTTTCAAGGCAGTTACTAAGCGGTACTTTGAATTAAGCAAGCGACCTTTTACCGCAGATATTCCGGAGGTAAAGAATGGACATATTTCCCCGTATGACCCTTTATTCAAGAAACATGCGAAAAACATCGGATGGGATTGGCAGCTGCTGGCGTCTATTTCCTATCAAGAGTCTCATTTCAATCCTACGGTTGTATCGTGGGCCGGTGCCGAGGGGCTTATGGGAATCATGCCAAATACGGCGAAGGCATTAGGTGTCACCCCGCATGAATTGAAAGATCCGGATACGGGAATCCGTACGGGAGTAGATTGTTTACGGCGCTTCCGTCAAGGTTTTTCTGAGATTACGGATCCTGAAGAAAAAGTCAAGTTTACCCTAGCGGCTTACAACGCTGGGATCGGACATATTTACGATGCGCAGCGATTGGCCCGAAAATATGGAAAAGATCCCAATAAATGGGATAATAATGTAGCGGAATATATTCGTTTGAAAAATGATCCCGAGTATTATAACGATCCTGTTTGCAAGCATGGATACTTGCGTGGCTCAGAAACATATAATTACGTGCGGGAAGTGTTGGAGCGTTATCATTACTACAAGAAAAAGTCATAGTTATAAAAAAATTCATAGCTATGAGTGAAAGTAGTCATAACTATGAATTTTCTGCAAGTAAATGCCACTTAAAAATTATAGGCGACACCTATGCCTAATATTTCCTTGAACTGGACCTTCGCCCCCCGTTTCTCTCCATTATCCTCAAAAGTTTTCACGTCGTTATCATATTTAAGCGTCGTATTGAGTGTAGCGGACAGGAATTTATTAATCTTCATGCTTATCAATACATCCCAATTGACATCGATATTTCCGAATTGATCGCTATAAGGAGTGAAAAAGTCAGCTGTAGTAATCAAGTTCACGTTTTCCATCACGATTAATTCCGCACGAGCTTTCAAGTAAGCTCCCCATTCCATTCTGAAGCGATCTCCCGGATCGACCCCGAAAGCTCCTAACTCGGAAAGGTAATCATCCTCCACGAAAGTCATCTTCGTGGAAGCCGGAGAAAGATAAACCGAATAATTGCTTTTGGGACGATATTCCATACCTACGGAGATATTCGAATACGCCGGCGCAAAGAAGTTCGATATATAATGTGTCTTATCCGGATAATTATATCCTTTGGCAAACTGGGTGTTTAAATCTCCCATCAACGTATAATACCATACATTATTGGTGGAATATCCTAATTGGGTAGACAGGGTTATATTATCGGTACTTTTCCTCATTCCCTGCGATTTAGTCTTTGATAATCCGTAATCGAGAGCGAGATTGGTTACCCATAACCAGTCACCGCTTTTATGTGTTAATGCCCCATTCAGATACGCATTTCCGGCAACAGAGTTCTCACCGCCAGCCGACCAATTCGACATCGCCGTTTGCGACAAGTTCAAACCTGTCACACCTTTCAGTACCCATTTGCCTTCCTCATATCCTTTATCATCCGTTTGACTATATGTGATTGTCGTTAATGCGACAAACAATGTCATGAAGAATATACGTTTCATATTGTGATATATTTTAGTTATTAAAAAATAAGACGTCCTATCATTTAAACAGGTTTGATTAATTTTTGTTTAGAAAAGCCTGAAGTTGAAAGGGTGTCACATTTGTTACACCTTTATGCTGATAAACCCCTTATTTTTGTATCCGATAATTAAGTAATTTGATTTATGGAACAGTTACATGCACACGAAGTCCTTCATATGATGGAGGGTAATAGTTATTCAGAAGCTTCTTTAAAAGAAGCGATCGTTAAGACTTTTGGTGAGGATCAGCGTTTCTATACTTGTTCGGCGGAAAATATGGATGCGGATGAGTTAATCGTATTTCTGAAACAAAAGGGGAAATTCATGCCTGTCGAAAATGGTTTCACGGTAGATATTACAAAGGTTTGTAATCATTAAAGATTCTACGACACTATCAATGACTCTAGGCTAAATCAAAAGAATTTAGCCTAGAGTCATTTGCCTAAAGTTAAAAAAGACTTTCGATTCTACTCAATGGATAATACTATTCCTATAAATAATCGCAAATGATTTTTGCATCAATTCATAATCTTTATCAGAGACATAACTTGGCCTACGGTTACCTGCGTGATTTATCATCCAGACAAAAGACTCTATATACTTTAGTATCTTATTTGACTTATCACTTTTTATACGTGACAAATAATCCATTTTTCCTAAAAGATAATTACTCACTTCAAGAACACTCATCTTATTACACTCATTCAACAATGATATTAATTCAAGGTCTTCCATAATCTTTATTTTTATTACTACAAATATAATATATTTAATCAAATAAACAAATCATATAGACAGATTTTCATCTTTAATTCTTTTACATAAAATAGCAAAAATGGGAAATGAACACATCTCTAAATTATATACCACTAATCTAAATGAGATCATTGAAGTTCATTGCCATTAGATAGGAAGTAGTTTCCTTAAAAAGAAATCAGATGATCCTGCAACAATAAAAATAGGCTTAAAAGAAAAATATTTAATAGATTTGTTTTGATATTCAAATAATAAAGATTATGTTTGATGCGCATTTTGTTGCAAGTGAAAATATTGGGGATTTTTTGACGTTCTGGAATAACACAGACAGCAACCCGGCAAGTTTTGTACTACCGGATTGTTTTTTATCCATGATTGATCCTATACGTGTAAAAGTGTGAGTCCGAAAACCTACCATACCTGCGAGCCTTCCAACAAACATTCTATAGGCCTTTTATGTTATGGTTGTAAAATGGTCTATTTATGCTTACTGGTTTTTTAAATACCTTAGCGACTATAATAAGTGTGACAAGCCTTCTGATTGTCACCTATGGTGCATTAATCGGAGTCATCTCATTTTTCAGAAATGAACTTAAGCGACTTACTGGTAATTATTCCATTACTAACATAAGAAAACTAAGAGCTGCATTCGGTACATACTTACTTCTCGGACTAGAATTTTTGATAGCGTCAGATATCTTAAAAACAGTATTGGAACCAACACTTAATGAATTGGCCATTTTAGGTGGAATAGTCGTGCTGAGAACAGTTCTGTCTGTCTTTCTGAATAAAGAGATCAAGGAACTAGAGACTGAAAATAAAGATACCGAGTAGATCCCATAAAGTTTTCAAGGGAAAGTACAGAAAAATGGCGCTTAAGTCTTGCATGAACAGAATTTAAACGCCATGAAGTAAAGTTAGAAAACCAAACCGCTCGGCCTTCACAGGTGAAGCGGAAGTGGATATATTGCCTTAAACTAATACCTTATATTATTACAACCAGATTAAAGATCATAATGTTTATACTTTTGATGAATTTCAATAGCCAAAATAAAACAGAAAATAAAAATCCGCATCCAGCGTCACTGCTA
The DNA here is from genome assembly GCF_003635405.1 of Parabacteroides sp. AF39-10AC. NCBI lineage: Bacteria > Pseudomonadati > Bacteroidota > Bacteroidia > Bacteroidales > Tannerellaceae > Parabacteroides > Parabacteroides sp. AF39-10AC. Next base: position 22,947 of record NZ_QTLP01000002.1, on the reverse strand, counting down.
CATGCGGATCAAAAATAACAAACTCTTACAAGAGTTAGGCACTACATAAAGTTGTATTATACTAATAAGCAGACTGAACCGCATCAAAGTGTTGATTCCTTATGTTGTTTTTTTCTCATCATTTACATATTCCAAAATGTCGCTTGGCTGACAGTCTAATGCTCTACAAATTGCCTCTAGGGTACTAAAACGAATTGCTTTCGCCTTTCCCGTTTTTAAGATAGAAAGGTTAGATAATGTCAAACCAACTCTTTCAGAAAGTTCGTTCAAAGAAATCTTCCGCTTTGCCATCATTACATCTAAGTTTACAATAATAGGCATAATTAAACTGTTAAGTCATTCTCTGATTTCATATCTATCGCATTTTGCAATAATTTTTCAAATACAGCCACGGCTGTCGCAACTACGATAGCGACAAAAGTAGTTACGATACAAATGGCAAGAAAACCTGCGGGGTCATCTTCTGTATTATGGGTCAACCTTATAAATAGTCCTGCCACCACGATTAAAATACTTAGTAAGATCGCACAATGCTTTATGTTCTTCAAAGTCTTTACAGAGTTTGTTGAAAACACTTTATTTTGCCCAATATAACCGAGCAACCTAAAAGCATTGTACAACGCAACAAAAAAAGCGATTGACGCTCCATATCCATATAAGATAAATGGATCAGCGTAAGTACTAAATAAATCTAGGTGTGTGGCTCGTCCCTCAGTTAAGGGAAACCAAATCAAAATAATAAGTGCCACAATACCGATAAGAACAATAACTGTTTGAAGAAATGCTGTTGAAATTCTTTTCATGACGTATGATGTTAATTTTAAACGACGTTGCAAATGTAATAAATATTTATTGATAAACAATAAATGAATAGCGAAATTCAAAAAACAGTCTCTTTCTCAAGCTAATTAAAAAATCTGGACTTGAATCGCCAGTGTAGTGTCGAAGTACAATGATCTCCCATTTGGAAGGGAGAATGGGAATAGAAGAAAAAAAGAACGCCTACCTGAAAAGTGGTAGACGCTCATTGCATACGGTTATTGGGACAAATATAGAGTTTATTTCTATCTTGGATTATCCTATTCATTAATAACTACTTCATCTCTTCTCCCTTTTCATTAAAGATAGCGATAGCCTCCTTGCCTTCGATTACCAAAATCACTTTAAAGAGTTTACCTTCAGTCTTTTCCGCAACATATACCTCTTGGATCGCTGAATCCGGATAAGATTTTTAATTAAACAATCTATTCATATTAACGTAATCAATAGATATAGAACAACGGATATGCCGAATTTCGCCTATCTACAGATAATCATGACACACAACATCTTATATTTTAGCATTAACATATGGATTCCATGCGGAAACAAATAAAAATCCGCATCCAGCTTCACAGCTACATGCGGACCAAACAAATAACAAACTCTACTTATATGAAAAAACAAATACTACTAACAAATTATTATACGATGACTACTATCAAGATGACTTCTGAGTCATTTTATAGTATAACAGAAGATTGTTTGAAAAGGTTCACCAGTAATTTCTTTTAGGCTGAGAGCTTTTCTTTTTATCGACTGTTTGAATATAAAACATTTCAAGCTGCAAATTGTTTTACAAACAAAGATAAAAATGATGATTGATCGGTTTGAGGCATGATTAAGAAGTTACTTTCTATATTATTGTTTATGATAATGCTCTTTGCCTTCCGGATGAATGCGGAAGCGGATGAGGAACACTTTTCTAACGGTTCCTATCGTTAGCGCACTAGGATTAACATTAAATGAAAGCGCTTCCGACGCTATGGTTGGTGGAGCGGTTACCCAAAACGACAAATTTCAAGTAAAACACGGCGATTACTCCTAAATATTTAGGGATAATCGCTTTTTTATGAATAGATTTCAAGTAAAATTAGGACATTTATCCAATTATATCCGTAATTTTAGCCCAATTAAATCAATAGCAATTATGGAAAGAATCGTTAATCATCCTATTTTAACAATTCCACAAGAGGGAGAACACACTTTTTTATTCAATGGCAAACCCGTAACGGGAATGAAGGGTTTTACCATCGCCGCCGCCTTACATCAGGCCGGCTATCCAGTACACAGTCATAGCGTAAATGGCCGCAACCGTTCGTTGAATTGCGGTATCGGTAAATGTGGCGCCTGCGAAATGCTGGTAGACGGAGAAGTAAAGCGTATCTGTATTACGAAAGTAGACAATGTAAAGGAAGTATCGGAAATAACAGTACAGAATTATACGACAGATTCCCAAATAGAACCCAGAGAAGAACCGGTAGAGATCTATCGAACCGATGTGGCCATCATTGGTGCCGGCCCCGCTGGATTAGCTTGTAGGGAAACCTTAAAAGAGCTAGGCTTGAACAGCATCGTAATCGATAGCAATGATAAGATTGGCGGTCAATTCTTGATGCAAACCCATGCATTTTTCTTTTTCGAGAAAGAGCGGCGCTTTGGCGGTATGCGTGGTTTCGATATAGCGAAAACTTTAGCCGGAGACGACCACTCTGGTATTTTCTTACATTCTACGGTCTGGGATATCCTACAAAATAAGCGTATTGCCGTAAAAGACATGCTTAACCATAAAAATTTCTATGTAGAAGCTCAAGCCTTGATAGTCGCTACTGGTGCGGTTCCTTTTATGCCGACCTTCGAGAATGATGATGTGCCCGGAGTTTATACAGCGGCAGTCGTACAGAAAATGATGAACGCTGAATTCACGTTACTCGGCAAAAACATATTGACAGTAGGCGCCGGTAATATAGGTTACCTAACGTCTTACCAATTGATGCAAGCCGGAGCGAAAGTCAAGGCTATTTTAGAGGCGATGCCCCATGAAGGTGGATTTCCGGTACAAGCGAATCGAATTCGCCGCCTTGGCATACCTATTTATACCTCTCATATGCTTTTGAAAGCCATTCCAAACCAGGATCGGACAGGTATCACCGGCGCGGTTGTCTGCGAATGCGAGAACTTCAAGCCAATCCCGGGAACAGAGAAAGTGATTGATGGTATTGATGTTATTAATATATGTACAGGATTGATTCCCGACAACCAATTGCTAACCAAAGGCCAATATACATTTGGAAAACGTTGTGCCGGCGTAGGTGATGCCGTACGAATCGGAGAAGGTACTACCGCCGTACTAAGAGGAAAGCAAGCCGCTTATGAGATCGCCCAAGAGCTAGGCGTACGTTTCAACTACAACGATTACTTACAAATATCTAAGGAATACATCGACTCCCAGCAACATCCGATCCGCATCAAGGAAGAGTCCCCAAGGCCCACTCCCGAACGTCAAGCCCAACTCCCTTTCGTTCGTTTGGATTGCCTATACGGTTTCGCTTGTAACCCTTGCTCTTTCGCTTGTCCTCAAAAGGCGATCACCAAAAGCTCCACCAGCGTAACGCCCGAGATCGATTACGAAAAATGTACCGGCTGTATGCAATGCGTATCCCATTGTCCGGGGCTGGCTATTTTCGGCTACGATACCCGGAAGCAAAACTTATTCTTACCGGTAGAATACGAGGTAGAAGAAGGTGCCGAGGTGTGGCTCGTCGATGATAACGGGAAGAAACAAGGCGAAGGTATCATTGAGAAAGTATTAAAGAAGCCGACAAAAACAAACGTGGCCCGTGTGAAAGCGGCAGGAATGGAAAACGATGCCTTATTGAATATCACAGGATTCATCGTAAAAGAAAACTATCCGGAGGAAATCGACTTCAAGCAAGAGCCGGAGTGTGAGTCGGAGACCTATGTTTGCCATTGCGAGGACGTATCTTTGGACGAGCTACTTTCCGCCATTGGGGATCGTAAATATATCTCCGTCGACGAGGTAAAACATATCACCCGCCTAGGAATGGGGCCATGCCGGGGAAAACGCTGCATACCCCGCCTACGCATGAAACTAAGGGAAAAAGGTATCGAACTGGTAGGCGACGCTACCCCCCGTGCTCCCCTATCTACCCGCTTCGTCCTAGGGGAAATGTATCCGCAGCGTCAGATAGCGGATACCTATAAAGTAGATTCCGGAAAGCAGGTTCGTAAGACGGAAGTCTTAATCGCCGGCGGAGGTATAGGTGGTAGCGCATTGTTCCGTTATTTTGCGGAAGCCGGTAAAAAGACCGTGCTTATTAATGCGGATCGAGGATCATCATGGCGTAATATCGGTGGTGGTCGTCCAGCGTTCTCGATCCCCGAATTAGCGGAGATCGCCCGTAATAACCAAACGATATTCGAGGAGACACAAAAAGAATACGATATCCATTACCGTGAGATACGCTATATCACGTTCGCCCACGACGAGGCTACCTACAATGATCTGGAACGTTCCTGCGGTTGGTCCAACGCTTATTTGATCGACAAGAAAGACTTCCAGAAAGAGGTGTCTCCCTACTTCAACACGAACCAAAACACCTATTTCGCCGCACAAATCTCCCAGCATTGTTGGCAAGCTACCCCGGGGCGTGTGATAGACTTTATACGAAACAAAGGCAAAGAGCGGCAAGGTGAGGTTTTGGAAGACACACACCTAGTGGAAGTACACAAAAACGGTGGAAAATATCACGTCTTATTATATACGCATGATAAGCGATACATCGAATACGAATGCGATCATTTCGTGAACGCCCTCGGTTATAGCGCCGAGCGTTTCGCCCGCATGCTAGGCCTTTACACCGGCCTCTATCCGGTCAAGCACCAAGCGTTGATTACCCATCGCCTACCGAATCTGGGTAAAGACGGGGATATCCTCGATATGTTGATAGACCGCCGGAAACGTAACGACTTCTCCGCTGTCTACGGTCAGCAATTCGCCGAGACCGGACAGATTATCGCTTGCGCCTCCCCCGCTGTCGACGCTAAAGCGGAGATCAGCAATTTTGATGAGTTGAAGTTTAATACCCGTCGTTTCATGGAGATCATCTCCGAGGTGTTCTGCGATTGGATTCCATCGTTAGCCACAGTACCCGTACAAGCCACATGGTCCGGTTATTATGTAGAGCCTCGCTACATTATCGATCCGGATAACGGACTATTCGTCGGTTTGCAAGGTCACGGCTTCATGCTCGCTCAATACTTGGCTAAGCTATACGTAGATAAAGCGTTAGGCCGTACCGTTCCGGATTATATGGAGCGATTGAGGCTCGATGGAGACGGAATTAGTGAGAAAGCTTTCAAATAAACTATAAATAAAACAAAACCTCCTCTACCACAATTGGTAAGGGGAGGTTTTGATAAAACCAATCTTTTCTATTTTTGTTATTCTATATCCATAAATAGTAATCATATGAATATAGAAACAACAGACAACTCCCCTTTGCTACAGGAATGTATAGAAGAATTGATCAGTAGTAAAATCGATGAGGGGAAAGGAAGAACCGCTGGGAATTATCGAAGCGCATGGAATAAATTATCCACCTTTTTAGGTCCGAGAGTAACGGAGTTTACATTTGCCGACTTAACGACCGATTTTCTTCATCACTATCTTTTATGGTTGATGCAAGGGGAAGACGGGAAACAGGCTCCCTTGAAACCGGGTAGTTTGGACTTCTACATTCGTAATCTAAAGACAATGTACAACAAGATCGCTCAAGATAAACAAATGGATGTTCCGAGAGAAAGCCCGTTCTCCGGCCTGCAGATAAAGGTCCCACCCACCCGGAAAAGGGCTTTGCCAAGCCTCGACCTACAAAATCTGGCGACTCTTGAGCGGCCCAAGAACCCACACGCCTGTACGGCCCTTCACTTGGCTCTTTTCTTATTTTACGCTAGAGGTATGTGCTTCGTGGATGTCTTTAATTTGCGACACAGCAATATAAACGATGATTATATCCACTACGTACGTAGCAAGACTGGCGTAGCGATGCAAGTAAAGATCACCCCCGAGATGAAGAACATCATATTCTCTTATCGGCGTTTCAATAACCCGTGGATATTCCCTTTCTTACACGAGAAAATCAGCGGAGAGGGAGAAGTCACGGCCCAGTCCGCGCTTCGGAGAGTGAACCGCCACTTAAAGAAAATGGGAGAGCAATTACACTTCGAACAGCCATTCACTACCTATGTGATGCGGCATAGCTGGGCTTCCATGATGCTGGAGGCGAATTCGGAAATCGGCATTATCAGCCAATCCTTAGGACATATGTCCCTACGGACTACCGAGATCTATCTTGGCCGGATATCAGTATCTAAAATAGACAGGGCCTCCGATAATATGTTGAATAATTTGGTTCGCGGCTCTTCCTCCCGGCAAAGAAGTAAAAATAAGGTGATGGCTTTAAGAGACAATCCTCCTATACAAATAAAAGAGACAATCGGCAAGAAATGCAAGAAGCTCATTTCCTCGATTGCCTCTAAGTTATTCTCATTTATTTAAAATAGTTCATGCAGGAATGCCAAAGGGTAGATTCGTCAAGGCATTCCTGCACAGCCCTTAGAATGGATACTATTTCTCTTCACCAAAATTAACGGTATTCTCGACATTGTCCACATCATCAAAGACAGCCACGTTGCCGTTTGTGATCGTTACACGGAGGTCGGCACTATTAGGGCCGGCGATATTCACCGTCAGCTTATAATGATAATCCCGATAGATATTGTAATCGGTCACCAAGTCACCCCCAAGATAGAATTTATACTCTACATCGATCGGCGAAGAGTATGCTCCTCCACCCAAAGGATACTGATATTGCCCTCTTACCAATAGATAAGTGCATCCTTCCAAAGATCCGCCAGCCCCCGGTCCCATATCCTTCTTATTCTTCTCTTGCGCCGTGGTAGCTAAACCTGTACCCCGGATATTTTCCGCCATATAGAAAACTCCTTCTTTATCACCAAGTGATATTCCGGATACAGGTATCTCCTCCGTATAGAAATTAGTAGATAAAGGACTTGAAATCGTTGGATATGTCGAGTCGTCATCATATAGCCGGGTTACTTTAGGTACATTTGACATAATAACCGGTTTCGTATCAATTAACTTAAAATTGCCAGAGGCCACTGAAGAGTTCACGGTCACGGTCACTTTCGCGAACGCCCTGTACATACGGGATAATACGACCAACCTCATGTCAGCCTCTGAGCTAGAGGGATCCTTCGTATAGTTAGTCGGTCCCGAAGATAGTATATTAGTACCTGTTGGAGAGCCATCTGATGAATAAATAATACTTTTCGTTTTAGCCATCAATTCTGTTACAGAAAGGGACGTAGGGATACCACCTTCTTTTACAAATAACTTGGCGGTAACCTCCGTCGCATTCATATCCTCCGCATTTACGATGATATAAAACTCACTAGTCTCGTTCTTGAAACGCATATCATCCTTCATTAATTGAATCAATAACTGGTCATAGGTAGTGCTACTACTTCCCGGCACAGCCGTTATGCTATTCCTATCGGCAAAGACAGCTTTCAACAACTCGGTTCCATCCTTTTTAAACTGTAAAATCCATACATTATATATATTAGTATCTCCCAATTTAAGAATTTTCGGTTCCGTTCCCGCTTTCGTCTCTACATCAATCGTACCCGGTACCCTTAACAGGAACTGGAAAGCACATTCCTCCCCTCCTTCGGATGTTGATGGTATCATTTCCTCATCACTACATGCCCCTAGCAGCAAGCATAGTATACAAAATAAACTTATTCTTATTCTCATTTTCAGTTCCTCCTTATTCTCCACCAACGGGATCTGTCACATTTTTTATTTCCGTGAATTCCAATATACCCAGAGTCAGTTCTGTCTCCTTAAAGTCACCAAAGAACTTCAAGGTAAATTCAAAGCTATAGGACATACCGGGCAAGAAAGTCTTACGAGCGGTAGCATTGAATACAAAATGACCGGGCACAGATCCACCATTTCCATTTTTATCATAATCTACCGTTAAATCAATTACAAACTGTAATTCCGACCCGCTTAAAGGCAATACTATTTTACGTGGATCTGAGGTATGAGGCAGGCCTACAGCTACGGAATTATTGAAAGAGCTAAAATCCACTCCGTTGTTTTCATTCGCAACTCCATCCGAATACCATGCATTATCCCCTAGCCTATAAGTTCTTGAATCAGATAAGTTTTTCATCGTTATAAAGTTTACACGCAAGCCTTTTACAGTAACAGGAGATACACTAGCCGCTTTTACCGACACCTCCACTTGCGAGCAAAGCCGCGTGAACGGATTCGTCAAGGTAACCGACATCGTGTTTTGTCCCGCTTTCTGGGGCTGGACAGTTATATCGTTCATGAACGTATACATAAAATCTTGCCCATTTTGCACGGTCACCAGATTTCCATCACCCAATTCCGGCGCATTCTCTTCATTGTAGGAAGTGAAATAAAGGTTATATACACCGCGATACAAAAATAGGGCCTTGCCCGATTGGGCGGTGACCTTTCCATCCGCACCCACCACATAAGTACCTTCCGCCGAAGGAGTACCAGTTTCACCAGTCCCAGTCTTAGTACCGGTCTCAGTCTTAGTCTCCACCTTGAAAGCATAGACTTTAATCAACGCTTTATCATTCAAGGCTGAAACGGCCGCAGCCTTGGTTACGTTCGCTTGATAAAGATCGAACTCCAAGGCAACCTTATCACCTTCCCCTTCTTCCAAAAAAGATTCCTTTTGGCAACCCACCAACGTGACCAAAAGCCATAGACTTACAAAACTTAATACATATCTCATATCTCCTCCCTTCTTATTTAAATACCCACACTCGTATTCTGATCCGTACTATTTTGCCAATCGTATACGGTTACGCCCTCGAATGTACCTTCCATCTTATCAATACGTATCTTATAGACATAATGATAACCCGCCAACCATTTCACCCCGCTTTCGGAAGAAATAGAGGCAGTTTCAAACTCACGTTCCACCCCATCTACATCCACTGTCAAACGGAACGACAATACTTGCTCGGCAGCGTCCATCGGGGCTACGAGACAAGATATGTTCGGTTGCGTCAACGAGGTTTCCAATATTTTCGAACCGGTCAACTCTATCGAGGATGTCCCCGCTAGGCCATTCAGACGCCCTAGTTCCTCCCCTGTCCCGTTCAATCGCATGTCCGCCTTACCGATTTGCAGACGTCCGGTGTTACTACGTATATCTATTTTTTTCAGCGTTAAGATCTCATCGCTGGCATTCGCAGACTTATAGATATAGAAACTCACCTTTGTCAAGGCATGGAACAATTGAAGGCTGATTATCTTTGAGGTTTTGGAAGCCTGAACCGGCGTAGCATAAAGGTAATCGATCTGTTTACCATCGAATGTATCCGCATCCCGGACCGTGACCTCGACAGAGTACACGCCGGAGGAGGCTGTTACGTTAATGGCCTTACCTTCTTCTTCCGTAGGATAATAAGCATACACATCCGTAGCGGTACTACCCAGCAGTGGCGCGGATTCACATCCCCATGTTACTCCGGATTTGGAATACACCGGATTCACCCATGTATCACTGGAGTTCTTCAAATACAATTTCACGTTATCCACAGAGGTAGTCACAGCCTTCGTAACAGCGTCGTCAGCCAAAGAGACCGATCGCAGCTCAAGGGTGGAACCTGCCTCCACCTCCGGTATCCCGTCTGACTGGCAAGCTCCCAACAGGGAACAGAGGGCCAATCCCCAACCTAGATTATATAAATTTTTCATATTCTTCATTCTTTATAGATTTTAAATGGATCAAGTGGCGCTAACAGGATTGTCGGGAACCGTTGTCTCCTTAAACCCCATTACTTCCACGGAAGTCAATATCAATTCATCGGATGACGTGAAGTTATATACATAATTCTTACTAGCCCCAAATGTGTATGCCGGCTGAGTAAATGTTTGTTGTGTAGCCTCTGGACTTGAAGCACCGTCAAGCGTACGGGAAACGCTTAGCTTGAAACTCATATTCGCTCCCGGTCTTAAGATACAGACGAAAGTATGCTTATCGCTAGCTACGGTATTATCCCCTGTATGCAACATCTCGATCGTTTCAGAAGAAGAGGCACCAGTCCGGATGCCATTGCCTGCTAAGGTAGCCGTCACATTCCTATATTTTGTAGTAGCACCCCCTGATGAGGCATAATTAATTGAGATCGTGATCTTCGCCGCTACCGGCATAAAGGTAAAGTTTACCTTGTTGCTACTCAAGGTAACGTTAGAGCCGCCTTTCGCTTCCAGTTTATTGCTTTGCCAGAAATTCTCATAGGATCTCTGGTCTTGCAGAATAAAGGTGAAAGCTGCCGGATATGAGGCCGAGAATGAAGAAGCCGTAGATGATCCGGAAACCGTCAACGATTTTCCCGCCGTTTTCGGAATCCACCCGTTCGTGGCATCCTTTCGGTAAGTCACGGTCTGGCTCCCACCATTAATCTGTATCTCATCGTCCGTACTAAAGCTACTCTTATCATAGTTCGTAGCGTCGACCGCACGGGTAGACAGAGAAGAAACGATCTCCGCCGTCACCTCCAAGGGCTGTCCACCTTCCAGATCCACCTCTGAGGTACAGGCGGGGGCGAGCAATAGCAATAAGCCTCCGGACAGGTGGAGCATGGTTTGTCGTATATTCATAGTATAATGTATCATAATGCTATATAGTTGTTAAGTTAAATTTCCTCCAGCCATGATCTCATCCGTCCATTTGCCGATGGTACAACTTTCCGGGATCAGCATGTCGTTATGCAAGGTCAAATTATATGTATAGTGGTAACCGGTCCGCAAGGCACAACCCGTTAAGGTAGCCTTGTAGGTAACACCATCGCAAGTGAGAGAGACCGTTAGATCCGTAGCAGGGGTTCCCGCACTACCACCTACAGCCCTTAGGATACCACACCATTCATATTTCCGGGATGCATCGACCGGGTAAGGCCGATATAGCGTGATCGTCTGGTTCGTAGATACAGCCGTACGTATCCCCGCCGCCGCTACCAATACGGCATCATTGGCGATGGTAGTCTCACGGTTCACGGTAAACTTCAAGGTCAACTTCGAATTGACGTGCGTAAAGGGCTTGCCGCTCGACGTAAAGTCCAGCGTACCGTCGCTGGATGTGGCATCACCCGTTTTCAGCAGGTTACTGGCCAGATAAGCAGCGCTCGTGGTTTGAAACTGGTTGATGGCCGAGTAATCCGCCGGAAACTGCGCCGAATACGTAACGGCAGGCTCCAAGGTCACAGGCGAGGTTCCCACCACGGTCCATGCGGAAGTCCCGTCATACCGATAGCTGGCCGATTGGGAAGCCGCCGTCCCACTTGCCTTTTTTGTCCTTGTCACCTTTATCTGATCGCCGGAAAGGAAGGATGTCCTATCGAAACCATTATCCGAGCTAACCGCCTCGCCGCTTTTGGTAACAGGGCTGATCTCGGCAAGTACCGTCACCGGGATTCCCTCCGGAGCGGAAAGCCCCGTCTCTATCCCGTTCGTGCAACCGTAGAGAGCCAGCGCCATGTTCAAGGCTCCCATCCATGCTAAACTGAGGTTCATGTAATTCATATTCATATTTTTCTTTTTATGCCGTAATTAATAGCCGCCGGGCTTAACGTCTCCCGTTCCTGCTGAACCGCTCTCCATCCAAGGGACGATATTGGCGTTCACCGTAATCGCTCGGTTGGATAAGGTTATTTGTATTTTGTGGGTATGTCCTCTTTTCCAAGTGATCTGACTTAGGTTGGCGGATAACGTCCGGTCATCCGTAGTGCCATCCCGCTTGCCGACCACTACCGTAAGGGTCATGTCTGTCGATACCAAAGGAGCCACCAGCCCATAGCCTACCTCCACCGGAACACCTGCGGCACCGCAAAGTATGGCGGTGGTATTACTCGACGCATCGTTTTTAGGGGTAAAAGTGAGTTCGGCTACCTTTGTTCCTCCACCAAGCGCTCCATCCGCGATCTGCATCGTTCCCGTGCCGGTAGTGAACGCATTGGAGGATGTTTTCAACGTTATCTTCTTCACGTAATCATAGGTCGTATTCACGGAACGTCCCGTGGCGGATTGCATCGTGAAGGAAAGGCGGGCCAGCGCATGTTGCAAGTAGATTTCCGGCTGATAAGTACCGCTTGAGGGGGAACCGCCGGACGGCGTGGTATTGCTGGCCGTAATAGCGATAGCCTCTCCTACCGTGTTGCTGGCGGAACCGTACATATAATCGGTAGCGTCAGAATCCCATCCCTTGCCGCCATAGAAATTCTGGTGAGCGGGAAGGGTGGTCGCTATGGTATGCGTCGTGGTAGTCGTTGATTTTGTGAGGGTGGCGCTCGTCGGGCTATAGGCATAGATCCGGGCCTTTACACTCGATAAATTCACGGTGGGATCGCCTATCCAATCGTTTCCGCCGCTACCTACCGACTGATAGGTGAAGGTGGAAAGGCCGGCATCCCCCGCCGTACCAACCCCGCCATAGGGAGTATAGCCGTCCTCTGCTTTAGTAACGAAAAGTTTTACCGCGTTAATCCTTCCCTCACCCTCCGTCGTGGAGGTTCCGCTTATGATGGAGCGGGTCTCGACACCGCTCATGTGGAATACGGGTTGTAAGAATGCCCCTGTCGTGTCTTCCGGCAAGGAGTCGTCGGAGGAGCAGCCGGATAAGAGCGCCAGTATCGCCAACAGGCCTACACTGAGGTGTAGCGGACGTGCGTTTTTGTAAATATCCTGTATCATAGGTCGTATAGTTTTTTTAGATAGTCGTACTTGTATTGTCGGATGATTCATTCGTCCACCCTACCACATTGAAGCCGTCCAGCTTAAGGCCGGTACCGTGGATGGAGATGGTGTATGTATATTTATTTCCGGCGGACCATTCGCCACCGTCGGTAATGGTGTCTAGTTTCATTTCCTTGCCATCTACTACGACGGTCAAGGTAGCGGCGGTAACATTTGCAGTGCCGGAGGGGAATGGTACGCCGTAATTGATGAACTCGATTCCGTCTGTGGTAGCGGCAACGGTTACGCCGCCATTTACCGTGTACTCGTACTTTACCGGTGTACCCGCCTTCGCTCCGGTTAGGTTGCCGAGGGCTCCGTCCTTTAGGCTCATGGTGGTGGTACCATTCGTTTGTAGTGTCGGGATGGGGCGACTATAGGTTATTTTTGTCAGGTTGCAAGGACCGGCGTAGTCCGTGTGTTTCTTGAACTTTAGGCTTACCAAGCAAAAGGCATGCTTAAGGCCGAGGTTTATCTTCTCGCCTTTTGAATCGGAGGTTCTGTGGCCGTTATCGGCTATGGGTTGAGTTGTTCCAAAGGTTTTCGCGGTAGTGTTATAGGCTACGCCATACATATAATCGTTACCGGGAACTGTGAAATCCAAGGAGGAGGCATTCGTTACCGTATTCGAATAGGCTATGGCAGTGGCTCGTACCGGGATGGTATAGACCGGGGAAGAGGCATTTCCGGCCGCGGTTATCGTGGTGGCATCCGTGACTGGATAGCAAGAGTAGACTATAGCTTGCTGGGTGCTTAGCCAGATCGTTTGATCCTTACCGTTTATCGTAGCGGGTTTTAAGGAACCCTCTTGGAGGGTGTATTGGCCGTATGTACCTTGGGGGGATGTGCCGTAATGGTTTTCACTTGCCACGTTATTTACGGCGTATAGGCCGATAGCCGCTATATCGCTGGATGTGGCAGTGGCCTTGGTGAGGGCTACGCTGGCGATCTGCGGGGACAGGGCGACAGGGGTATCCGGATCAACCGGGGGTACGATGGGGTCTTCGCCATCCTCTCCGCCGCAGGCGAAAAGGGAAAGCGATACTGTTGTTAATAATAGGTATCTATACGGTTTCATATTTATCGTTGTTTATATTGTTCGTTTATTTGCCACCCGGTTTTATTATTACCACCCGGTCTGATTGTTACTACACAGATTTCGTGTTTTGTATTTCGTGTTTCGTGTTTTGTTGTAGAGACGGGGCACGCCCCGTCTCTACAACCCTAGACTGTAGGTTAATTAACTTTCAAATCATCATTGCCGGTTCCTGTGCCCCAAGCGGCTACGGTTACGGTGCCTATGGATAATTCCTTACCGCTAAGTTTTACAGTATAGATGTTTTCTTTCCCCTGCTCCCAAGTAACTCCTGTCCCACTATCGGCTAACGCAACCTCATAATCCGCTCCATCAATCGTAAAGATGGCTTTGGTATTATTTAGGGCTTTGCTAGTTATCGGCAAAGCCAAGATGCTAAATCGGGATGAAGCATTTTTTGTAGCTGTCTCATCGGTTAAGCCTCCAGAACCTTGTACCTTTAGCGTATAGTTAGAGGAAAAATTCCGGACGTAAGTCGCAGCACTAGTTGTATTGGCGTGAACCGTCAAGACTCCCGTATTAATATTCATCGTCGCTATCGCATCGGAACCTGTATTAGCTTGATTAGGTACATCCTTCAACTGTATCTTCGATAGCACACCTTTATTCTTATAAGTTCCATCATTGTAAATGCGGAAACTAACCAAAGTCAAGGCATGCTTCATGGTTAGATCAACAGAGGCATCTATAGAGGTTTCCTTTTTCGTGTTGCTGGCAGTTATCCAATTCGTCTCAGAGCTACCTTGGTCCGCCCACATATAATCGATTTCACCTTTCGCTGAATTAATCTTTGCCTTATTGGTATTTGTCGTTTCAGAGTTGTCTATTAATGTCGAGGGATAATCCCTATGCGCATCATCAGTCGTTCCAGCAAAGACCGTTACTGGGATTGTGGAGTTATCCGTAGCGGTATTATCAGATAATACTAGAGCTGTGGTTGTGGCTAACTCTTGATTTGTTCCGGGCTGATAAGCCGGATAATAAGCGTATATCTTTGCCACTTCGGAGGTCAGATAGATCTTTTTATCTCCGCTTTTCCAACCTGCGGTTCCTGTCGTCGAATAAGTATATAATGCGTAATTATTGCTTTTCGCATTCGTATAAGGATCTTCACCCGATACGACTGTCCCCTTTAAGCGTGCGTACACCGCTACGCTTTTCATGACATCATCTTTACTAGCGTCAGCTTGGGTACCCAAATTTATCACGCTTTTCGTAAGCGTCACCCCCGCCGTAATCCCCAGCTCTACGGCATCCGGCTGGTTGGAAGGGAGGATGGAGGGGATATTGTCCTCGTTGCTACAGGCAGCCAAGAAGAAGGGAGAAAGAAAGAGTAGTTTATAGTTTATCTGTTTTCTCATGATTACTTTTTTTGATTCGTTCTATTAATTGTTCAATTCGTTTAGTCAGTCAGTGGATCAAGTCTAGGTTGCCATCGACATACGAGGGAGTCCATTCGGCTACCTCCACGGAGGAGATACCTAAAGAGGCATCGTAGATATCCAACGTGATCACGTGAGAGAAACCGGGCTTGAAATTATCCTCAGATATTTCATCACCCATCTTTACGGATACGTCGGTAAAGGTACCGATCGAAGTCTCGACCGTTATTTTTACATTGCCCGGATCGGGTGTAGGCGGCAGATACAAGCAGCCCAGATCGATGGGACCGACATTTGATGCCCCTACCGTGGCGTTGCCGGCAGGCTCAAGGATCACTTCCGAGGAACCGGAGAAGACAGCCTCGCCCGTAGCCAGCGGAACATTTACCGCCGTAGGTATGCTTTTCACGATAATCTTGTTCACCTTCACCTCCAGTCCTCCGGCATCATGCTTCTTTGCCTTGAATACCAGCTGGGTAAGCAGGTGGGCGTAATTCAATGAGCGATTCGCCTCGACCCCGGCGACGGTATTGCCCGTAAACCGGTTACCATCCCACTTATTACCCGCCAAGGGACCGGCGTACATCAAGTCCATATGCCCGTCAAGGGTATAGCTTACGGTACCCTCGGCGGCATCGTACGAGTTATCGCCCGCCACGGGAGATACGCCGACCAGATACACGTTCGCTCCCATGCGGGGATAATGGTGCTTACGAGAGGCATCCCATGAGATACTCCCGCCTACCGCCACATCAGCCGTCCGCTCTACCCATTCCTCGTAGAATACGGCATCGGCCCAACTTGTGGTCACGTCGGATACGGGGGTGGAGAAACGATCGGCAAGACTCGTATAGTCGGGAACACCTGTGATGGCGTCGAGACGGGTCACGCAAAAGAGGGTAGTCTTGAACGCCTCCGCCTCTCCCACTTCCGCTTTCGTGCTTATGGACGTGTCCGGGTACGTCGCCCGAAGCTCGATCGGAGGATCGGCGGAAGGTATCTCACCTCCCGCCTCACCATTGTCCGAGCAAGCGGCCAACGATCCCATGGCTATCATCGACAATATGTATGTAGAGAGTTGTCTCATGATGGTTGAGGGATATTTAAGATTATTTCAATTCAACGGTTCCGCCGTTACCCTGTTTCCATTCGTTGACAGTGGCTTTCACTTCCAGTGCCTTCACATTTTCTCCTGTAGGTTTATCTGGCTCGGTAATGTTCAACGTAACCGTATGGGCATAGCCTTCTTGGGCATTCAACTTTTCACCTGCATTCTTTGAGTCCATCACCGGGACATTCAAGAAGGTACGATCCGTACCGCCTACGTTGATCGTTACGTTCAGCTTGATATCATTAGACGGAGCGAGCATCACTGCCGGGCTAATCGTAGAAGCTGTCGTGGAAAGAGCGGTTGTCGTGATATTCGGGACAGAGAAATCGGAAGCAGTAGCCCAATTCACGTCACCATTTGTCAGGTTCACGGATTGGGGCAATTGCGTGCCCAAAATCTTGATGCTCTTGATGGAGACGTTCTTTCCTTCCCATTCTCCCTTACCACCAGCTACGCTTGTGTAACTAGCGGCGAAAACCAATTGGGTGGTCTTGTGGGCAAACGTCAACTTACATCCATTTTGATTTGGTGACGCTGCAGTTCCGGCATCTTGATCCGCACCGATCGTCATGACATCCTGCAAGCCGTCTACCTTACCGAAAACCACTTTTGAGGACTCGATTGTTCCGGAAGGAACGACCGCCGTAATATGGGAGTTTTTGGGACTCACTTCCGTATTATCATAATACAAGGTGGGAGTCAAGGTAATATCCGTCTCTTTCCCAGCCGTAAATACAGCGCCGGCTACGTTGGCACGTGTTTCCAATGCCTTTGTAGTTTCATTGATCACATTCTTGTAAACCGGATTAAAGCTACCCCAATCATGCTCGTGTCCGGAAGTCACGTCCACCATCACCACGATACCTTCCACCTGCGATCCATTCGTGATCGGGGCTTTAGTCGTGAGACCTTCCACGCTTTGTGTCAATTTGATCGCTACCGGAGCATTCGCCGTACCCAAATCGGGAGTGATCACATCCTTGTCGTTCGAGCAGCTTGCCGCTAACAGGGCCACAGCCGCCATTGTCAAAATCTTTTTCATTTGTCTTGTAATTTTAAAGTATTAATAAAAAATATGAATTAAATAATCTGGTCTATAAATCGGCGTTGCCGCCATTGCCCGGTTTCCACGGGGTGACGGTTGCCGTTATCTTTACTTGGTACTCCTCGAAGGGATCCGGCTCCTTGGGTTCCTCGGGAGTATCGGGGTCGTCCGGTTCCTCCGGATCAACGGGTATCTCAAGCGAGATCTCAATATCGTAAGCCCCTCCACTCTCGTTGCCCTCGCCGCCGAACGAGACGGGGAGATCCTTGAAATCCTGCCCGGAGGCGGGATCACCTTCCGGCGCGAGCGTCATGTCAAGCGTCAAGGAGGCCTTGGGCTGCACCAGCACGAATCCGGGGAGCGTCACTACGCCATCCACCACGGGGATACCATTCCCGTCATCGGAAGAATAGATGATCACCGAGCTGGTCTCCCCGACCGGGACCACTTCTCCATCCGACAAGGACACCTTAGCTACCGAGGCTAGCCCGTTCAGCTTGACGGCATGTACGCTATACCCGTCCGGCGCTCCCTTGACACGTAGGCGGAAGCTGAGTTGCGTCAGCAGGTGCTTATGGATCAAGGGCGTTTCCGTAGCGTCGAAACGGCGGGACAGGGAACCGCTCCGCTCATCGGTCAGCATCAAGTCTTCCTGCCCCGTCAGCTCGTACCGTACCTCGCCGTTCACGTGGGGGGCGGCGGGGTGATAGCTGCGGATGAAAAGCGCGGAGCCGTCCGTGGGATAGTAGCGCTCCGGGTCTAAAAGGATATCGCCCTCCGTAGCCGTCCCCGTCCAATGCTCCGTGTAATCGCCGGCGGAAGTGCCTACGGCGATGGATACGGGTGTGGAGTCGAAAACGTCCACGGCGGCACGGGTCTGGATGCCGGTGTAAAGGCGGATCGGGACGGCGGGGCTTACCTTCAAGGAGAGATCCAGCGTATCACGGCCCGAGGACATGGCCTCATGCAGGCTCGCGGTCAGGTTCTCCTCGTAACTGAAACGCTCGCCGCCGGCGGTCTCGAACGAGAGCGTGCAGACGTTGCTCCGGTCCGAGCCGTCCAGCGTCACCGTACCCAAGATACCCGCCACGGCTTGGTAAACGCCCGCTACGCCCGTAGCCGAGGCACGGAAATCAAGGTCGAGCACACCCACTCCTGTCGCTATCCGGTCGGACAGGCGCACCGACGAGGCTATCCCGCCCAGACGGCCCTCCACCTTCGCCCCGCCGAAGCCTTTCCCCGCGTCGATGGTAAGGCGCAAGATCCGGCGGATATCCTTGGGGGTCGATGAGATCGCGGTCTCATCACCATCGGTCACCTTAATCCCCGTCACGCTCTCCACGTAAAGAGGGCTATCCAGCGATACCAGCAGGCTGTCGCTTCCCGAGGGAAGGGCGGCGGCATAGGCTTTCCCCAGATTCTCCGTATCGCCCAACCGGACCTCGGCGGGGTCGGCGCCGGCGACCAGCAGGGCGTACTCCCCCACCACGAGCCGCTCGCTCCACGACCACGTAGACGGCGTTCCGGCGGGCTCTTCCTTCCCCGCCACGCGGGAACCATCCGCCTTATAAGCGAAAACGGCCAAGGGAGTATCGCCCGTATGTCGCACGGATACCCGCAACAATCCCTCGCCGGAACCGGGAACGGGTGGTTCCGGATCGTCCTTACCGCAAGCTCCCAAGACGAGTAAGCCGAGTAATAAAAAAGCTGTTTTTTCCGATAAATGTCTTAATCTCATATACTAGTTTATCTATAGTTTTTCCTTTCCCTCTGTACGGGCCGGTTCCCTGCCGTCGGGGAGGGTCTCTCCCTAGCGTTAGGGATGATGCCTCCCCAGCGTTAGGGACGATGCCTCCCTAGTGTTAGGGATGATGTCTCCCCTGTGCTAGGGATGATACCTCCCCCGGATCAAATCTCATCCGGGCTCTCGGAGTCGCCTCCCCCGGCACCCACGGTGAGCGGCAGCTTGTACTCGATCGTGCGGGGAGACTTGAGCAAGGTGACGCCTTTCGAGAACTGCGTCACGATGCGTAGCTTGTACTTGCCGTCGGTCAAGGCCGGTACGCGGGCGATGATACGGCTGGGGTCGTTTTGCGTGAGGCGGCGGGTCACGGGCGTAACCTTCTCGCCGTCTTCCGACACGAAAAAGATACCTACCGAGCTGTCCGCCCCGTTAATACGGATACGGTCGCCCTCGATCAGTATGTCCTCGTTCGGGGTGATAGAGCCGTTGGACAATCCCGTGAAGGTATCGGTCACCATGCCGATGCGCCCTACCTCAGACTTGGCTCCGAGAACCTCCACGCCCACCTTGCTCAACGCGTCACGCATCTCGGCGGAGGGCACGATATCGAGCGTCAGCTTATGGATAGCGGGATCGAACTTCGCCGTCTCGCCTCCCCAAGGGCCCGTGATACGGGGCGTGTACTGGCACACCTCGGTGAGTAGGCTGTAGCCCATCATGAGGTGCTCCCGCACAATGCGGTCGCGTTGCTTGATGATAGAGAGCAAGGTGTCATACTTGATCTCGGAGCCTTCCTTGATGATGGCGTTGGCTATATTCTCGTTGTGCAGGGTGTCTTTTTGTGTCAATACCTCCGCTACGTAGTCGTTGTCGTCATCCTTGGTTAACAAATTCGGCCGAAGCCATACTTTCCAGTAATACTCGTTTGCCATGATTGGTTTGTTTTTAATTGTTAGTAATCCGTTTAATTATATGTTATGTCATGATCTTATTCTTGGATACAGCGGATGTTTTGGGCATCACGGTTATCTTTGCCGGCGAACTTAAGTCCTCCTCCCCCTTCCACGATCCCACCGCTACGACTGGCGATAAATACGCTACTCATTTTGGCATTGGAGGCTGTAATAGCCAAGAAAGTCGTGTATCCCACATTATTTAATGTTGTCAAATCCGCCGGATAACCGGAGAATCGCAGGTACGTGCCGTTTGTCGTATTATCGTATTTCAAAAGGACTCCACCATTTTTTTCAGAATTAGATAGTATCGTATTCCAGTCAGAGGAATTACGGCTTATTAGTACTTGAAGTTCATTCTGTGTCGGAACCCGCCAACCAGCAGGACATGGATCATGCACGGTTTTGCTGTCACTCCAAGTGGGCCTGCCGTTCGCATCCGAACTGGGATTGGATGACCATTCCTGATTTTGGGGCTGCCCAAAAGCCTCGGGATGCTGATAGGCATGATGAACCGAGCTGAAATTAAGACCTGTCGGCATCACCCATGTGATTCCGTCCGCCTTATACCTGTTCAGGCAATGCTTGGGAGGTAGGACAGCATTGATGGTGAATTTATATTGATTCGCTATTTTTTCCGCCGTATAGCTTCCGGGGAAAGGGTCTTTACGTGCCCTCTGGTAATGAAAACCGTTGGCACGCGACATATCGAGGATATCGGGGGGGACGGACACGTATCCATCGTAGGCACCTAGGCAACGATCCATGATGGGCTTATATGAGGTCACCCCGTTCTGCAATTTCAAGATGCGCTGGTTGTCCGGCAAGAGAATGGTAGCGTCGGTTGTTGCCGAGGGACTATAATCCGTTACCCACACATGCCAGCTCCAAAGGATATTGCCCGTTCCGTTCTCGCCATCGTAGGCGGCGATAAGGCCACTGCCTCCCGTGGTGTTCGGAGCGACACGGCAGTAGATACGGGCATCCGTGAGGCTGTCGCCGTTCTTTAGCTCCACGATGTTCGTGTGGTCATCTTCGGCCGGTACCTGCGGGGCGTATTTGTTAACGACTCCCAGTGCGGGGTCGCCCAAGTCGCCATCCTCCAGCGTCTGCCACAATACTTTCACGGATTTTATCGGGGTAGAGAAGGTAGTGCCCGAAAGGCCGCACCAGTCTCGCAATATCGTATTGCCTCCGGCTACTCCCTTTATAGTGTAGTTGTATGGGTTGAAGCAGAACGCTCCACCCGGTTTTACCATAAAGCAGTTCGCCGTGGGGACTATGTTGTTGTTGTTCTGCGAGGCAGGGATTGGGTCGATGATGGTTATGCGACGGTCGTCAACTGGAAGCGTATTGTGCGACATCTCTACATTATATATATAGTTCGTGTTATCGTATAAGTCGAACTCCTTGCTGGTGCTGCCACCCAGATAGACGCGGTAGTTCAGTTTCTTCCGGCTATCCGTTTCGTTGCCGCCGTCGCTCTTGTGGCGGGAGATGAAGGTAGCGTAGGCGCTGCCCTTCGGGGCGTTCGCCTTCGTGCGGTAATAAGCGGAGGAGGCGTAGGCGCTCTCCCCGCGTACGACGGAGGGAATCCAGCAGGTATAGCTTCCCTCGTCCGAGACGCTTGCCACCTGTATGGTGGTATATTGATCCAACAGGGACGGGTAGGTATCGTCATTGACGGGTTTTAATAACCTGTAGTCTACGGGGATGGATTGCAGCAGGACTTGCTCTAGAGTATAGCCGGTTTTCTCCGATTCGTTTTTCCAAGACAGCGTCAGGCGGGTAGCCAAGCGGCGCAGGAGGATGCGGACATCCGTACCGTCAGGGCTTTGGATCTCGCCTGCCGAGGTTACGTTCACCTTAGGCAGGTGAAGGATATAGGGCATGGCCTTTATATCCCCCTCATTCTTGATCCCCTCGATCATGGATGCCGTGGCTGTCGTGCTTTGCACGGCGGAAAGGCTTTTCCCGCTAAGGGAACCCACCGTGTAGGCGGAACCATTATATCCCCGGGCGATTATCACCAGCTGGCAATTGTCCAAAGCCTCCAGCGTGACCGTGAAGGAGGAACCAATCTCAACGGCGCTCGTATAACTCACTCCTTTGCCGGTTTTAAAATTACCGCCCGCATCGTATTGCCAGATCTCCAAGCCGTAAAGCTTATCCGGCTTGGCGGTGGCCAACGGGTCTTCTACGGCAGCCTTGGTCTTGGCAGAGGATTGCAGCCGCACATTGAGACCGGAGCCGGAACCAACGCCCTCCCCCGCTTTCGTACCGGACGTGCCGCCGGCAAGCGATGCGGCATCCACCTCGTCGGCGATACCCACGCAGAGCGATACCTCCACCGCCTTGCCCTCACCCGTAGACGGGCAGGGTGAATCGAGACGATCCTCACAACTTGACATTCCTAACATCGATACTATTGACATCATGATCAATACTGCTTTTTGTAATTTTACACCTATTTCCTCCATACCTGCACGTGCTTTTTCACTACTACATTTTACATTTTTTTACTTGAATCACGCTGTCTCTTTCTTACGCAGAAAGAGACAATAGGAGTATAAACGCTCCTATCCGCTGTTTTTCAAGCCCTTGGAAATGTTAATAGGACAAAGCACGTCACGCTTGACGGCTCGCTATTGTTTGTCTTTTTTAATTTTGACAAAAGATTTAAGCATCCTCCTTGCCTTTATCAGCAATTTGAGCTACTTTTACACCCGAAAACGGATATTTATCCGTCATTCTGAAAGTTGTCTCTTTCTGCGTAAGAAAGGGACAACTTTTTTTCTCTCACACCTTCATTCTCAATATCTTCCATTTTCTTTCCTTTTTTACATTTTCATTCATTTCGCTTTTTGTCTCTTTACAAATCACTACTCATTTAACATTTCGGAC
>NZ_QTLP01000019.1:110682-111357 GCF_003635405.1 Parabacteroides sp. AF39-10AC | reverse complement strand
AAAGTGGGGTAAGAGGCTTGCTACTTGGGAAGTAGCGTATTCTTTCACGGCGCGAATATAGCCAAAAAGTATCGAGAAACAAGTTTTTAAAGGGACACATTTCCTTTTTGGCTTGTCGGTAGTCTCATTTCCGTTCTGCATAAGCGGCATGCCTTTCTGATTTTGCTTTAATCCTTCCTGTATGGGCATGACGATGTAGGCGAAAGGAATCTCCTTTTGCCGATAATCACATTTTATTATGAGTTGGAACACGGAGCACACGGAATACACGGAAAAGTGCTTTCATTCCGTATTCCCTATCCGTGAAATCCGTGTATTCCGTGTGCTCCGTGTTCCTGTTTTACGCTACTTCCCAAGTAGCTTAATATTTCAACCGATGGTGATTTTCAGAAAAGCCATTTTTAAAAACATAAAGTGTTGTTTATCAGGAGTAAATAGGGCGCTCTTGGTAGGGCTTTGAATTGTCGTGAGGCTTGAGTGGAGATCTTGATATAATCTTAGGAAAAGATAATCATAATGATGAATGTTTTGAGAGACGGTTGCTCGGAGAGGGGTACGGCGCGAGTTGGCAAGCGTCATGACTTGAAGACTGTACGCTGGTACGTGCTCACGCTTCCTACTACGGGTGTGGCGCGACGTGACAAGATCAGCCCCGCTAAAAGCTTGGATGCCGAG